>CALEYZ010000090.1 GCA_937928195.1 uncultured Limnohabitans sp.
TGTTGCGGCCTTTCTGTTCCTTGCGGAACTTTCTGCGTGCGGGTTGCAGCATGTTTCTACTCCTTATTGGCCGTCAGCTGCTGCAGCTGGCGCGGCGACGGTGCGAACGCGCTTAACGGCGGGTTTGGCATCACCACCCGCGCCGGCAGGCTTGTCGCTGCCGTCGGTGGGTGCTGTGTTGGTGCCTGCGGGACGACGTGGGCCACCACGGCCGCCACCGGCCAAGCTGTCAATGCTGGTGCGCGTTGGGTCAGGTTGGCCACCGCCACCACCGCTGTTGCGACGGGGTGCACCTTGGCGTGCAAATTGATTCGTCATGAGCGGGTCAATGTGACGGGGCAACTCATCACCGCGGGGGCCACGGTCGTTGCGTCGGTCATTGTTGCGGTCGTTGAAACGGTCTGATGGCGCGCCATCAAAACTTCTTTCAGGACGATCTTGACGATCGCCGCGGTGGCCTTGCGCAGGACCCCCACGACGTGAGGGTGGCGGGCCATTGCGTGTGCGACCTGCGCCGCCTTCGGGGCGTGCTTGTCCGCCACCCTGGCCACCACCGGAACGACCGCCGCGGCCACCGCCTTCACCGGCAGCACCCTTGGATTCGCGGATGCGTTGCATCATGTCGGAGCGCGCTGCTTTGGCCGCAGCTTGCATCACATCGCGGCTGGGTGGACGGCCTGCGCCACCCCACAAAGTCTGGCGACCCATGGCGATAGGCTCTGCCTTCTCACCTGGCTCGGGACCAAAGCCTTCCAACAGCTGGACTGGAATTTCTTGCTTGGTGAAGCGTTCGATTTCCATCATGAAACCTTCTTCGTCCAAGCACACCAAACTGACCGCCTCGCCACTGGCGCCGGCGCGACCGGTACGACCAATGCGGTGCACGTAGTCTTCGGACACGTTGGGAATTTCGTAATTCACAACGTGTGGCAAGTCTTCAATGTCAATGCCGCGGGCTGCGATGTCGGTGGCCACCAGGGCGCGAATTTCGCCACTCTTGAAGCCAGCCAAAGCTTGCGTGCGCGCAGTTTGGCTTTTGTTGCCGTGCAAGGCCATGGCCTTGATGCCGTTTTTGGTGAGGTAGTCGGCCACATTGTTGGCGCCAAACTTGGTGCGGGTGAACACCAGCACCTGACTCCAATTGTGTTTGTTGATGATGTGGACCAGCACTTCTTTTTTCTTGCCGCGGCCCACAGGGTGGATGACTTGAGAAATACGTTGTACGGTGGTGTTGCTGGGTGTAACCTGAATGCTTTGGGGGTTCTTCAGCAGCGTGGCAGCCAACTCGCGAATTTCATCGCTGAAAGTGGCCGAGAACAGCAGGCTTTGCTTTTCTTTGGGAACCAAGGCCAAAACTTTCTTGACATCATGGATGAAACCCATGTCCAGCATGCGGTCGGCTTCGTCCAACACCAAAATTTCAATGCTAGACAAGTCGAGCAGGCCTTGGCCTTGCAGGTCGAGCAGGCGACCCGGTGTGGCCACCAACACGTCGACGCCGCGCTTGACGCGGTCAACTTGGGGTTTCATGCCCACGCCACCAAACACCACAGTGGATTGGAGACTGAGGTATTTGCCGTAGTCTTTGACGGACTCTTCAACTTGAGCGGCCAGTTCGCGAGTGGGGGTGAGCACCAAAGCACGAATGGCTTTGCCGCCAAATTTGTTGCGACCCGCTTCAGACAAACTGAGCTTGTGCAGGATGGGCAGTGTGAAGGCCGCTGTTTTTCCTGTGCCGGTTTGGGCGCCAGCCAGCAGGTCATGCCCTGCCAAGACGATAGGGATCGCTTGGGCCTGAATGGGCGTAGGTGTCTCGTAGCCTTGCTCTTGCACGGCTTGCAGAATGGCCGGAGCCAAATTCAATTCTTCAAATTTCATGATGAGGCGCCAATAGCGGCGCATGGCATCGGTTTGTCAGGCTGTTGGGAAACAGCCGCCAGTCAAAGACCGATGGGATTCACAGGTGGGCATGGAAACCACAGGCGAGAGCCTGGGTCAAACCCCAGCAGAAGTGCTGATGTTGCGGCAACTGGAGGCGGCAACAGGCAGATTGTCGCATGAAACGTCAGACTGAGAAATTAATTCAAAAGAATGAATAATTGACTTGGATGGAATTTTTTGGTGTTTAATTTAAAGTTGATACCAAAACCATTGATTTTGCCTACATGAAGTCACACCCATTCCAAGCCCTGTGCGCCGCTTTTCGGCGCATTGACATTCGCATGGTCCGGCGTCTGTGTTGTTTTTTGATGGTGATCATGGGGGGCGTTGCCTTTGCTGAGACCACTCGACTTGAAAGGGTGTTGCAGAGCAAAGAGCTGCGAGCCTGTATCTGGCCAGAGTACTACAGCATCACCTACCGCAATCCCAAAACACGTGAGCTCACAGGTATCGACATTGACCTCACCCAAGAATTGGCCAAGGAGTTGGGGGTGAAGTTGCGTTACATCGACAGCAACTTCTCGCAACTCTATGAGTCACTAGAGCAAGATCGATGTGATGTGGCCACGCATGCCATTGGCATGACAGCCGAACGATTGGCAAGGTTGCAGTTTTCACAGGCTTATCTCAAAAGTGGTCTGTTTGCTGTCACGCTCAAAAACAAAGAGGGCTTGCAAACGTGGGACAGCCTAGACCAGCCCGGCCGAGTCATTGCTGTCGCCGCCGGCACGCTGATGGAAGGCATCATGAGCAAGTCTTTGAAAAAGGCCAGAATGGTCAAAGTTCAAGCGCCGGGCACGCGTGAGCAAGAAGTTCTGTCTGGCAGAGCGGATGCGTTCATGACGGACTATCCTTACAGTTTGCGCATGACTGAGCTTACCGATTGGGCGGCAGTCATCTCGTTGCCCAATCACATGCCTACCACTGAATACGCGTACGCTTTTGCCAAAGGTGACAACAGCTTGTTGGTGCGTGTCGATGCATTTCTCACTGCGGTCAAAAAAGATGGTCGCTTGTTGCAGTTTGCCAAGCAACACAATTTAGATCCCATTGTGGTTTTGAAATAAAACGCAGTTAGCCATCGGGTAATTCATGACAACGGCGCAGAGACACTCATCGACAACTGCAGCTTCAGGGGTGTACCGATTTGGCGCCGCCATTGCCGTGTTCATTGTGGTCGTTGCATCGGTGTATTTGTGGCAAGACAGGCGGACCACACTCGAGCGCGAGCAAGCCCGAGGTGAGTTGCTCACGCGCATCTTGTTCAATCATGTCAGTCGCACGTTAGAGTCCACCACCACTCTGATCACCGTGGCCAATCAGTGGTCCGATGCAGACTTTAAAGATCAATCCAAACTGCAAAGCGCCATTGAAAAATCAAGTTTCATTCGGTCGCTTTCCATGATCTCTGAAAGTGGCCAAGTTCTGGCCAGTTCAGAAGAAGGGGTGGTTAATCACACAGTGAAGTGGGCATCGATGGGACTTGACCGCGATGTGGGCAACGACCTCGCTGCAGGCCGATGGCAACCCGCGCGAAATCTTTTTGACCTGAACCACGGCCATGCCAGCCTGAGGCACATTGCCATCTTGCCTTTGTCGATGAAAACCCAACGTGCCAATGGACAAGCGGTGAGATGGCTGGCCTTGATCAATCCCAATGATTTGATTGATGGCTTTGCCGAATCTGTTGATGCAGATTGTGACGCCGTGTATGTGTTCGATTACGCAGGCCGCATTCTGGCCAGCAGTTCCGAGCGGTGGTTTCCCAATGACCAAGTTTTCAAGGACATGCCTGCTGTCCAAAGTGTTGCCAAAAATCAGGAGTTTGGGCGTTACTTTGATACACAAAAAGATGCGCATCAAGACATTGAAAAACTGGAAGTGCATTTTCGAACCTCTGCCAATTTACCCGTCACTGTCGCGGTGGCCATTTCGCGTAGCCGAGTTGAGGCCCAATGGTGGTTGGCTTCCAAGGGCATCATTGCCTTGTCTTTGTTCATGCTGTTGGCAACCTACCTGCTCACTCGACACATCGCCGCCATTTGGGTGCGCCGAGAAAAAGACAGTTTTGCCATGTCGCGTGCCTTGAATGCTGCCGAAGCGGCCAATCAAGCCAAGTCTTCATTCTTGGCCCAGATGAGCCATGAAATCAGAACACCGATCAACAGCATGGTGGGAATGACCGAACTGGCACTGGGTACGCCCTTGAATACCGAGCAAAAGAGTTATTTGGAAATGTCTCGGACCGCGTCTAAAAGCCTGTTGCGGCTCATTGACGATATTTTGGACTTCACACGTTTGGGCGCCAATCGACTCACATTGGACTCAATGGTCTTTGACCTGCACACTGCATGTCAGCAAGCCATGAAAGGTTTTGCATTTCAAGCTGAGCAAAAAAAGATTGATCTTTACTTGGTGATTGAGCCGGAAGTGCCGCAAGTGGTCATGGGTGATCCTTTGAGATTAGGCCAAGTTTTGCAAAATCTGTTGGGCAATGCGCTCAAATTCAGTGACACGGGTTGGGTCAAACTGCGTGTGAAGTATTTGTCGCAATCGGGCGCGAAAGTCAGTTGCTCATTTGAAGTAAGTGACACCGGTATTGGCATTCCGTACGAAAAAATGCACATGATTTTTTCACCTTTTAGTCAGGCCGATGCGTCAGTCAATCGCAAATTTGGTGGCAGTGGATTGGGCCTCTCCATTGCAAAGAATCTGGTCAACTTGATGAAGGGTGACATCAGTGTTCAGGCGCGTGATGAAGGTGGCAGTGTGTTCACGTTCACTGCGCAGTTTGAGTCAGTTTCTGATTCTGCAACCCCGTTGAATTCTGCGAGTGCGGGAGTTTTTGGGCATGGTATTGATGCACTGTCGCATGCCGCCGATGTGGTACTCATTGAGTCCAATCCCTTCGCTCGAGAAATTTTGCGTAACTTACTGGTCTCGCAACAAATTGAACCTCAAGAAGTAGTGACACCGGCTGCATTGCAAACTTGTTTGGAAACATGGCTTAAGCAAGGACTGAAACGGCCAACGCTTTGGGTGATTGATCACAGCATGCTGGCATTTGTGGAGCCGGATTTCATATTGGCTCAAGATGCGAGTCACTGGCGCAAATTGTCCTGGCTTGTGTTGTCAGATTTTGGATTGAACCATGATGTTCAAAATCTATGTGCCTTGGCCCGAACACTGGGTGTGAAGGTGGCTAATTTGTACAAGCCAGTCACAGCCCAAGAATTGCACAGTGCAATGGTCAAATTGACGCAACGCGATGAAATGGGTGAGCACATTTCAAAAACACATGCGGACAAAGTGAAGCATGCAGGTCATGTCTTGGTGGTTGAAGACACACCCATGAATCAGCAACTTGCGCAGTGGACGTTGCAAAAGCTTGGGTGCTCTGTTGACATTGCTGAAAATGGTGAAGTCGCCATTCAGAAAATTCGATCAGCAAGTTACGACTTGATACTGATGGACCTGCAAATGCCTGGCATGGATGGCATCACAGCCACGTATGAAATCAGACGCATCGAAATCACGGAAGCTCTGCAGATGACGCCCATTGTGGCCATGACGGCACACGTCTTGGACGAAGACCGAATTCTGGCTCAGAAAGCGGGCATGCAAGACTTCTTGATCAAGCCTGTCTCGGCAGACGAGTTTCAGCGAATTTTGAAGCGTTTTTTATAGCGGAGCTCACCGCTTGAGCCCGCGCTCGATCGATAATTCAAACCAGACTCACATTCAGACCTTGCTGTAATTCAATGGCCCAAGCATTTCATCCAGGATTCATGGTCTTCCATGGCAACCGCCTGGAAGACCTGCGCGATCTCACGGTAGGCTTGATTCTCAATCATCCTTTGCCCCCTTTGGTGCCAGAAACTTTGCTAGTGCAGAGCAACGGCATGAAGCACTGGCTCGAAATGGCCTTGGCAGATGACAGTGCCATGGGCATCTGTGCGGCCACGCAAACTGAGTTGCCTTCCAGTTTCATTTGGCGCATGTACCGTTTGGTCTTGGGCCAAGATGTCGTGCCTGTGGCCATGCCCTTTGACAAGCAAGCCTTGGTCTGGCGCTTGTGGCGTTTGTTGCCAGCGTTTGCGAAAACCTACCAAGTTGAGCCCTTGATGGCGTATGTCAACAACGATGTCTTGGGCCGACAGCGTTACCAGCTGGCTCAACAAGTGGCCGACGTGTTCGATGGCTACCAAAGTTATCGCGCCGATTGGCTGAGCGATTGGGCCAAAGGACACTTTGTCCTGCATCACCAGGGTGAGCGCAAAGCGCTTGCGCCAGAGCAGCTTTGGCAAGCCCAACTGTGGCAGCTGTTGCAACAGGATGTGTTGCAAACGCAAACGCCTGAGTTGGCCGCGCAATGCCTCTCCCGTTCGGAGGTGCATTCGCAGTTCATGCGCAAAATTGAGCAAGCGCATGCGGTCATGCCGGAAGGCTTGCCACCTCGCATTGTGGTCTTTGGCATCTCCAATTTGCCATTGCAAGTGGTGGAGGCTTTGGCGGCCTTGGGACGTTGGTGTCAAGTCATTCTGATGGTGCAAAACCCCTGTCAAGAATATTGGGGCCACGACATGGATTTGGTGGCGCAGAAACATGCTTTGCTGGCTTCTTGGGGACAACAAGGCCGTGATTATTTGCATGCGCTTGAGCGCTTTGATCAGCCTGAGCATGCGCTGGGCTTGATGAGCAAACAAAGTTTCTTTGTAGACCCCGCAGACACACAGGCGCCTACACGCTTGCAACAAGTTCAGTCTGACATCTTGAACTTGAAACCCATGCCCGATACGCCGGAGCCCTTGGCTGACGACGGCAGTCTGCAAATGGTGCAAGCCCATTCTGCGCAGCGCGAAGTTGAAATATTGCACGATCGCTTGTGGGACTGGTTTGATCAAAATCCTACGTGGAAACCCACCGATGTGATGGTCATGGTGCCCGATATGGCCACGTTTGCGTCCCACATTCAGGCTGTGTTTGGCCGTTTTCATGCGCAACACCCAAGGCACATTCCATTTTCCGTGGCCGACACCACACCACGGCAAGTGCCCTTGGTGCAAGCGCTCGAGTTTTTGTTGAACTTGCCTGAAGCTCGCGTGACCTTGTCCGACTGGCTCAGCTTGTTTGAAGTCTCGGCGGTACGGGCCAAATTTCAAATGGACGAGGCTGATGTGCAAACGCTGAAAGCGTGGTTGCAGGCCGCTGCTGTTCGGTGGGGACTTGACCCTGCACATCGCCAACAATGGGGAATGCCCAGCAACATGCCCCATGCGAAACAAAATACATGGGCCTATGGTCTAGAACGTTTGCTGTTGGGCTATGCCGCAGGTCAAGCAGAGGGTGGAGCGTCTTGGCAGGGTGTGTTGCCGCTGCCGCAAGTGGCAGGCTTGAGCGCACTCAAAGTGGGTTACTTGGCCGCTTGGTTAGATTCAGTGGCCATCAGCTTAGAACAATTGAGTGCAGAACATACCCCTGCTGATTGGTGCGCTGTGATGCATGCGCTCTTGGCGCGCTTTTTTGAAGCAGATAACGAAGCCGATGAACGTTTGCTGTTGCGCTTGAAGCAAGAACTCACCCAATGGCATTCACTGTGTGACCAGGCTGGGTTGTCAGAACCTTTGCCCTTGACGGTGGTTCGCGAACACTGGCTTTCAGGCCTAGAGTCTGCGGGTTTACAGCAAAGATTCTTTGGTGGTGGTGTACAGTTTTCTACCCTCATGCCCATGCGAGCCATTCCCTTCAAAGGCTTGTGTCTACTGGGTATGAACGATGGCGCCTATCCGCGTCAAAGCACACCCCGTGATTTTGATTTGATGACCGACCACTGGCGCGCCGGTGACCGTTCGCGACGAGAAGACGATCGTTACTTGTTCTTGGAAGCCTTTCTGTCGGCGCGCGAGAAGCTTTACATCAGCTGGCAAGGCCGCCGGTCAACCGACAACCAAGCCATGCCGCCCTCGGTCTTGGTCTCGCAGTTGCGCGATGCCCTCAAGGCGCGGTTCACGCCAGAGACACAGGCCGTCTTGCAGCCCTTGCAAGCTTTTTCTGCGCAGTATTTCAAACCGAATGCAGATTTTTTCACGTATGCAGACGATTGGGAGACCGCGCAGCAAATTCAAAGCCCCGCCCAGTCGTCTTCTGTCGTTAATGTCATGCCCGAGGGTGACATGCCGCAGATCACAGAATGGCCAATCGCAGAATGCATGCGCTTGCTCAAACAACCCGTGGAGATTTATTGGCGCAGTCGTCTAGGAGTTCAACTGATTGGGCCAGAAGAGGCGCTGCAAGATGATGAAAATTTTGTACTCACGGGTCTTGAACGCTACGCTTTGGGTCGCGCACTTTTAGAGGCTCCCGACATCGATCAGCAATTCGAAGCAGAAAAGTTGGCAGGCCAATTGCCCATGGGGGCTGCTGGTCAGCTGGGGTTGAAGCAGCAATACGATGCAGCACTGCGGGTCAAAGACCGTGCATCAACCTACTTTGAGCTTTATCCAATGGAGTTGCCAACCCAATCCATTGCACTTGATGTGACCATGCCTTGGGGCGATGTTCGCATCAGTGCAGACGTTCCAGGGTTGCGACAAGGTGATGCGGGGTGCCTGCAAATGACCTTGAGGCCAGGCGCTGTGGCCACAGGTCAAAAGGAGCAACAAACACCCCGTGCAGATGTTTTGGTCAACTTGTGGCCCCAGCACGTGTTGTTGTGTGCGGCGGGATGGGATGTGCGAACTGTGGCGGTGGGACTGGATGGCGTTACCGTCTTACCAACGCTTCCGGTTTTGCAAGCCCAACTGGTGTTGACACAGTGGTTGGCCGCTTACCTTCAGGCATGGTCACGACCGTTGCCCATCACCTTCAAAGCTGGGTTGGCGTTCGCAGCCGAGCAAGCACGCCAATCGCAGTCTGACAAAGACCTTGACCCGCATCATGTGATCGACTTGGCCTTGGACAAGGCCAGCAAAGCATTTCAAGACAGCTTTGCAGAAGACACTGACTTTGCACGCTCTTTGTATGTGCAGCGTTCATTCGACAATTTTGAACCACTTCGCTTGGGCTTGCCAGACTGGGCCCCCGTTTTGTATGCGGACCTGATTCGCACAGCCGTCATGGAAGGGGTGGCGACATGAAGCCCTTGGTGACTCAAAAGCTCGATGTGTTGGCCTTGCCCCTGCAAGGCATTCAACTCATTGAGGCCAGTGCAGGCACGGGTAAAACCTGGACCTTGGCCGCCTTGTATGTGCGCCTGATTCTGGGCCATGGATGGCAAGGGCAGGGCTTGATGCCGCCGCAAATTTTGGTCATGACGTTCACCGAAGCGGCCACGGCCGAGCTGAGGGATCGCATCCGCGAGCGCTTGGCCCAAGCAGCACAGTTTTTCAGGGGTCAACTGAAGGAGGCTGATGACTTTTTGCGGCACTTGCAAACTGCGTTGGGCACGGATCGGAACAGCGACCACGCTGCGCGCTTGGACGAGGCGGCGCAATGGATGGACGAAGCCGCCATTTACACCATTCACAGTTGGTCAAGTCGCATGTTGCGGCAGCACGCTTTTGACAGTCAAAGTTTGTTTGATCAAAAACGTTTGGACGACGCACCCGCTTTGAAACTGAAGTTGGTGAAAGATTATTGGCGAGAATTTGTATACCCATTGGAGGCCAAACAACTGGGTGCTATGAAGGCCTTGGGTACAAGCCCTGAGGCCTTGCTCAAGAACATTCAATCGCTGTGGCAAAAATTTGAAAAAACACCCGGTGGATTTCCAGATGCAGCGCAAGACCCCGATCCGAAGGCCGCACTGAACGCGTGGTCGCAGTGGCAGGATACATGCTTGCATTTGGAGGCCACGGCCCGGCAGTTGTTGGCCACCCACATGCAATCTGCACTGAGCCTGCTGGCCAAAGCCCTCGACAAAGACCTCAAAGGGAACATTTACGTTGCCAAAAGGCACGCCTACTTTGTCTCGCATTTGTCGGAGTGGGCTTCAGGTGAGGATGGAGACATCGAAACCCTGAAAAAATTCACTCTGGACAAGCTCAATGCCAGCTTGAAAAAAGGCGTGCCTCCCATGGACGATGTGCACGGCGTGTGGACGGCCATCGGCGAATGGATGCTGCAACGCGACGCTGAACCTGACATTGGATTTGACTTGCTTCGGCATGCTGCCGTTCAAGTCGGCCGTGCTTATTTGCAACAAAAGAAGCGCTTGGCCAGTTTCGATTTTTCTGATTTGTTGCAACGCCTGCATGCGGCCCTTCATGCCGAAGGCACTCGGCTGCCGCAGATGATTCGGGCGCAATTTCCAGTGGCCATGGTGGACGAGTTTCAAGACACCGATCCATGGCAATACGAGTCGCTGTCGCGTATTTATGGCCATGCTGCCGTCGCCGGTCAAGCTGCCGAGCAGGTCGCCAGTGCGTTCTTGATGATCGGCGATCCCAAACAAGCCATTTACAGTTTCCGTGGCGCCGACTTGCAAACTTACCTGAACGCACGTCACACCGCCGAATCGATTTGGACACTCACAGATAATTTCCGCTCAAGCCAAGAAGTGGTGAATGCCGTCAATCATCTTTTCAGTGCGGCAACAAAACCATTTGGTGAGGTGCCATTTGAGTCTGTCCAAACACCCATGCCCGCCAAAGCGGCCAGTCTTCGCACGGCCGATGGTCAAAAATTGCCAGCACTCACTGTTTGGCATTTGGATTCAGAAAAGCCGCTGAGTGGCACGCAATACGGCGACGCGATGGCGCAGGTTTGCGCCACCCAAATGGTTGCGCTGCTGAATGATCGTGTGGCGCAGCCCGGCCAAATGGCCGTCCTGGTCAGAGACGGCAACGAAGCCAAAAAAATTCGCCACGCCCTGGCCCAGCGTGGCGTGCGCAGTGTGTACTTGTCTGACCGCGACAGTGTGTACGCCACCCGAGAAGCGCTCGACTTGGCGTGCATTTTGGAAGCCGTCTTGAAAGCGCGCAACGCCAAACTGCTGCGTGCAGCGCTCACCACCCGAACTTTGTGCCTCAGCCTGACTGAAATCGAACACGTGTTCAAGTCTGAAGATGTGTGGGACATGTGGGTCGAGCGTTTCAATGCGTGGCATCAGACCTGGCAACGCCAAGGCTTTTTGCCCATGCTCTACAAAATGGTGCATGAGCAAGACATGGGTCGTCGCATGCAAGCTGAAGGCGATACCGCCGAACGGCGCTTGACCAATCTCTTGCACCTGGGTGAGTTGCTGCAATCGGCCAGCCTCAGTTTGCAAGGTGAGACGGCCTTGCTGCGTTTCCTGACCGATCAATTGGCCAATCCTCAAACACAAGGTGAAGCGGCCCAAATGCGGCTGGAGACCGATGCGGCGCTGGTGCAAGTCATCACCTTTCACAAAGCCAAAGGCTTGCAGTACCCCTTGGTCTTTTTGCCCTTTGTGTCCAATTTCAGAGAAGACAAAGACGATTCACTCCGATCGCCTGAAGAGCGATTGCAAGAGGACATTCGCTTGTTGTACGTGGCTTTGACGCGCGCGCAGCAAGCGATGTGGATGGGCGTGGCGCAACGAAAAGATGATTTCAAGGCCAAAGAGACGCAAGCCCAGAGCGCCATCAGCGTGTTGTTGGGGCGAACTTCAGCCGATGACTTGCAAGAAAAATTGCAGGCCTGGGCACGCTGCGACGACATTGCCCTTGTCCGTGCACCCGAAGCCGATGTCAATGTGCATGTGCCCCTTCAGTCCGCGCATACAGACGCCCCCACGCCGGCAAGGCAGCCCACGCGCACCTTGCCTCGCGCTGGTTGGACAGCCAGTTTCAGCGGGTTGACACGCAATTTAACGGATGCCCATTCACCTTCATCCGATTCTGGGTTGGCAAGAGAAGAACGCTGGTTAGATGCCCAAATCGACAACCCGGTTCACAACGACTTTCAAAATGACGTGAGTGAACTTGGCGAACAAGCGCTGGCAATAGCGGCGCCACCGCAGTACAACGATTTCCCAGCAGGCAGCGCCTACGGTACCTTGCTGCACGACTTGTTTGAATGGCAACTCAAAGAAGCCTGGCCCATCCTGCAAGACCCACAGTCGCTGCCCGTCGAAACCAAACTCCGCTGGCAGCGCTGGTGGCAAACCCAAGCCGAGAGCCTGCAGCTGAGCCCCGAGCACCAAGCCCTGTGCCTCCAACTCATCCGCCAATGTGCCGCCGCTCAATTGGGGTCAGATCAACATTGTTTGAGCTTGTCGCAACTCAACAGCCAAAACGCCTGGCCCGAAATGGGCTTCACCTTCAAAACACATGGTGTTTCAACACAGCACATGGACCGCTTGATTTGCGATGCCTTGCATCCCGGGCAAACCCGTCCCAGTTTGCAAACGCAACAACTGAATGGCTTGCTCACAGGGTTCATGGACATTGTGTTGGAACACCAAGGTCGTTACTACGTGCTCGACTACAAGTCGAACAAGTTACCGAGCTACAGCTTAGACAAGCTCACTGGCAGCATGCTGAGCCATCGCTACGACGTGCAATACACCTTGTACATCGTGGCTGTGCACCGTCTATTAAAGTCGCGCTTGAAAGATTACAGCTACGAGCAGCACATGGGCGGTGCCATCTACCTTTACTTGCGCGGCATTGACCAGGAAGGGCAGGGCGTGTACTTCAGTCGTCCCCCGTTCGAGCTGATTGATGCACTCGACAAGGCTTTCAAGTTGCATTCGCCTGCGACAGAGAAAGGTGCCTTGGCATGACAAGCTTTCCACGTGCTGCCCAAAATTTGGCGGTGCCACAACCAGCATCGGTCATGGTCACTTGGCCCTGGACCGCTTTGGATGTGGCGTGGCTGAAATTTTTAAAGTCTCATCAGGCCAGTACCCATGCCTTGCATGATTTGCTGGCCTTGTTGGTGAGTCATCAGATGGGGCGCGGTCATGCTTGCTTGGACCTTGAAAGTTTGTGGCATGACGCAGCTCATTTGCTCGACTGGTCTGATGCGCAGATCAAATCGCTGAACCAGTCTGCTGCGGTCGCCCGCAACAATGCAGAACCCGTTGACTTGTTTTCACCCGCGGTGAACCCTTGGGCAGAGGCCGCCCAAACGCTACCTTGGGCCATGGGCGATCATTCGCCCTTGGTGTTGTCGTTGCAAGAAGATGGACAAGCCCAACGCGTTTACCTGAGGCGAGCATGGCACGCTGAGCAAACCATTCAAACCGCCATTCAATGGCGTTTGGCGACGCCCTTTGAAGTGCCACACGACACAGCTGAAAAATTAGATGCTTTGTTTGGTCCAGAAGGTGACGCAACAGATTGGCAGCGCATTGCCTGTGCCAAAGCATTGCGTGCAGGGCTTACGCTCATCACAGGGGGGCCTGGCACCGGCAAAACCACCACGGTGGTTCGCCTGTTGGCGCTACTTCAGCGTGCCGCACGCGATCGCCAACAGGCCTTGCGAATTCATTTGGCGGCGCCTACAGGCAAGGCTGCCAGTCGCTTGAGTGCGTCGATTCAATCGGCCTTGGCCAGCTTGCCGGAGGGCTGGGCTGAAGGCATCCCATCTCAAGCGGTCACTTTGCACCAATTGCTGCAATACAACCCAGACGCCGCAGCCAAGCCTGCCCCCCTCTTGGCCACTGACCTCGTGGTGGTGGATGAAGCATCCATGATTGATCTGGAGCTCATGGCGCGTTTGATGCGCTGTGTGCCTGCGCAGGCTCGCTTGGTGTTGTTGGGCGACAAAGACCAGTTGGCATCTGTGGAAGCTGGCGCCGTATGGTCACAATTGTGCGAGGGTGCCCAGCAATCGGATGACAACACGCAGGCGCGCAGCGGGCAAGCCCTTGCGTTGCCGGAACAAACAGCGGTGCTGCATGTCAGCCGTCGTTTCCATCAACACAGTGCCATTGGCCAGTGGGCCAAATTGATCAATGAGGGGCAACGTGACGCCCTCAAAGCCTGCTGGCAGGCCTTGCCCACTGCCGATGCGCTGACTGCAGAGCAAGCGCCAGAAATGCTGCGATGGCCCGATGCCTGGCGTGAGAGGCCTCATGCGCAATTGCATCCCGCCGTGGTCACAAGCCTTCGGTCCGGTTGGGCTAATTGGTTGTCTCTGTTGAACCCGTTGCGACAAACAGGTGCTGTCTGCGACAGCACACAAGCCTTGCAATTGCTCAACAGTTTCAGCGAATTTCAGGTGCTTTGCGCCCTGCGTCAAGGTGCTTGGGGCGTGCAGACCTTGAACGATCGCATTGCGGTGGCACTGGGTTTATCGCCTGCCGGTGACAAAGGCGTGCAGCAGGCTGCGGCACACGATGGATGGTTTGTGGGCCGTCCCATCATGGTGACGCGCAACGACTATCATTTGAATTTGATGAACGGCGATGTCGGTCAATGCTTGCCCACGGCCCATGGCTTGCGTGTGGCGTTCCCCGATGGCAAAGGCGGCGTGAGATGGGTGCTGCCTTCTCGCTTGGATGCGGTTGAAACCGTGTGGGCCATGACGGTGCACAAATCGCAGGGCTCAGAGTACGACCATGTGCTGATGGTGTTACCCGACAAAGATGCGCCTGTGCTCACGCGAGAGTTAATTTACACCGGTGTGACACGGGCTAAATCACGTCTCAGTTGGTGGGTTCCCAATCCCGCTGTTCTGTGGACCGCGGTGACGCAACGTGTGGTCCGCAGTGGTGGCTTGGCGGACGCCCTGTTTCATCGGTCAAAATAAGGCTTTGTTGCTGGCTTTCAGTTGAACCGCTTCTGCAAACCCTTTGACGCGCCATGACGCACTTTGACACCCTCTAGACCCGCCAATGACCCAACTCCAATTTGATTTGCTAGACAATGTGCCTGAACCAAACAGTGCGCCAAACAGTGCGCCAAACACTGCCCCAAGTGCGGTGACAACCCAAAAGAATGACATGAATTTTGACGTCATGGCTGACCAACTGTCGGCACACCCCGATTACAAAGTGAAGCGACGCTTGGTACCTGTTTTGAATTTTGGTGCGGGCACAGGTGGCCCCACCAAGCGCGTCTTAATTTTGGACACCGAAACCACAGGCTTGGATTGGCGTGCCGAAAACATCATCGAGTTGGCCATGCTGGCCGTGGACGTTGACCTGCAAACGGGGCAACCCGTGGGCGAGGTCGAGGTTTATGAAGACTTTGAAGATCCGGGGCGTCCCATCCCGCCTGAAATCGTGAAGCTCACAGGCATCACCAGCAAAGATGTCAAAGGTCAAAAGCTGAACGAGGCCACAATCAAAGACATGGTGGAACGCGCCGACCTCATCGTGGCACACAACGCGGGCTTTGACCGCCCCTTTGTCGAAAACCGACTGAGTGTGTTTGAGCACAAGGCCTGGGCTTGTTCGTTTCAAGGCATTGATTGGAAAGCACAAGGTTTGGGCTCGGCCAAACTTGAGTTTTTGTGCAGTGAACTGGGTTGGTTTTATGACGCCCACCGCGCCCAAGTCGATTGCCACGCTTTGCTGCGCGTTTTGGCCTCACCCCTCAAGACCGACAACCCAGACGTCAGCCTCACGGGCCTTCAGCAGCTTTTCAAAACGGCTGAAAACGCACGCACCGTGGTCAAAGCCTTTGGCTCACCCTTTGAGACCAAAGACAAGCTCAAAGCCCGAGGCTACCGCTGGGATGCGGAGTCCAAGGTTTGGTACACCGCAGTGAAATCGACGGAGGCCTTGGATGCCGAGGCTGAATGGCTTAAATCTGAGGTTTATGGCGGGCGAGCGGCCCGAATTGGGCTGGAAACCCAGGATGCCTTGGTCCAGTTTTCCAGCCGAAGTGGCAAATCAGGCGACCGCATCCTGTAATTTGAAAGATTTCGAGCACGCTAAAGGTGGAGTAGGGCGCCAAAGACTGGGATAATCGCGGGTTCGGGAATTTATCTTTTCCATTCCGGAAAATGCACATTCCCCTCCCTTTTGAAGAGCATCCCAGCCATGGCCCAATACGTTTTTTCCATGAACCGCGTCGGCAAGATCGTGCCGCCGAAGCGTCAAATTCTCAAAGACATTTCTCTCAGCTTCTTCCCAGGCGCCAAAATTGGTGTGCTCGGTTTGAACGGTTCTGGCAAGTCGACCTTGCTGAAAATCATGGCCGGCATCGACAAAGAGATTGAGGGCGAAGCCATTCCCATGGCCGGCCTCAAAATCGGCTATCTGCCGCAAGAGCCCCAAATGGACCCCAACGAAACCGTGCGTGAAGCGGTTGAAGGTGGCATGGGTGAAGTGAAGGCCGCGCAAGCCCGCCTCGAAGAAGTCTATGCAGCCTATGCTGAAGAAGACGCCGATTTCGACGCCCTTGCAGCCGAGCAAGCCAAGTTGGAAGCCATCATCTCCACAGCAGGCGATGCCTCCGACCACCAACTCGAAATTGCCGCAGACGCGTTGCGTTTGCCCCCATGGGATGCGGTCATTGGCAAACTCTCTGGTGGTGAAAAACGCCGCGTCGCTTTGTGCCGTTTGTTGCTCAGCCGCCCCGACATGTTGTTGCTCGACGAACCCACCAACCACTTGGACGCAGAAAGTGTTGACTGGCTCGAGTTGTTCTTGCAGCGTTTCCCCGGCACCGTGGTGGCCATCACCCACGATCGCTATTTCTTGGACAACGCCGCCGAATGGATTTTGGAATTGGACCGTGGCCACGGCATCCCTTACAAAGGCAACTACTCCACATGGTTGGAGCAAAAAGAAGCCCGCTTGGAGCAAGAGCAGCGCACCGAAGACGCTCGCACCAAGGCCATGAAAAAGGAATTGGAATGGGCACGTTCCAATCCCAAAGGTCGTCAAGCCAAGAGCAAGGCCCGTTTGGCACGCTTCGAAGAATTGAGCGATTACGATTATCAAAAACGCAATGAAACCCAGGAAATTTTCATTCCCGTGGCCGAGCGTTTGGGCAATGAGGTGTTTGAGTTCACCAACGTCAGCAAGTCCTTTGGCGATCGTCTGCTGATCGACAACC
>CALEYZ010000091.1 GCA_937928195.1 uncultured Limnohabitans sp.
CAGACGTGTGCTCTTCCGATCTCGTCAAGACTTTGAATTCCACGCAGGCGCATCGCCTTCGCACTTGGGCAGCGCACGACCTGTCGAGATGAAGGTGGAAGAACAAGTGACGCAGCGCCCGGCTTCTAACCAAGCCACCTGGAGCGTTGAAGCTGAAAAAGAACTCGGAAAAATTCCATTTTTTGTACGGGGCAAAGCTCGGCGTAACACCGAGAAATATGCCCTTGACCAAGGCGTAGCAACCATCACTGTGGACACACTTTACGATGCCAAAGCTCACTACAGCCGCTGAGTCAAAAAGTCACAGCACGCACATGCGTGTGGTGATGCTGACACTCGACACTCACCTGTCGAGTGCAGCGAATCGCTCTGCGGCACGTCTGGCGCAAAAAATGCCAGGCTTGGAGCTCAGGTTGCATGCGGCCAGTGAGTACCGGGCCAGTGACGATGCTTTGCATAAATGTTTGCACGACATTGAGCGTGCTGACATGGTCATTGCCACCATGTTGTTCATGGAAGACCACTATCTGCCGGTCATTGAAGCCATGAAAGCCAGGCGCGATCACTGCGATGCGATGGTGTGCATCATGTCTGCGCCCCCGGTCATGCAACTGACACGCATGGGCAAACTGACCATGGGTGGCAAGTCTTCGGGTTTGATGGAATTGTTGAAAAAACTCCGTCCCAAAGCCAAAGAAAATGCAGAAGAAAAAACCTCCAGCAAGTCAGAAGGCGCCAAGCAAATGGCCATGCTGCGTCGCTTGCCCAAATTGCTTCGCTTCATCCCTGGCACAGCGCAAGATTTGCGCTACTTCTTCTTGACCATGCGCTATTGGCTGGCTGGGTCTGAGCAAAACATCACCAACATGATTCTGATGTTGGTCAAACGTTATGCCGACCCCAAACGACCAGGCTATCGCCAATTGGCAGATGCTGACGAACCCATTGAATACCCAGAAGTAGGCTTGTATCACCCCAAAATGAAGGGGAAGATCGCAGAGATTTTGCAACAGTTGCCGCGCGGTTCAGAAGACAAACCGGCTGTGGGCTTGTTGCTGCTGCGTTCCTATTTATTGGCAGGGAATGCCCTTCATTACGATGCCGTCATTGCAGCCATTGAGTCACGTGGTTTGCGAGTGATACCCGCATTTGCCAGCGGTTTAGATTCACGTCCTGCCATTGAAAATTTCTTCATCAAAGATGGCAAAAGCCAAATCGATGCCTTGGTGTCGCTCACCGGCTTTTCATTGGTCGGTGGCCCTGCCTACAACGATGCCAAAGCCGCTGAACAAATTTTGGCGCAACTCGATGTCCCTTACATTGCAGCGCATCCAGTAGAGTTTCAATCGCTCGAACAATGGGGTGGCTCACAGCGCGGCTTGATGCCCGTTGAGAGCACCATCATGGTGGCCATTCCCGAGCTAGATGGCTCCACCATTCCCATGGTCTATGGCGGCAGACCTGGCCCTGCCGGCACCAGCTGCACAGGTTGCGAGCGCAACTGCCACTTCACCACAGAACACCAATCGCAAGACATGTTCACTTGCGCAGAGCGCACCGACATGCTGTCTAGGCGCGTTGAAAAGCTGGTGCAAAGCCGCTTGAAACAAAGAAGCGAGCGCAAGCTGGCCTTGGTCATTTTCAACTTCCCACCCAACAGTGGCAATGTGGGCACTGCAGCCTATTTGTCGGTCTTTGAATCTTTGTTCAACACCCTCAAAACGCTGTCCAACGAAGGCTACAACGTCGAAGTGCCCGCCAATGCAGACGCCTTACGCGAGATGGTGCTGAATGGCAACCGCGAACTGTACGGCGCCGATGCCAATGTTCACCACATCATTCCCGCATCTGAACACGTCAAGAATGAGCGTTGGTTGAAACAAATTGAAGCGCAATGGGGCCCAGCCCCAGGTAAGCAATTGACCAATGGCCAAGGCCTGTTTGTCCAAGGCGTGCAATTGGGTCAAGCCTTGGTGTGCATTCAGCCAGGCTTTGGTTACGAAGGCGACCCGATGCGCTTGCTGTTTGAAGCAGGCTTTGCCCCCACGCACGCCTTCAGCGCTTTCTACCGCTACTTGCGCAAAGAATTCCAAGCCGATGCCGTGTTGCACTTTGGCACCCATGGCGCGCTGGAGTTCATGCCAGGCAAGCAATCTGGTCTGTCTGGCAATTGCTGGCCCGATCGTTTGATTGACGACTTGCCCAACTTGTATTTCTACGCCTCCAACAACCCCTCTGAGGGTGCCATTGCCAAACGTCGTGGCAGCGCCACCTTGGTGAGCTATTTGCCCCCAACCTTTGCGGAATCAGGTTTGTACAAAGGCCTGTTGGACTTGAAGCAAACTTTGGACAGATGGCGCTCATTAGACGATGAAGGCAGCGAAGAGCGCAACGACTTGGCCGCCATGATCCATCAGCAAGCGCTCGAGTTGGAGTTGAAAGTACCCGTCCAGATTGAGACCACAGCACAAATTGTTGAGCCTTGGATCAATTCCTTGGTCGATCAATTGCTCGAAATGGAGTACTCCCTCATTCCTGAAGGCTTGCACGTGATTGGTCAATTGCCAACTCGTTCACAACGACTGACCACTTTGAAAGCCATGGCCCAAGCCATGGGCATGGAAGAGCCTGAATTGTTAGAACATTTGGTCGACGGCGAAAGCGAAGACAAGCTCAACCGCTCCGCCAAGCACCTCACACAAGCACAGCGCGATGCCTTGCACCAATTGGTGGAATCCAATGTGTTGCTCAGCCAAGAAAGCGAGCTGAGTGGTTTGCTGCGTGCCCTGGATGGACGATATGCATTGCCCGCACCCGGTGGCGACTTGTTGCGCAATCCAGATGTACTGCCCACAGGCCGCAACTTACACGGGCTCGACCCCTTCAAATTGCCCACTGCTTTTGCCGTCCGTGATGGTCAGAAGCAAGCGCAAAAATTACTGGACCGCTATGCACAAGATGGCTCAGGTTTGCCAGAGTCCATTGCCATGGTGTTGTGGGGCACTGATAACCTTAAGACCGAAGGCGGCCCCATGTCACAGGCCTTGGCCTTGATGGGCACCGCACCACGTTTTGACAGCTACGGCCGATTGGCCGGTGCGCAGTTGATACCTTTGAGCGAATTGCAACGCCCTCGCATTGACGTGGTCATCACCTTGTCTGGCATTTTCCGCGATTTGCTACCCATGCAAATCAAGTTGTTGGCCGAAGCCAGCTTCTTGGCCGCCAGTGCCGATGAGCCCTTGGAGATGAACTTTATACGCAAGCACGCCTTGGCCTACATGGCTGAGCATGGCGGCGACTTAGAGGCCGCTTCTTTGCGTGTGTTTGGCAATACCGAAGGTGCCTACGGCTCCAACGTCAACATGCTGGTCGACAGCTCCTCCTGGCAACAAGAAGACGAACTGGGCGATGCCTTTACAGCGCGCAAAGGCTTTGCGTATGGGCGTGAAGGGCGGCCCGTTCGCAACAATGCCGTGCTGCAAAGCACGCTGGCCAGTGTCTCTTTGACCTATCAAAACCTGGATTCGGTGGAGCTGGGCATCACCAGCATCGACACCTATTTCGACACCCTGGGGGGCATCAGCCGAGCTGTCTTGCAGGCCAAGC
>CALEYZ010000092.1 GCA_937928195.1 uncultured Limnohabitans sp.
CACCGGCTGGCCCTCATGGGCTTTGTCCAACCACGACGTGGTGCGTGTGGGTTCGCGATGGGGTGGTGAGTCGGCCGATGTGCGCAAACTCCGCATTGCAGCGGCTTTCCAAATGTGCCTGCGCGGCTCGCCCTGTTTGTACCAAGGCGATGAGCTGGGCTTGCCCGAAGCCCAAGTGGCTTACGAAGATTTGCAAGACCCGTATGGCATCACCATGTGGCCCGAATTCAAAGGGCGCGACGGCTGCCGCACGCCCATGCCTTGGGATGGCAAAGCCGCCGACATGGGCTTTGGCAACGGTGCTCACAAGCCTTGGCTGCCTTTGACCGAAGCCTATCGCGCGCTGGCTGTGTCGGAACAAGACAAAGACCCTCAGTCTTTGCTGAACTTCTACCGCGCTTTGCTCGCATGGCGCAAAGGTCAAGGCGTGTTGTTGCATGGCGATCAAGCTTTGCTGCCAGTGCACACCCAAGTGATGGCCTTTGTGCGCGAACACGAGGGCCAGAAAGTTTTGTGCGCCTTCAACTTCAGCGACAGCGCCGCCAGCATGGACTTGCCTGCCAACTTCAAGTCGGCAGCGGTCTTGCCCGTCCCCGGTTTGGGTGGCGGCAGCGTGGCAGGCGACAGCCTGAAATTTGACGCCTATGGCGCTTTGCTGTTGGCACTTTGATGCACGCCATGACCCTGCCTTTGACTTCGCACCTTTTTTGAACTGACATCGGAGACCAGCATGTCACGCATTGATTTCCAAAACGTCTGCAAGCGTTACTCACCCGAGTTACCTTTGACGATCAACAACGCCAACCTCACCATCGAACAAGGTGAGTTTTGTGTGTTTGTGGGCCCTTCGGGCTGCGGCAAGTCCACCCTGCTGCGCATGGTGGCGGGCCTGGAGGACATCACATCAGGTGACTTGCTGATTGAAGGTCAGCGTGTGAATGATTTGCCACCGGCCAAGCGCGGCGTGGCCATGGTGTTCCAAAGCTATGCGCTGTACCCGCACATGACGGTGGGCGAAAACATGGCTTTTGGTCTGCGCGTGTTGGGCTCTGACAAAGCCGAGATCGATCGCAAGGTGAAGGCGGCTGCCGACATTTTGCAACTCACGCCTTTGCTCGACCGTTTGCCCAAAGCTTTGTCAGGTGGCCAGCGCCAACGCGTGGCCATTGGCCGCGCCATCGTGAAAGAGCCCAAGCTGTTTTTGTTTGATGAGCCGCTGTCCAATCTGGATGCCGCCTTGCGCGTGCAAACGCGTTTGGAAATTGCCAAGCTGCACAAAGACATGAATTCGGCCAGCATGATTTACGTCACGCACGATCAGGTGGAGGCCATGACCTTGGCCAACAAAATTGTGCTGCTGCACACAGGCGCCCTGATTCAAGAGCGCGGCAGCGTGGCCCAAGTGGGCACCCCCATGAACCTGTACCACCGCCCTGTGAGTCTGTTTGTGGCGGAGTTCATTGGGTCACCCAAAATGAATTTGTTGCACGGCCATTTGGTCGATGCACAAGAAGGCTACGCCACGGTGAAAGTGGGCGAACAATTGATCAAGGCCGCGGTGGATGCACGCCACTTGAAAGCGGGTGAGCGCGTGCAACTGGGCATCCGGCCCGAGCACATTCCATTGACATCCTCTGGCGCAGGCAGCAACGTGGCAGGCCACTTGCAACACATTGAGCGCTTGGGTGATTCGTCTTTGCTCTATGTGCAAATGGGCGAAGGCCAAGCCGTGACCACCGTGAAAGTGGAAGGCAGTGCCACCACCAGCGCGGGCACCTCACTCAATTTGTGCATGTTGCCCGACCAATTGCATTTGTTTGACAGCCGCGGCATGGCCTGCCAGCGCACCGTGGAATTGCCCAACTGACATGCCTATCGTTTCAAACGATTGGCGCCAACAGGTCGCCTATCAAATCTATCCGCGCTCGTTTGCCGACAGCAATGGCGACGGCATTGGCGACTTGCCCGGCATCACCGGCAAGTTGGAGCACCTCGAAACTTTAGGCGTGGGCATTGTGTGGTTGTCACCGGTGTACGACTCCCCTAACGACGACAACGGCTACGACATCCGCGACTACCGCAGCATCATGAAAGAGTTCGGCACGATGGCCGACTTTGACGCCATGCTGGCTGGCATGACTGCTCGCGGCATTCGCTTGATGATGGACTTGGTGGTGAACCACACCTCCGATGAGCACGAGTGGTTCCAGCAAGCCCGCAGTTCGCGCGACAACCCGTATCACGACTTTTACATTTGGCAGGACCCTGTGGAAGGGCGCGAGCCTACCAACTGGGAAGCAGCTTTCAATGGCTCGGCCTGGACCTTCAATGAAGCCACGGGCGAGTATTACCTCCACATGTTTTCCAAGAAGCAGCCCGACCTGAATTGGGAAAATCCCAAGGTCAGGCAAGCGGTGTATGACTTGATGCACTTCTGGTTGAAGAAGGGTGTGGGCGGCTTTCGGATGGACGTGATCAACATGATCTCCAAGCCCTGGCAAATGGACGCGGAGGGGCAACAAGCGCCTAGCCTGCCCGATGCCCCGGTGGTTCAGGATGGATTTTTGCAGCCCGCGTTTGAGATGGTGACGCACGGGCCACGCTTCGTCGAATTCATGCTTGAAATGCGACGCGAGGTACTGGACCATTACGATTGCATCACCGTGGGTGAATCACCTTGCGCAACGGTTGAACAAGCGCAAGCCATCACCGACGCCAAGACAGGCGCCTTGAACATGGTGTTTCAGTTTGAACACATGGACGTTGACAGCCAACCGGGCAAAGGCAAGTGGGCCCTCAAGCCGCTGCACTTGCCCGATCTGAAAGCCAGTTTGAGCCATTGGCAAACGGGCTTGCATGGCAAAGGCTGGAACAGTTTGTACTGGTGCAACCACGACCAACCGCGTGCCATTTCGAGGTTTGGCGACGACGGTCTGTTCAGAGTTCGTTCGGGAAAAATGTTGGCCACCTGTCTGCACATGATGCAAGGCACGCCCTTCATCTACCAAGGTGAAGAGTTGGGAATGACCAATGTTCACTGGCCCCACATTGACGCTTACCAAGACATTGAAACGCGCAACATGTTTCAAGTCGCCGTGGCGCAAAAAGGTCAGAACCCAGAGCAGGTCATGAAAGCGATTCACGCCAAGGGCCGTGACAACGCCAGAACACCCATGCAGTGGGCCAACGCACCGCAAGCGGGCTTTACCACGGGTCAGCCTTGGCTGGCCGTGAATGACAACCACCCGGAGGTGAATGCGCAGCAAGCTCGCACAGACGACGACTCCTTGTTTCACTATTACCGCCAGCTGATTGCGCTGCGCAGAACATGGCCCGTCATCGTGGAAGGCAACTTTGAATTGCTGCTGCCCAAGCACACAGCCTTGTTTGCCTATACCCGCCAACTGAATGGTGTGCGCTTGTTGGTGCTGTGCAATTTCAGCGGGCAGTTTCAGGGCCTGCCTTTGAAGCAGTTGCCGGACTTTTCAAAAGCCACACCTTTGATAGGCAATCTGCCGCAAGAAGAATGGCCCTTGGCGCCCGACACCTTGGCCGCTTGGGAAGCCCGCGTTTACGTTCTGACCGAAGGCACTGCTGCGGCTGCGGCCTGATGCCGCATGCGTGCGTGCGTGGCACGCGCATGCGGTATCCAACCGCGTGACACCCAGCGGTGCCACATCATCAAACCACGAATCCATTCATCGGCGGCATAAGCAATCCACACGCCTGTCAGGCCCCAGCCCCAGTGCACACCCAGCAACCAGCTGCCGCCAGCCAACACCACCGCCATAGAGCCTGCGCCTGCATAAAACGGGTAACGCGAATCGCCCGTGGCACGCAGCGCCGAGATCACAATCAAGTTGAAAGTGCGGCCCGTCTCTAGCAAGATGGACCACCAGAACAAACGTCGCCCCTCTTCCAAAATAAGCGGGTCGTTGGTGAACCAGCCCAACAAACTTGAACCTTGCCAAGCCATCATCACAGCTACCACTGTGGTGATGGCAAAGCCCATGGTTTGCGCGCGCTTGACCAGCACATGGGCTTCGCGCAAATGCCTGGCCCCCACCAAATGCCCCACCACCATTTCGACGGCCATGCCAATGGCGGCGCCACTGATCAAAATCCACATGTTGAACTGCAGCACATACGCCTGTGTGGCCAATGCATGCGTGCCCAACACACCCACCGCGGCCACACTGACCATGAACGCCAACTCCCACGACAGGTTCTCTGCAGCGCCCGGCAAACCGATGTGCAAAATGTGTTTCATTTGGGCCCAGCGCACGCGCCAAAAATCTGACCACGAGGGCACCAAGTTCAAACGCCATTGCCAGAGCAACCCATGCAAGCCCATACCCACCACCCGACTGACCACCAAGGCCACGGCAAAGCCTGGCAGGCCCAGACCAGGCCAACTCGCCAGAAAAGGCACGCCAGCGGCACCATGCATGAGAGGCCACGCCAAGCTCACATGCACCGCATGCATGACCACCATGACCCACAAGGTTTCGCGGGTGCGCAAATGCGCACGCATGACACTGGCCATGCAAGCATTCCACGCATCCAGCAACAAGGCCAATGACAAAGCCTGCAGGAGCGGCACCGCCAGCGCCAACACGTCGGGGGGCGCGTTGAGCAATTGCAACAAAGGTGTGGCAAACAACAGGGCCACCACCGCCATGCTGCCGCCCATCCAAGTACCCGCGGCCAATGCCGCACGCGCCACACGATCTGCTTCTGCAAATTGTCTGGCGCCTAAGTTTTGGCTGACCACCACCCCAATGCCAGCGCCCACCAAACGAAACACCATGAACAGCAAACCAAACAGGTGATTGGTGAGTGCGAAAGCGCCACCTGCTGCGTCAGAAATGTGGGAGGCAAAGCGCGTTCCCAACATGCCCACGGCAATGCCCACGCCTAGCTCTAAAAACAAGGGCGCAGCAACTGCGCCAAATCGCAACTTCATGGATTCAACTCAAGCGAAACGCGGTCCATCCACAGAGGCTGGTCGGCGTTGCCGCCACCCACCTCAGAGCCTCCTCCTTGCGGTGACAACTTGCGGTAGCCATTGTCATAGTCCCAAGTGTTCACACTGAGTTTGAGACCTTTCAACGAAGCCACATCGGCCAGCAAACTGGCAGGCAAATCAAATTGCACCGTCCGTGCATCGGGGTCCACTTGAATCCGGGCACCTTCTGGCAAGGCCCTACCTTCTGCTGCGGCATGCGCTCCTTGTGCGGTAAACAGGGCATTCGACCACCCGTGCACGCGCAACCGGTAGTGCCAATGCGAATCGGCAGGCAAGCTGTCTTGTTGGAAAGGCATGACGCGCAAGCTGTTGCTGGCATCGGGTTTGCCAATCAGCACGGTGAAAGCCACATGGTCAAAGCCGTTGGCCGGATTCCAACTTCGATTGATCGCGCCCATCTTGAGTTTCAAGCGCAAAGACTTTCCGGCCGTCCACACTTCTAGTTTTTCAATGTCAAAAGTGCCGGGCACATACGTTGGATCTTGGGGGTATACGTAGCGACCTTGAGGGCCGCGATCATCTCCCACGGGGTCTTCCACGCTGGCCACCAGCTGCCATTCTTTTTTCAAATGCACTGGCATCGATTCGCTCACGGCCACCACGGCTTTGCTCTGCGCATGACGCGCCAGCAACACCACGCGCTGTGCCGTTGCATCGCTCCAGCGTGATGTGTCCACACGCAGATGCCACTGTGTTGCGCCCGCGCTTGTGGGAAGCTTGGCGTTGGTGATTGGCTGAATCATTTGCGCATTTTTCAAATCGCCATTGACCACCCACAAACATTCGAGGTCGGATGATGCAGGCAAGGGCCACGCACCAGCGAGGTCAAAATCGCCTGTCACATGCGTGGGCATATCAGCTGGCAACTTCAGTTTTGGAAGGGCTGCCGTCATTTCCGCAGCGGCAGAAGCTTGGTCACGTCCAATCCAAATCAAGGTGCTGCGCGGCGCCAACGCCAAGTTGAACAATCCGGCTGCGCCAGTCGTCACATTCACGGACACTTCTGGAGGCCGCTTGAATTGCGCACCTTCAACACCCCACACGCCAGTCAAGGCACGCGGTCTTTGTTGAGCTGGCAAACCTTGCATCAAGTCCAAGTTGTCTAACAACACCTCATGCTCTGCCGTGTTGAAAATCACCCAAGCCGATTGCCCTGCATGGTCCATGCGATAAGCCAGCACACCTGCGCCAGCAGCATCGTCACGCAGTACGGTAGGCACGCCGCGCGAGAACACACGATGCTGTTTGCGCAATTGCGTGAGGCTTTGGGTGAAGAGGTACAGTGGCGATTGGGTGTCAAAGTGATCTTTGCCACCAGCGCCATAACCTGCCGCGAACATGGCCGCCCGCTGCTCTTTGAAGCCTTGCTCTGTCCCGTAATACAAAGTGGGAATACCAGGCAAGGTCATGATCAAGGCCAAACTTTGTCGCAAAGCAATGTCGCTGCCTCCTTTTAAGAAGCGGTCCACATCGTGGTTATCGATGAAGCTGGGCATGCGGTGCGGGTCACTGTGCACACGCATCATCTGGCGAATGCGTTCACCCAAGGCATGAGTTGGACCACCACGGGCCATCACATCTCCCACGCTGCCGTACAGCGGAAAGTTCAACATGCCTTGCATGACAGCTTGGCCTTGCGCATCGCGCACATAGGTTTCAATTTTGGCCATGGCTTTTGTTTCGCCTGCCTTGTCGATGGCAAAGCCTTCACCAAAAGTCATGAAATCTTTGCGGCCTGTTTGTTGCGCCACGATGCGCATGCCCGGGTGCTTGGCATCTTTGGCGTACAAAAAATCTTGCACCGCATCAGGGGGAACGAAAAATGCAGTGTCCAATCGAAAGGCGTCGACACCGACTTTGCGAATCCAATGGCCATAACTGTCCCGCAGTGCGCGTCGCACCACGGGATTCTCCGAATTCAAATCGTCCAGACCCGACATCTGAAAATTCAGTTCTTGCTGTCGGTCGTTGTAATTACTGACGTCGGGTGTCCAGTGATAAATGGCGGCTGCGCGATGCGCAGGATTGCGCGCATCGTTCAGATGAAAGGGTGCCTGGGTTGGCGCTTGCATCGGCACGGATTTGGGCTTGAACTCAAAGCCTTGGGCAGGATTTTGTGGTTGCCAGTTTTTGTAACGGAAAAAATCGCCGGTGTGATTCAGCACGATGTCTTGCACCAAGTACATGCCTTTGCGGTGCAGGGCGTCTGACAATTGCTGGTAGTCCTTCAAACTGCCCACATGGGCATCGAGGCGTTTGAAGTCGGCGGCCCAATAGCCGTGGTAGCCCCCGTATTCACCGTTCCACCACTGGTTGGCCACAGGCGGTGTGATCCACACCGCAGTCGCCCCCAGACCTTGGATGTAACCCAGTCTGTTCCGAACACCCGCCAAATCCCCCCCGCTGTAATGCGACTCCTTTTGCGGATTGAACTCCCCTGAGCCTTGGTCGTTGTTCTGAGGGTTGCCATCCTCAAAACGGTCGGTCATGAGAAAGTAAATGATTTGGTCTCGCCAGTCGGGCGAAGGGACGTGCAGCTTCAAGTTGCCAGCAGCGTGAGCTGAAGAGAGCATGCCGCCCCAAAGTGCCAGACCTGCAGAAACAACTGTAGCTTTACTACGTAAGTAAGAAAATAACATGTGCACTCTATGTGGGGCTCGAACCAGAGGATGCTTATTTTGCTTGAATATTTTCAAAAAAGGCAGCTCATTTGGCTTGAAATCACAGTAACAATGCGGTTACATTTCTCATAAATTTTGACGTAGTTACATTACAAAATGCGTGCCCTTGCGGCCCTTGAATGTGCACGCGCATTAAAGACAGAGACCCATGATCGCCTTCGACTCCCCTCGCCTGATCGCTGACATTGGCGGCCTGTACGCTCGTTTTGCCATCGAAACCAGTTACGGCGAGTTCGCCCAACAACGCAGTTTGCGTTGCGCCGACTTCCCCAGCTTTGAAGCGGCCATGACGGCCTATTTGGGCAGCTTGAAGTCAGGGCCCGTGGCACACGCCGCCGTGGCCATTGCCAACCCTGTCGATGGCGACCAAGTGCGAATGACCAACTACCACTGGCAGTTCTCAATTGAAGAGACGCGCGCCAATTTGGGTTTGGAAACGCTGGTGGTGGTCAATGATTTCACTTCTTTGGCCATGGCTTTGCCCCGACTGTCGTCTGCCGACTTCCGTCAAGTCGGCCCAGGACAAGCCGTCAAGAACAGCGTGATTGGCCTGATCGGCTCTGGTTCAGGCTTGGGCGTATCGGGTCTGATCCCTTCAGGCGATGGCTGGACTTCGCTGGGCTCAGAAGGCGGCCACACCAGCTTTGCACCTGCGGACGCGCGCGAATCAGCGGTTTTGCAATTTGCATGGCAGCAGTTTCAACACGTTTCGTTTGAACGCTTGCTGTCGGGGCCAGGTCTGGAATTGACGTATTTGGCTTTGGCCCAACTGAACCACCAAAACGTCAAGCCCTTGTCGGCACCCGACATCACACGCTTGGCGCTGGATGACAAAGACCTCCTTTGCACGGAAACGCTGGAAGTGTTCTGCAACATGCTGGGCACCGCGGCCAGTAATTTGGCTGTGACCTTGGGTGCCACAGGTGGCATTTACATTGGCGGCAGCATCGTGCCACGTTTGGGCGAATTTTTTGATCGTTCGGGTTTTAGAAAACGCTTTGAAGAAAAAGGCCGCTTCACCAATTACGTGGCCCACATCCCCACGTTTGTGATCACCGCGCCTGAGGCCACGTTCTTGGGCGCCTCGGCCATTTTGGACACCCAATTGCGCGCATTGCTGAGCTCGCCCGGCTCCGCCATCTTGACGCAAATCCGGCGCTCCAGAGCAGAGCTGTCCCCCGCTGAGCAACGCGTGGCCGATCTGGTCTTGTCCAAGCCGCGCTCAGTGCTCAGTGATCCCATTCACGACATCGCACTGGCGGCGCAGGTGAGTCAACCCACCGTGATACGTTTTTGCCGCTCTGTGGGCTGCAAAGGCCTGTCTGACTTTAAGCTGAGATTGGCCTCGGGTCTGAGCATGTCGGTTCCCATCACACACTCTCAAGTCACACACGACGACTCGATGTTGGAGTTGGGCGCCAAGGTCTTGGGCAATACGGCCAATGCCATTTTGCAGTTGCGCAATGAATTGCAACGTGAGTCAATTGACCGCGCCATTGAATTGGTGGCGGCCGCCAACCGGGTGGAATTGTTTGCCGTTGGCAACTACGCAGCCGTTGCGCAGGATGCACAGACCAAGTTTTTGCGACTGGGCTTGCCCTGTGGCGCCCACACCGACCCGCATTTGCAAGACTTGACGGCCGCCACCATCCAACCCGGCACCGTGGCCCTGATCATCAGCAGTGGTGGCAAACTGCCCGAGTTGATGGCTTTGCAAGAAAAGATTCAACAGCGAGGCGCCACCTTGATTGCCATCACGGCCAACCAATCGCCTTTGGCCAGAAAGGCCGACGTGGCCCTGGTGGCAGAGCACAACGAACATGCGGCGACCCACTTGCCCATGGTCAGCCGTGTGTTGCATTTGCTGCTGATTGACATTTTGATTGTGGGCCTCGAAATGCGGCATTTGTCCGGCGCCACCCAGGGCACCACCCCAGAAGAGTCATCCAACAGTGCCATCACCACACCGGGCATCCGTTTGGCCACCCCTTTAAAGCCCTACATCTCGCACAGCCAATGACAGCGTAGGCCAAACTCAAAACAAGGGATAACCCTTATGTAATTTTTCTACGAATTACTTGCGTCAAGCTGTAACTTAATTACAATTCCGACCCATCCAGAATCAAACCTGAAGATTTTGGGGTGATGGAAACCCCCAACACCCTACCTACCTGAGAAGGAGTACTTGCTACATGATCGATTACGCCAGCCGGCAGAGAACACCCCGCAAACACGTTGTGGGCTTGACGGTTGTGGTGGTGCTACACGGGCTGCTGTTTTGGGCCATCAACTCCGGACTTGCGCGCAAGTTCGTGAAGGTGATCAAAGGACCGGTTGAGGCCGTTCTTTTGGAAGAGACCAAACCCGACATTCCGCCACCGCCCCCTCCGCCTCCGCCCAAGAATTTGCCACCACCACCGCCTGCCTACGTGCCGCCTGTGGACATTCAAGTGGCAGCGCCAACGCCTGTGAACGCCATTGCAGCCGTGTCCAACACGCCGCAACCAGTGGCACCACCTTCGCCGATGCCAGTGTCATCTGGCCCCGTCTCTACGGCGGCGGTGATCAGCGCCTCCAGCTGCGAAAAGCCGGAGTACCCCAGCGCTTCCAAGCGTTTGGAAGAAGAAGGCACTGTGACGCTGAAGTTCTTGGTCGGTGCAGATGGCAAGGTGCTTGAATCTGCTGTTGAAAAGTCTTCGGGCTTTAGACGCTTGGATGAAGCAGCCCGTGCTGGCTTGTCCAAATGCCAATTCAAACCTGGCACGGTGGACGGCAAGCCACAGCAAAGCTGGGCAAGCATGAAATACACATGGCGCTTGGAATAAGCAGTTTTCAAGTCACCCCCCAACAAGCAACTTTTTGTTGAATCTTTTTAAATTTAATTGAATCCGTTTCAGAGGAGTCTTTCCATGATCAAACAACTCAAAACCCTCGTTCTCGCTATCGGCCTGGTTGCCGGTTTGAGCTTGGCCAGCACCAGCTTTGCGGCCAAAACCAAAGAAGCAGCACCTGCACCCGTGGCAGCTGCACCTGCACCCGCCGCACCGGAAGCTGCACCTGCGGCACCCGTGGCCGCTGCTGCACCTGCTGCTGCAGAAGCCGCACCAGCGCACGCCGCTGAAGAAAACCCCTACGGCTTGTCCGCTTTGTGGAATCAGGGCGACATCGTGGCCAAAGGCACTTTGCTGATTTTGGTTCTCATGTCAATGGGTTCTTGGTACGTGATCATCACGAAGTTCTTCGAGCAATCCAAGGCTGCCAAGTTTGCGGCGGCTGCACAAGAGTCTTTCTGGACAGCCGCTTCTTTGCGCCAAGGCGCAGACGCCTTGTCTGAAGAAAGCCCCTTCCGCTTCATTGCAGAAAAAGGTTTGGAAAGCGCCAACAAGCACACAGGCCTGTTGGGCGCTGTTGACTTCAACACATGGACCACACAAAGCATTCAGCGTGCCATTGGCAACGTTCAAAGCCGCATGCAAGACGGTTTGGCCGTGTTGGCCACTGTGGGCTCTACATCACCTTTCGTTGGTTTGTTCGGTACCGTTTGGGGTATCTACAACGCGCTCGTGAAAATCGGCATGTCCGGTCAAGCGTCGATCGACAAAGTTGCAGGCCCCGTGGGCGAGTCCTTGATCATGACGGCCATCGGTTTGGCTGTGGCCGTGCCTGCTGTGCTCGGTTACAACTGGTTGGTACGCCGCAACAAGGCTGTGATGGAAGACGTGAACGCTTTCGGTTCTGACTTGCACTCTGTGTTGCTGGCTTCTAGCAACAAGTAATTCAAGCTTGCTCATCATTCAAACCTCATTTTACTGAGAGGCCAATCATGGCAATGAACGTAGGCTCAGAAGGCGATGACGAGATCATGAGCCAGATCAACACCACGCCCCTGGTGGACGTGATGTTGGTTTTGCTGATCATCTTCTTGATCACGATTCCGGTGGTGACAACGTCCATCAAGGTGGACTTGCCCAAAGAGAAAAACATCGTGCGGGAAACCAAACCCGAGAACGTGATCATCTCTGTGGATGTGAAAGGCAAGATTTTCTTGTACGACACCCCCATTAAAAATTCAGACGACCTGCTCCAGCGCATGAAGAAGTTCGCGGTCATGAAACCCCAACCTGAAGTTCAGATCCGGGGCGATGGCAAGAGCGACTTTGAGTCCGTTGGCCGAGTGATGTATGCGGTGCAACGTGCCGGCATCACCAAGGTCGGGTTCATCACTGAACCACAATAAAGGAACAAGATCATGGGAATGAACGTCGGTTCAGGCTCTGGCAGCGACGAGCCAGAAGTCATGATGGAAATCAACACCACGCCACTGATTGACGTGATGTTGGTGCTGCTGATCATGTTGATCATCACGATCCCTGCGCAACTGCACTCTGTGAATTTGGACATGCCTGTCTCCACACCTCCCACCAAAAAAGTGGAACCGGTGGTGATCAAGATTGACGTGGACGCCAACAGCGTGATCAATTGGAACGGTCGCCCTGTGGGTGGCCGTGCCGAACTGGAAGCCAAGTTGACGGAGGCTTCTGGCCTTCAGCCACAACCCGAGTTGCACATCCGTTCACACGCCAAAGCCAAATACGAGTCTGTGGCACTGGTGATGGCGAGCGCACAACGCTTGGGCTTGAACAAGCTGGGCATTGTGGGCTCTGAGCAGTTTGTGAATTAAGCCATTTGAAGATTTGATTTGTGACTGATACGTTTCCGCGTTTATTGGGAGATGTGGGCGGCACCAACGCCCGGTTTGGATGGCAAGCCAGCGCGCACACCGGCATAGAGCATGTTTTGGTCTTGCCGTGTGCTGCACACGAAACGCTGGAAGCCGCCATCCGCACTTACCTCGAATTGAAAAATCTGCCCATGCCCCGTGCGGGTGCCTTGGGCATTGCCAATCCCATCACGGGCGATGTGATTCGCATGACCAATCACCATTGGTCGTTCTCTATTTCAGAGATGCAACGCAGTTTGGGCTTGGCCCAGCTGAATGTCATCAACGACTTCACGGCATTGGCACTGGCCCTGCCTTCCATCCCGCCCGAGAACTTGGTTCAAGTGGGCGGTACGGTGGCACACGCTTTTGCCCCCAAAGCCTTGATTGGCGCAGGCACTGGCTTGGGCGTTTCAGGTTTACTGCCAACCGATACCAACGACCACTGGGTGGCCATTGCAGGTGAAGGCGGTCATGTAACTTTGGCAGCCCAAAACGACACCGAGTACCGTGTGATTGAGCTCATTCGCCAACGTTATGGCCACGTGTCGGCCGAACGTGTGCTGTCGGGCCAAGGTTTGGTTGATTTGTATTTGGCCTTGCGCCAACTGAAAAAAGAAGCGCCGGTCGATGTCGCGGGTGCAGCTGAAATCACAGCTTGGGCTTTGCAAGACAAAGACCCGCTGGCACAGCAAAGCATTGAAATGTTTGCGGGATTTTTAGGGTCCGTGACTGGCGATTTGGCACTCACCCTGGGCGCACGCGGTGGCGTCTACCTGGGCGGCGGCATTGTGCCGCGCTGGCTGGGCTGGTTTGAAACCTCCAACTTCCGCGAGCGCTTTGAAGCCAAAGGCCGATTCAGCACCTACCTCAAGGACATTCCTGTGTGGGTGATCAATGCATCAGAATCGCCCGCCTTGTTAGGCGCGGCCCGATCATTGCAGTGATCAATCACATCAAAGGAAGACACAAAAAAACCGCTCAATTGACTTGAGCGGTTTTTTTTCGAAGGTCCTGAAATGATCAGTCTGCGTAGACGCCAGCAGCCTTGATGATGGGGCTCCACTTGGCAATTTCTGCTGCCACAAACTTCTTGTGCTCAGCAGGCTCTACGCGCTTGTCGGTGACAACCACGGCACCCAAGCCTTCTTGTTTCTTAATGAACTCAGGATCTTTCAAAGCTGTTTTCAAAGCGGCATTGAGCTTGGCCAACACGTCAGGCGGTGTGCCTTTGGGTGCATACAGACCGTGCCAAATGGTGACTTCAAAGCCCTTGAGGCCTGCCTCTTGCATGGTGGGCAGATCTTTGAGGGCCGGCGTGGTGAGGCGTTTGTTGGTGGTCACACCAAAGGCCTTCACTTTTTTGCCTTCGATTTGGCTGGTGGTGTTGGTGGTCTGGTCGCACATCAAATCAATTTGACCACCCATCAAGTCGGTCATGGCAGGGGCTGTACCTTTGTAGGGCACGGTGGTCATGTCAACTTGAACCGCGTTTTGATACAACAGGCCACACAAGTGAGAGGCTGAACCGACACCCGCATTGCCCAAATTGATCTTGCCTTTGTTGGCGGTGACCCAAGCTGCCAACTCTTTGTAGTTGTTGGCGGGCAAGGTGGGCTTGGTGATCAAGGTCATGGGCACATCATTGATCATGCCCAAGTACTCAAAGTCACTGTCAACTTTGAAAGGGATGTTGCGAACCAGGGTGGGCATGGTGGCCATGCCAATGTGATGCAAAAGCAAAGTGTGGCCATCGGGCGCCGCTTTGGCAACCTTGTTGGCACCAATGGAGCCACCGGCACCGGCTGCATTGTCGACCAACAGAACGGCACCGCCCAAAGGCGCGCGCATGGCTTCGGCCAAATCACGGGCCACACGGTCAGTGGGGCCGCCAGCCGCAAAGGGCACCACGAAGGTGATGGGCTTGGTGCCGGGGAAATTTTGGGCTTGGGCGACCAGCGACAAAGCTGCGGCCGCGATCACGAGGATGCGTTTCATCTAAAACTCCTTATCTAGAACCTTTAGTTTAGTTGGCACAAGCGTGCACACACCCCCGCGGAAACACTTACACCGCTCAGAAAAAGGGCTTCATTGGTAGCTGCGAGCATCCTCAATGACTTTGCCATCGTTGGCCAAAGTGCCCGGCGCTACCAACAACACGTCGCTGCGCAGTTTGGTGATGTCGCGTATGGCCTCTGCAATTTGCGCTTTGAGCTCGGCCTCCGCGTTGCCAGCAGCCTGTGTTTCAACGTGCAAGGCCATGCTGTCGTTGGCCATTTCACCTTGCACCACCAAGCGCGCCTTCAAGGCGGCAGGGAATCGTTTGACCACCTCGGCCACTTGGCCGGGGTGCACGAACATACCGCGCACCTTGGTGGTTTGATCGGCACGGCCCATCCAGCCTTTGATGCGTTGGTTGGTGCGGCCGGTCGGGCAAGGGCCACTCAAGATCGCCGACAAATCGCCGGTGCCAAAACGGACCAAAGGATAGTCGGGGTTGAGGCTGGTAATGACCAACTCGCCCACTTCACCCTCAGGCACAGGATCGCCTGTCCCGGGGCGCACGATTTCAACCAAGACCCCTTCGTCCACCACCAAGCCTTGGCGGGCACTGGTTTCATAGGCAATGAGGCCGAGATCTGCCGTGGCATAGCACTGGTAAGCGTCCACCCCTTTGGCGGTCATCCAATCGCGCAGACTCGGCGGAAAGGCTTCGCCAGACACCAAGGCTTTTTTGACCGAAGGCAAAGCAACGCCCATCTCGGCGGCTTTCTCGATGATGATTTTCAAGAAGCTGGGCGTGCCGATGTAACCCGCGGGCTGCAACTCGGCCATGGCCTGAACTTGCTGCTCGGTTTGGCCAATGCCACCGGGGAAAACGGTGCAGCCCAAGGCATGCGCACCCGACTCCATCATGGAGCCGGCCGGTGTGAAGTGGTAGCTGAAGCAGTTGTGAATCAGTTCACCCGATTTGAAACCGGCGGCCGCAATGGCGCGGGCCATGCGCCAGTAATCGGCACGCGCACCTTCGGGTTCGTAAATCGGGCCAGGGCTGGAGAACACGCGCGGCATGTTCTTGCCAAAAGCCACCGCACTGAAACCGCCAAACACACTGCCGCCGGCAGCGCGTGACGCTTTTTGTTTTTCGAGCAACTCGTATTTGCGCACCACTGGCAACTTGGCCAATGCAGCACGGCTGGTGATCTCTGCCGCGTTGATGCCTTTCAAGGCCTCGGCGAATGCTGGCGCATTTTTTTGCGCGTGTGCAATCTGTGCGGGCAAGGCGGCCAACAAGGCGGCTTCGCGTTCAGCAGGGGCGCGCGTTTCCAATGCATCCATGTGCGTGTTCATAAAAATCCTTTGAATGAAATTGGAAAATCAAGCCAACCAGCGTTTGCGGCGTTTGTAGCTCTTCACATCTTTGAAGCTCTTGCGCTCGCCGCCGCCCATGCCGAGGTAAAACTCTTTAACGTCTTCGTTGCTGGCCAAATCTTGGGCCGCGCCGTCCATCACAATGCGGCCACTTTCCATGATGTAACCGTAGTCGGAATATTTCAAGGCCATGTTGGTGTTTTGTTCGGCCAACAAGAAGGTCACTTTTTCTTTGGTGTTCAAGTCGCGCACGATGTTGAACACTTCCTCCACAATCTGTGGCGCCAAGCCCATGGAGGGCTCATCGAGCAACACCATGCTGGGGTTGGTCATGATGGCGCGGCCAATGGCGCACATTTGCTGTTCGCCCCCAGAGGTGTAAGCCGCTTGAGAAGTGCGACGTGTTTTGAGGCGTGGGAAATAGGTATAGACCTTGTCCAGATTGGCCGCAATTTCGCCTTTGTCTGTGCGGGTGTAAGAGCCCGTCATCAAGTTCTCTTCGATGGTCAAGTGTGCAAAACAATGCCGCCCTTCCATCACTTGCACCACACCTCGTTGCACCAAGTCTGCAGGCGACAAGTTCTCAATGCGCTCACCACGCAACTCAATCGAACCTTTGGTCACTGCGCCGCGCTCGCCTTGGAGCAAGTTGGACACAGCGCGCAAGGTGGTCGTTTTGCCCGCGCCATTGCCGCCCAGCAAAGCCACAATGCTGCCTTCTGGCACTTGCAAAGACACGCCCTTCAAAACCAAGATGACGTGGTTGTAAATGACTTCAATGCCGTTGACGTTGAGAACAATATTTTTAGCGTCCATGATGACCCTGCTCAATGAATTTGAAACTCCACTTCAAACCTGCGCGCAGGTCTGAAGAAGAGGGGCGGCTGTCTTTTGACGGCCACCCGCTTCTGTCTCAGATTAAGACTGGCAATCCGCTGGTGTGCGGCGTGTCAGTTTTTTCTCTGCAGCGTACTTGTCTGCAAATTGCTTCACGAGTGGCTTGATGATGGAGGTGTCAGCTTCGATCCAGTCAGAGCTGTAGTTCCATTTTTTGCCGTCCCATGTGTGCAAACGGGCTGTGCGTGAACCTTCGTGGTCGAGGCAAGAAGTGCTGAGTGGTTTCATGACGGAGTCAAGACCCAACTTCTTCAAAGCTTTCTCGTCCATGTTCAGGTTTTCCAGACCCCAGCGGATTTGGTCACCGTTCATCACTTTGCCTTTGCCGAAACGTTCTTGCGCAGCGCGAACACCTTCAACAGCCAACGCAGCGCTCACCAAACCTCGGTTATACAAAGTGCTGTTAACTTCATCGGCGGGGCCCGTACCTTGCTTCTTGGCATGCACGTGTTTTTGGATGTCTTCAATCACTTTGCCGCCAGGGCCAGTGGCCACCAAGCCGGTGTAGCCTTTGGCCGCTTCACCCACGTCTTTGACATCGGGTTCAGCTGCAGACCACCACACGCCGTACATTTTTTCGCGGGGGTATCCGGTGGCCACGGCTTCTTTCAAAGCTGCAGAGTTCATCACACCCCAGCCCCACAACAAGACGTAGTCAGGGCGGGCTTGGCGAATTTGCAACCAAGTGGCTTTTTGTTCCACACCCGGTGCTGTCACGGGCAACAGCTGAAGGTCGTAACCTTGGATCTTGGCGCGCTCTTGCAACAAAGGAATGGGCTCTTTGCCATAAGGGCTGTCGTGGTAGACCAAGGCAATCTTCTTGCCTTTCAAGTTGCCATTTTCTTTCTTAGTGAGGTGCTGCATGATGATGTCAGCGCCAGACCAGTAAGTGCCTTGCAAGGGGAAGTTCCACTTGAACACGCCACCATCGCTGGACTCGGAGCGACCGTAACCGCCAGTGATCAAGGGGTTCTTGTCGGTGGGGGCTTTTTCTGTCAAAGCGAACGTGATGCCGGTGGACAAAGGCTGGAAGATACCGCCTTGAGATTTACCTTTGAGGCGTTCGTAGCATTCCACGCCGCGGTCTGTGGCATAGGCTGTGTCGCACTCTTCAAAGGTGATCTTCACACCGTTGATGCCACCGTCACGGGCGTTGATCAACTTGAGGTAGTCGGCATAGCCGTTGGCCCATGGCACACCATTGGGTGCATAAGCACCTGTGCGGTATGGCAACACGGGGAAGAATTGTTCTTTGGCTTGCGCAAAAGCAGCGGTGCTGACCAGCGCGCTGGAGGCGGCCGCAGCCACCACCGATGCGGCGAGAACGAATTGACGAAGCTTCATGGTTTGTCTCCTGTTGAAAATTTAAAAGAAGCAGTGAAAAAACTGTGCAAAAAGAAAGCGGTGCAATCAGTGAGGGAAGGGCCAGACGCGCAGCTTCTGCTTGCCCACACTCCACAACTTGGCCAAGCCGTGCGGTTCGACAATCAAGAACCACACAATCAATGCGCCAAAAATAATTTGTTCTGCATGGGTAAGGGCGGCCGTACTCACCTCCACGCCCACCAACGAACCCAACACGGGCAACACCAAATTGATCACAATGGGCAAGACCACAATAAAACCCGCGCCAAAGAAGCTGCCCATGATGGAGCCCATGCCACCCAAGATCACCATGAACAGCAACTGGAACGACCGGTCCACAGAAAACGCGGCAGGCTCCCAAGAGCCCAAGTGAACGAAAGCCCACAAACCACCGGCCACACCCACAATGAACGAGCTAACCGCAAAGGCACTCAGCTTGGCATACATGGGGCGAATGCCGATGACGGCAGCGGCCACGTCCATGTCACGAATGGCCATCCACTCACGGCCGATGGCACCGCGCACCAAATTTTTGGCCAAGACACCAAACACCACCAAAACACTGAGGCAGAAAATGTATTTTTGCAAAGGCGTGACCACGTCAAAGCCAAAAGCAGACAGTTCAGACACCGATGCCGTACCCGACGCAGAGTCATTGGTGAACCACTTGATGCGCAAGAAGGCCCAGTCGCAGAAGAACTGCGCCGCCAAGGTGGCCACCGACAAGTACAAACCTTTCACACGCAAGCTGGGGATGCCAAAGAAGATGCCCACCAGCGTGGCAAAGAAGCCACCCACCAACAAAGCGGCCACCAGCGGAATGCCTTCAAGGCGCACCCAGCAATTGAAAGCGGCATACGCACCAACCGCCATGAAAGCGCCAGAGCCCAAAGAAATCTGACCACAGTAACCCACCAAAATGTTCACGCCCAAAGCGGCGAGCGACAAGATGAGGAAGGGAATCAGAATCGCACGCAGCATGTATTCGTCAGCGAGCATAGGCACGCCAATGAATGCAAACGCGATGAGCAGCAAAACACCAATGCGGTCTTGCGTGATCGGGAAGATTTGTTGGTCTTCCTTGTAAGTCGTTTTGAATTGACCGTTTTCTCTGTAAAACATGTTTCTTTCCCTTACACGCGATCAATAATTTTTTCGCCGAACAGACCTTGTGGACGAATCAACAAGAAGCCCAAGGCCAAGACGTATGCAAACCAAATCTCAATGCCACCACCCACATAAGGACCGAGGAACACTTCTGACAACTTCTCACCCACGCCAATGATGAGACCACCAATGATGGCGCCAGGCACAGAGGTCAAGCCACCCAGAATCACCACTGGCAAGGCGCGCAAAGCCACGGTCGAGAGCGAGAACTGAACGCCCAACTTAGAGCCCCAAATCATGCCGGCCACCAAGGCCACCACACCGGCCACACACCAAACGATGACCCAGATGCGGTTGAGTGGAATACCAATCGATTGCGCCGCTTGGTGGTCATCCGCCACAGCGCGCAAGGCACGGCCGGTGGTTGTCTTTTGGAAGAACACGCTGAGCAACGCCACCAAGGCTGCCGCGATGAACGCAGCGACCAAGTCTTCTTGGTTGATCATGATGCCGCCGTCAAACGTTGACTCCAGCAACATCAATGGCTCTTTGGGCATGCCCACATCGATCTTGTAGATGTCGCTGCCGAAGATGGATTGACCCAAACCGTCGAGGAAATAAGTGATGCCCAATGTGGCCATCAACAAAGTGGTGCCTTCTTGGTTCACCAAGTGACGCAACACCAAGAACTCAATCACCCAAGCCACGAGAAACATCACCGCAGCAGCGCCAGCGAAGGCGAGCAAGTTGACGAGGAAGAAGTTGTCGATGCCTGTGAGTGCGGGGATCCACTCGCCAAAACGGGCCATGGCCAAGGCGGCAAACAACACCATCGCACCTTGCGCGAAGTTAAACACGCCAGACGCTTTGTAGATCAGCACGAAGCCGAGGGCGACCAACGAATACAGCATGCCTGCCATGAGGCCGCCGAAAAGGGTTTCAAGAAAAAATGCCATGTTCTTGTCCTTAGTGTGAAGTGCCGAGGTAAGCGCTGATCACTTCCTCGTTGTTGCGCACCTCATCGGGGGTGCCGTCGCCGATCTTCTTGCCGTAGTCGAGCACGACCACGCGATCAGAAATATCCATCACCACGCCCATGTCGTGTTCGATCAACACGATGGTGGTACCGAATTCGTCGTTCACATCCAAGATGAAGCGACACATGTCTTGCTTCTCTTCGACGTTCATACCGGCCATGGGCTCGTCGAGCAACAACACTTGCGGCTCAAGCGCCAACGCACGGCCCAAGTCCACACGCTTTTGCAAACCGTAGGGCAATTGGCCCACGGGTGTTTTGCGGAAGGCTTGAATTTCCAAAAAGTCGATGATGCGTTCGACTTTTTCGCGGTGGCGAATTTCTTCTTGCTCCGCAGGGCCAATGCGCAAGGCTTGCATGAGGATGTTGCTCTTCATGCGCAGGTTGCGACCGGTCATGATGTTGTCGAGCACGCTCATGCCTTTGAACAAGGCCAAGTTTTGGAAGGTGCGCGCAATACCCATGGTGGCCACTTGGTGGCTGTCCATGTGGTCGAAGGTTTGACCTCTGAAAGTGATCGACCCTTCAGACGGTGTGTACACACCGTTAATGCAGTTGAGCATCGAGCTCTTGCCCGCACCGTTGGGGCCAATGATGGCGCGCACTTCGTGCTCTTTGACGTTGAAGGAAATGTCGGTCAGCGCCTTGACGCCACCGAAACGCAAACTGATGTTTTTGACGTCGAGGATGACGTCACCGATTTTCTTGCTCATGCTGCTTTCCCCACGGGTGCGAAGGTTTTGGCGTCAGACAGTTTGAGCGTGGCGCTCACGCTGCCCGTGCGACCGTCTTCAAACTTCACTTGGGTTTCAATGAATTGCTCGGTGGCACCGTTGTACAGCGCCGTGACCAAGGCTTCGTATTTCTCTGCGATGAAGCCACGACGCACTTTGTTGGTACGTGTGAGTTCGCCATCGTCCGCATCGAGCTCTTTGTGCAACACAAGGAAACGGCTCACTTGGCTACCGGCCAACAACTCGTCTGCCGCCAAGTCGGCGTTGACTTTTTCAACGCATTCTTTGATCAGTGTGTAGACCTCCGGCTTTTGCGCCAAATCGGTGTAACCCGCATAAGGCAGGTTGCGACGCTCAGCCCAGTTGCCCACAGCCTCGATATCGATGTTGATCATGACGCACACTTTTTCGCGTTGGTCGCCATAGGCCACCACTTCTTTGATGTGCGGGAAGAACTTGAGTTTGTTCTCGACGTACTTGGGCGCAAACATGGCACCGTCGTTGGCGCCGCCTTTGATGCGGCCCACGTCTTTGACGCGGTCGATGATTTTCAAATGGCCATGCGCATCCAAGAAGCCTGCATCGCTGGTGTGGTACCAGCCATCTGCGGTGAGCACTTCTTCAGTGGCTTTGTCGTTCTTGTAGTAGCCCTTGAGCAAGCCAGGCGACTTGACCAAGATTTCACCGTTGTCCGCCACTTTGATTTCCACGCCTGCGCAAGGCACGCCCACGGTGTCGGCACGTGCTTCATGGTCAGGCTGCAAACAGACAAACACAGCGGTTTCCGTGGAGCCGTAGAGCTGCTTCAAGTTCACGCCGATGGAACGGTAGAACGTGAAGAGGTCGGGGCCAATCGCCTCGCCGGCGGTGTAGGCCACACGCACACGGCTCATGCCAAGGTTGTTGCGCAAGGGGCCGTACACAAAGAAGTTACCCAAGGTGTAGAGCAAGCTGCCTAACAAACCGACGGATTTGCCATCCATCTTTTTAGGTCCGTATTTGCGAGCCACATCCATGAAGTAATGGAACATGCCGCGCTTGATGGCTCCTGCATCTTCCATGCGAATCATCACGCTGGTGAGCAAGCCTTCAAACACGCGTGGTGGCGCGAAGTAGTACGTGGGGCCGACTTCTTTCAAGTCGATGGTGACAGTAGCCCCTGACTCAGGGCAGTTCACCACATAGCCGCAGTACAACCACTGGGCATAGCTGAAAATGTTTTGACCAATCCAAGCCGGTGGCAAATAAGCCAACACATCTTCGTGCGAAGTGAGTTTGTCAAACAAAGCCCCTGCTTCAGCACGGTTGATCAATGAGTTGTGCGTGTGCACCACGCCTTTGGGGTTGCCCGTTGTGCCTGATGTGAAGAACATCGCGCCCACGTCATCGTGATGCGCTTTTTCAACTTCATCCAAGTAGAAATCTGGGTGTTGCTTGGCAAACACGGCACCAGCAGCGAGCAACTCCTCAAGCGAGGCTAAGCCTGGCTCGTCGTATTTGCGCAAACCGCGGGGGTCATCAAAAAAGATGTGGGCGATTTGTGGGCATTGCTCACGAATCTCTAACAACTTATCCACTTGCTCTTGGTCTTCGACCACACAGAAGCGAACTTCGGCATTGTTGAGTGGGAACACACACTCAGGCGCAGCTGCATCTTGGTACAAGGGAATGGGAATCGCACCCAGCGATTGGGCGGCCAACATGGTGGCGTACAAGCGGGGACGGTTAGAACCGATCACCACCAAATGCTCGCCGCGTGTCAGGCCCGCTTGGTGCAAGCCGCACGCCATGTGTTGCACCATCTCCGCCATATCGGCCCAGGTGATGGTTTGCCAAATGCCGTATTCCTTCTCGCGCATGGCGGGCGCATGAGGGCGCTCGCTGGCATGCTTGAGTAACAGTCGAGGAAACGTGGTCTGCATTCCTTGTCCTTGCTTTAAGTGTTGATCAAAGATCACTGTCCCATACGAGACGGGTGAGCGATGTTGCCCGCGATCGTAGGGCTAGGTTTGACGCCAAGTTGTCGTTTCGACGACAATCTAGGGTAGACACTGAGCAGTAATTACCCTAGTTCTGATTTCAATCACCTTGATCCATGGCCAAAGAACCCAGCGTTTACCAACGTCGTCGCACCCCGACCCCCAGCGAACTGGCGCAAATTCCTTGGTTGAATTTGCTCACCCCGCAAGAGCGTCAGCACATTGAGCCGCAACTCGTGGTGAGCGACCCCGCGCCAGGCGATTACGTGTGCCGCATGGGCCGCCCCGCCACGTACTGGTTTGGCGTGGTGGAAGGCCTGCTGAAGATGAGCGCCGACAGCGCCAGCGGCCGCACCATCACCTTCACCGGTGTGCCGCCTGGCGGCTGGTTTGGCGAGGGCACCGCCATCAAACGCGAGAGCTACCGCTACAACATCATGGCCTTGCGACGCAGCGTGGTGGCGGGCTTGCCCATTGACACGTTTCATTGGCT
>CALEYZ010000093.1 GCA_937928195.1 uncultured Limnohabitans sp.
ATTGGCGACATCGTGGGTCAACCCATGTTGGCGCACAAAGCTGTGCATGAAGCGCATGTGGCAGCAGAAGTGATTGCGGGTGAAATTCAAGGCAACAAAGAATTGGCCGCCAGTGCGTTCAATGCGCGTGTCATTCCAAGTGTTGCTTACACCGATCCCGAAGTGGCTTGGGTGGGGCTTACAGAAGACCAAGCCAAAGCACAAGGCATCAAGGTCAAGAAGGGTTTGTTCCCTTGGACGGCTTCGGGCCGCGCCATTGCCAACGGTCGCGACGAAGGCGTCACGAAGCTGTTGTTTGACGATTCACCCGAGGCCCACGGCCACGGCAAAATCCTCGGCGGCGGCATGGTCGGTACGCATGCAGGCGACATGATTGGTGAAGTGGCGCTGGCCATCGAAATGGGCGCGGATGCCATCGACATGGGTAAAACCATCCACCCACATCCAACCCTGGGTGAAAGCATTGGCATGGCGGCTGAAGTCGCCCATGGCAGCTGCACTGACTTGCCACCTTCAAAGAAGTAAATGAACCGGCATCAAAAAAACCGCCTTTGGGCGGTTTTTTTGATGACTTTGACTCAAGTTAGTTTGGTGCTGGATCAGCTTGAAGTTTGTCCGATTGAACACGGCGTGCACCATTGAACCGCTTTTGCCAATAAGCTTCGCGCATGTCGTCCACACGAACCGATTTGCCGGGTCTGGGTGCATGGATGAATTTACCGTCTCCCACATAAATGCCAACATGACTGAAGGTTCGCTTCATGGTGTTAAAGAACACCAAGTCCCCTGGTTTGAGCTCACTGCGATTGATTTCTTCAGTCACTTTGGCTTGCTCTTCAGCTCTGCGGGGCAAGACCAAGCCCACAGACTTTTCAAACATATGCCGTACAAAGCCACTGCAGTCAAAGCCTTTTTCTTCAGAGATGCCGCCTCGCTTGTAGGGTACCCCCAGCAAACCCATGGCTTGAATGACCAATTCTGATGCTTTACCACCAAAGGTATTGCGCGCTGTTTGCAGAGGGCCGCTGAGTTGATTGGCGATTTGTTGCGACAATTGATCGGTGATTTGATTGATCAATCCGCGTTCTTTGAGCATGCGGTCGAGGTCGTCTTCAACAGGTGCCGATACGGCCACCGTTGTCCAGAACATCAGTCCACATAGAATCCATCTCATAGTCTCTCAGTTTAATGCCTTCAAGCGGCATTCAAAGGCGCTTTACAAACTTGTCGCGCGGCTGTGAGTGAACCTTATTTCGTCAGAAAGTTGCAACATGTTGTTAGAAGTAGAAGCCTCTCAATTGGTCTTGGTTGATTACCAACTCAAACTGATGCCCGCCATGAAAGATGGACAGTCTGTATGGCAGCGTGCCGAAGTGCTTGCCAAAACTGCCAAACTTCTCCAGGTGCCCGTCTGGGCAACGGAGCAAAATCCTTCTGGCTTGGGGGAAACAAGCCCAGAGATTCGACAACATTGCAAACGTGTGTTGTCAAAAATGGCTTTCAGTGCTGTGGAAGAAGGCCTGGGTGAATGGTTGAGTCCCCCTGCACCCGCAGTTCCCAAAGGCAATGCCAGAAGCTTACCTCGACATCTGCAAAAACCTGTTGAACCTGAGGTGGGGCCCTCGGTGGTGATTGCCGGTTGCGAAGCACATGTCTGTTTGCTTCAAACGGCTTTGGATTTGTTAGAAGACGAATTCGATGTGTGGGTGGTCACCGATGCGTGTGCATCCCGATCCGACCGCGACCGAGACGCCGCATTTGACCGTTTGGCCGGCGCGGGTGCGGAATTGCTGACCACTGAGATGGTGATTTTTGAGTGGTTGCGTTCTGCTGAGAATCCGGACTTCAAAGAGGTTCAATCTTGGGTCAAAGCCTTGGCTTAAAGTCAGTTTGCCGCAAGTCCCTCATGAATAATTATGAATTCAGAAGGCGAGACCGGCTGACTTGATGTGTGTCCAAAGCTCGCCAGCAATGTATTGCAGCTTGCTGCGATTGAGCGACTTTAGGAGGCACCATGGGTCATTATGCAGATTTTCACAAACGTTCCATTCAGGACCGTGACGCGTTTTGGGCTGAACAAGCCAAGCAAATCGAATGGCACAAACCGCCTCAAGAGATTTGCGATTACAGCAATCCACCGTTTGCCAAGTGGTTCAAGGGCGGAGAAACCAATCTTTGTCACAACGCGATTGACCGTCATTTGAAAGATCGCGGTGACCAAGCCGCTTTGATCTTCATCTCGACTGAGACTGACCAAGAAATCACTTACACCTACAAACAGCTGCATGCTGAGGTGCAGCGCATGGCGGCATCGCTCTTGTCGTTGGGCGTGAAAAAAGGTGATCGCGTTTTGATCTACATGCCCATGATTGCTGAGGCTTCGTTTGCCATGCTGGCCTGCGCTCGCATTGGCGCTATTCATTCTGTGGTGTTTGGAGGTTTTGCTTCTGGCTCATTGGCCTCCCGCATTGAAGATGCCAGCCCCAAAGTGATTGTGAGTGCCGATGCGGGTTCTCGAGGCGGTAAGGTGGTTGAGTACAAACCTTTGTTGGACGAAGCCATTCGACTGTCTTCACACAAGCCTGATTCAGTGCTGTTGGTCGATCGAGGTTTGGCAACAATGGCCATGACCGCTGGCCGTGATTTGTTGTGGTCCAGCTTACGCGAAAAACATTTGAACGATTTGGTGCCGTGTGAATGGGTTGATGCCACGCATCCAAGCTACACCTTGTACACATCGGGCACAACTGGCAAGCCCAAAGGCGTACAACGCGACACAGGTGGTTACACCGTTGCCTTGGCCTCCAGCATTCCCAACATTTTCTGCGGCAAACCCGGTGAAACATTTTTCTGTACCAGCGACATTGGTTGGGTGGTGGGGCACAGCTACATCATCTACGGGCCTCTGATTGGCGGCATGGCCACCATCATGTACGAAGGTTTGCCCACACGACCCGATGGTGGCATTTGGTGGAGCTTGGTGGAGAAATACAAAGTGACGGTGATGTTCAGTGCACCAACCGCCATTCGCGTTTTGAAAAAACAAGACCCCGCATTGCTGACCCAATATGACTTGTCCAGCTTGAAGGCTTTGTTTTTGGCCGGTGAACCCTTGGACGAACCCACTGCCAAATGGATTTCAGAAGGGCTTGGCAAACCCATCATTGACAATTACTGGCAGACTGAAACGGGATGGCCCATCTTGACGGTTTGCAATGGCATCGAAAAAACGCCAAGCAAATTTGGCTCACCTGGTAAAGCTGTCTATGGCTACGACGTGAAGTTGTTGGACGATCAAACAGGGGAAGAGCTGACACAACCCAATCAAAAAGGTGTGGTTGCCATCGAGGGACCACTGCCACCGGGATGTTTGCAAACTGTTTGGGGTGACGATGATCGTTTTGTCAAAACCTACTGGACCACCGTGCCCGGCAAGATGGTTTATTCCACCTTTGATTGGGGCATCAAAGATGAAGATGGCTACTTTTTCATCTTAGGCCGCACGGACGACGTGATCAATGTGGCGGGTCACCGCCTAGGAACACGTGAAATTGAAGAGAGCATTTCTGGCCATGCCGCAGTGGCTGAAGTCGCGGTGGTGGGTGTGGCAGACAATCTCAAAGGCCAGGTGGCCATGGCGTTTGCCGTACTGAAAGATGGTGCGCTGCTGAACGATGCTGCAGCATTGTTGAAGCTAGAAGGCGAAATTATGAAGGTGGTTGACAACTCGCTGGGCGCGGTCGCAAGGCCCGCACGCGTGCGTTTTGTCGCGGTCCTTCCTAAGACACGCAGTGGTAAGTTGTTACGCCGCGCCATTCAGGCGGTTTGCGAAGGACGTGATCCTGGTGACCTTACCACCATGGACGACCCGACCGCCTTGCTCCAAATCGCCGATTTGGTCAAAGCCTGATGTCAGCATGCTGACGAATGACTGACAAAAAAGCGGCGGGGAGGATGCAAATTCTCCCCGTTTCCACATAAAAACCACCCGCAGTCAAAGAATCAGTGTGATAATTCGCAAGTTACTTAGGCCCTTCCCATGCCACAGTCGCATCCGCCAACCGGTTCAGCCGTGTCGCGGAAGGTAATTCAACCAACTAATGTTCCCTGAAGGGGAGCGAAGGTCAGCGAAATATGAGTGAGACAAAATCCGTCTACACCGCCTACCAAGGCAACACCTATCTCTTCGGAGGCAATGCGCCTTACGTCGAGGAAATGTATGAGAACTACCTGGCCAATCCAGGCAGCGTTCCCGACAGTTGGCGCGAATACTTCGACGCCTTGCAACATGTCCCTGCAGTCGATGGCTCTTCTGCCAAAGACGTTCCCCATTTGCCCGTCATCAATGCTTTTGCAGAACGTGCAAAACAAGGTGGCACCAAAGTCGTTATGGCCAGTGCCGATGCAGAAATGGGTCGCAAGCGTACTGCGGCACAACAATTGATTGCGGCTTACCGTAACGTGGGCCAACGCTGGGCTGATCTTGACCCATTGAAGCGCACAGAGCGTCCCAATATTCCGGACCTTGATCCTTCCTTCTACGGCTTCACCGATGCCGACCAAGAAACTGTGTTCGACACCAGCAACACGTTTTTCGGTAAAAACTCCATGCCCCTGCGAGAATTGCTCAATGCATTGCGCGAAACCTATTGCGGCACATTGGGCGCTGAATTCATGTACACCACCGATCAAGCTGAAAAACGCTGGTGGCAACAAAAGTTGGAAAGCATTCGCAGCAAACCCAACTTCAACGCGGATCAGAAAAAACACATTCTCGACCGACTGACCGCGGCCGAAGGCTTAGAGCGTTTTCTGCACACCAAATACGTGGGTCAAAAACGTTTTTCTTTGGAAGGTGGAGAGACTTTCATTGCAGCCATGGACGAACTGATCCAAGCTGCTGGCGAAAAAGGCGTTCAAGAAATTGTGATCGGCATGGCACACCGTGGCCGTCTGAACGTGTTGGTAAACACCATGGGCAAATTGCCCAAGGATTTGTTTGCTGAATTCGATCACACCGCACCAGAAGATTTGCCAGCGGGTGACGTCAAGTACCACCAAGGTTTCAGCTCGGACATCAGCACACGCGGTGGCCCGGTTCACTTGTCCTTGGCATTCAATCCTTCCCACCTTGAAATCGTGAATCCTGTGGTTGAAGGTTCTGTGCGTGCCCGTATGGACCGTCGTGCCGACCCACTGGGTAAGCAAGTATTGCCCGTTTTGGTGCACGGTGATGCCGCTTTTGCCGGTCAAGGCGTGAACCAAGAAACTTTGGCGTTGGCGCAAACCCGTGGTTACTCCACTGGCGGAACGGTTCACATCATCATCAACAACCAGATTGGTTTTACCACCTCCGATCCACGCGACATGCGTTCAACCGTGTATTGCACAGACATCGTGAAGATGGTGGAAGCGCCGGTGCTGCACGTCAATGCAGACGATCCTGAAACCGTTGTGTTGGCCACGCAGATTGCCCTTGAATATCGCATGACGTTCAATAAAGACGTCGTACTGGACATCATTTGCTTCCGCAAACTGGGTCACAACGAACAAGACACGCCTAGCCTGACACAGCCCTTGATGTACAAGAAAATTGCGGCGCACCCCGGTACCCGCAAATTGTTTGCCGATCGTTTGGCGGCACAAGGTTTGGGTGACACATTGGGTGACGACATGGTCAAAGCCTGTCGCGCTGCATTGGATGCTGGCAAGCACACCGATGAAGATGTTGTATTGACCAACTTCAAGACGAAGTTCTCTGTTGACTGGGCACCTTTCCTCAATCAGAAATGGAACGACGCGGGCACGACGGCCATTCCTTTGGCTGAGTGGAAGCGCATTGCTGACAAGATCACCACTTTGCCAAGCACCGTTGCACCACACCAATTGGTGAAAAATGTGTACGACAACCGCGCTGCAATGGGCCGTGGTGACATGCCCATCGATTGGGGCATGGGCGAGCACATGGCCTTCGCTTCATTGGTGGCCAGCGGTTACCCCGTGCGTTTGTCTGGTGAAGATTGTGGTCGTGGTACCTTCACGCACCGCCACGCCGTGATTCACGATCAAAAGCGTGAGAAGTGGGACACCGGCACCTATGTGCCTTTGCAAAACGTCACAGAAAACCAAGCACCCTTTGTCGTGATCGATTCGATCTTGTCGGAAGAAGCCGTGCTCGGTTTCGAATACGGCTATGCCTCCAACGATCCCAACACCTTGGTGATCTGGGAAGCCCAGTTTGGCGACTTTGCCAACGGCGCACAAGTGGTGATCGATCAGTTCATCGCCTCGGGTGAAGTGAAGTGGGGCCGTGTGAACGGCCTGACACTCATGTTGCCTCACGGTTATGAAGGTCAAGGCCCAGAGCACAGCTCTGCGCGCTTGGAGCGTTTCATGCAGTTGGCGGCCGACACCAACATGCAAATCGTTCAGCCCACCACCGCAAGCCAAATCTTCCACGTGTTGCGTCGTCAAATGGTTCGCAATTTGCGCAAGCCATTGATCATCTTCACACCGAAGTCATTGCTTCGCAACAAAGATGCCACATCACCTTTGTCTGAGTTCACCAAAGGTGGCTTCCAAACCGTGATTCCTGAAAACAAAGCACTCAAGGCCGACAAGGTCAAACGTGTGTTGGTGTGTTCAGGCAAGGTCTACTACGACTTGGTGAAAAAGCGTGAAGAATTGGGCGCTGATGACACGGCCATTTTGCGTGTCGAACAGTTGTACCCATTCCCACACAAAGCTTTTGCTGCCGAAATGAAAAAGTACCCCAACGCGACAGAGTTGGTGTGGACGCAAGACGAGCCACAAAACCAAGGCGCATGGTTCTTTGTTCAGCATTACATCCACGAGAACATGACAGAAGGTCAGCGTCTGGGTTACTCCGGCCGCGCAGCTTCCGCATCGCCTGCTGTGGGTTACTCACATCTCCACCAAGAGCAACAAAAATCGCTCGTGGATGGCGCATTCGGCAAACTCAAAGGCTTTGTGTTGACCAAGTAAGGTTTGGCACAAACATCGATTGAATCTATTTAGAAAGAATTGAAATGGCTATCGTAGAAGTAAAAGTTCCACAATTGTCTGAATCCGTGGCAGAAGCCACCATGTTGCAATGGAAAAAGAAAGTGGGTGACAGTGTTGCCGCCGACGAAATCTTGATCGAAATTGAGACTGACAAAGTCGTGTTGGAAGTGCCAGCGCCCTCCGCTGGTGTCTTGTCTGAAATCCTCGTTGGCGATGGCGGCACTGTGACTGCTGAACAACTGATTGCTCGCATTGACACGGATGGCAAAGTGGCTGCCGCTGCACCTGCTGCCGCTGCAGCGCCAGCACCTGCTGTTAGCGCACCCGCAGCTGCACCAGCAGCCCAAAGCACCAGCATGGCTGGCGTGGCCATGCCAGCTGCAGCCAAGCTGATGGCCGACAACAACTTGGCCGCTGGTTCAGTGGCCGGATCTGGCAAAGATGGTCGCGTCACCAAAGGTGATGTGCTGTCAGCTGTTGCAGGCGGTGCCAAGCCTGCTGCGCAAGTGTCTATTCCAACTGGCGTGCCGACATCTTCATTGCCGCAAGTGGCTGCACCTTCAGTCAATTTGGGTGATCGCCCAGAGCAGCGCGTGCCCATGACACGTTTGCGTGCACGTGTGGCCGAGCGTTTGCTGCAATCGCAATCGACCAATGCCATCTTGACAACGTTCAATGAAATCAACATGGCGCCTGTCATGGAAATGCGCAAGCGCTTCCAAGACCGGTTCGAAAAAGAACACGGCATCAAGTTGGGCTTCATGAGCTTCTTCGTCAAAGCAGCAGTTCACGCTTTGAAGAAGTTCCCTGTGCTCAATGCCTCTGTAGACGGCAACGACATTGTGTATCACGGTTACTTTGACATCGGCATTGCGGTGGGCTCACCCCGCGGCTTGGTGGTGCCAATTTTGCGCAACGCCGACCAAATGAGCTTTGCCGACATCGAAAAGAAAATTGCTGAATTTGGCGCGAAGGCCAAAGACGGTAAGTTGGGCATTGAAGACATGACCGGCGGTACGTTCTCCATCTCCAACGGCGGTACCTTTGGCTCCATGATGTCGACCCCCATCATCAACCCACCACAGTCTGCCATCTTGGGCGTGCACGCCACCAAAGATCGCGCCATGGTTGAAAACGGTCAAGTGGTGGTTCGCCCCATGAACTACTTCGCCATGTCTTACGACCA
>CALEYZ010000094.1 GCA_937928195.1 uncultured Limnohabitans sp.
AGGAACACTGCTCAAAAAGGAGGCACGATTGTATTGCTTAATTTTTGAGCAAGGGAATTATTTTCAAAGAAATTTCAAAATTGAAACCTTTGGCTACACTCTGCTCAACATGGAAGATTGGTTCGCCCCTCACCTCACGCAGCTTTTGGCATGGCTGGCGTTTCCGGAACACGGTTTGTCCACCGTGTTTCTGATTTCGTTCATCTCCGCCACCTTGCTGCCATTGGGCTCCGAGCCCGCCGTTTTTGGTTTGATCAAGCTCAACCCCGACTTATTTTGGTCGGCCATTTTGGTGGCCACCGCAGGCAACACCTTGGGCGGCATGGTCAGCTGGTGGATGGGCTATGGCGCGCACCGAGCATTAGAACTTGTTAGAAAAAATCAAAACCTCACCAAGCCCGAGCGCACCAGCTGGGGCGATAAGTTTCACGGCCAAGCACTGGCATGGCTTGAGAAACTGGGCCCCAAGGCTTGCTTGTTGTCTTGGCTGCCTGGCGTCGGTGATCCACTTTGCGCGGTGGCCGGTTGGCTCAAGATGCCGCTGTTGCCCTGTGCCATTTACATGGCCATTGGCAAATTGCTGCGCTATGTGGTGATGACGTCTTTGTTGTTGTGGGTGTTTTAAAACAGCAAACCAAACGCTTTAACGCAACACCAACAAGCTGGCCACCAACACCAAAAAGGCCAGCAGCACTTTTCTGAAAGCGTCTTCACTCAAACGGTGGCGCAGCTTCTGCCCCGTCTTCAAGCCCAAGGCCATGGGCACCAAGGCCAAGAATGAATAGCCCAAGTCCATCAGCTCCATGCGGCCAAAGCCATACATGGCAAGGTACAACGGCCATGCCGCGTTCAAGTAAATGACACTGATGCAGCCCACAAACTCATCGCGCTGCAACTTCAAAGACATCATGTAACTGATCAGGATGGGGCCCATGAGAGAGGACACGCCGCCCAGCATGCCCGACAAGGTGCCAACCAAGGCTCCCACCCACCGCTCTTTTTTCGGTGGAATTTGGAAGCTGGGTTTGAACAACATGGAAACAACCGCCAGCACCACGGCAAACGCCACCAACATGTTGAGTTGCTTCACACTGAAAGACAAAGTCCAATGCACTGCAAAGACTGTCATAACAGCCTGCGTCAACATCAAAGGCCAAAAGCGTTTGATGCTGGCTTTCCAACTGGCCTCTTGCCAGGCCTGCCATATGTTGGAGACCAGCACCGGCACGGCCACCAGCGCAATGGCTTGGGTGCTGCCAATCATGAGTGACATGATCGGCACAGCAAACAAGGGCAAACCAACGCCCAATGTGCCTTTGACGATGCCGCCAAACAGGATCGCTGCAGCGCAAGCTGCAACGATCAACACCGTATCGGTGTTGAGCAAAATATCCATGAGGCGGACCTTGTGAATTTCACGCGCGTGAACTCACGCAGCGCGAAGGGATTTAAATCTTGAAAGCTTCCAGCGATTCTGGTGCAAACAATTCTTGCGGGCTGAGTTTGCGGGGTGACAAACCTTGTTCTTGGTGGTAACGCGTGAAGGTTTCCAACACGTTCAGGTTGTTTTCCAAACCATACGACCACCAGTCATTGCCAAATTCACGACGTGCATCTTCCACATGGGCGGTCAACCAAGGCAACATGGCCTTGAGTGCTGCTGTTTCGTACAAATCTTCGTACGTGCGGCGCTGCGCTTCAATGAAGGCTTTGGTGAGCGATTGCGCAATCCAGCGATTGGCTTCATACACTTCACGGCGAATCACCACAGTGTGCATGATGGGGAAAATTTTGGTTTGACGGTAGTACGCGCGCTCAATGTCGACGTAGTTTTCAAACAAGCGCTTGACCTTGCCATCGCCCTTCAAGAACGACGAAGGCATGCGCGCGGTGTAGAGCGCATCGAGTTCACCGTCGTGCAGCATTTGCGACAAAGTTTGGTGTGGCTGAATAGGGTGCACTTGAATGTTAGGCGGCAGATTCAGCTTTTGCTTTTCAATGCGGCCCGTTTCTTCTTCGCCACCGAAAAGGTAAGGCTGCGCATCGACAGGCACACCATAGTGGTCTTGCAAAATGCCGCGTATCCACACAGGTGCGGTCATTTGGTACTCGGGGCTGGCAATGCGTTTGCCGATCAAATCTTTGGGTTCGTTGATGCCCGAGTTGGCATTCACATAGATGCAAGAATGGCGGAAGAAGCGTGAGGGAAACACCGGAATCGCAATGAAAGGACGATCGGGTTTGTGCAAAGACACGCAATACGATGAGAGCGACATTTCGCAGACATCGAACTCACGGAAACGTGCCATGCGAAAGAAGGTTTCCTCCACGGGCAAGTTGAGGTAGTTCAAATCGATGCCGTCGACTTGAACGCTGCCGTCCATGAGGGCGCGTGTGCGATCGTAGTTCCAGCAAGCAAAGCTAAGAGGGAGTTTGGCCATGATTGAGTTTCCTTATTCTGGTTTCAAGCCAGCCAAAGCGACTGCTTTGGCCAATCGTTCGTTTTCGGACTGAATGGCTTTGCCATAGTCAGCGGCTGTGCTGCCCACAGCATCAATGCCTGCGGTGCCCAAGGTGGTTAAGAGTTCGGGATGATTTTTCACCGCTGCAGCCTCTGCACTCAAACGTGCAATGGCGCCTGCTGGCGCATTGGCTGGCGCAAGCGCACCAATGATGACGGCGAAATCAAAACCGGGAATGATTTCAGAAATGCTGGGCACTTGCGGCATCAAAGATGAGCGCTGTCCTGCATTGCTGCCCAAAATTTTGACTTGGTTGGTTTTTGCAAACCCGGCCAAAGAAGGCAAGGCTGAAAACAAGCACTCAACCTGACCACCCACCAAGGCCGGCACCGATTGACCCGAGCCCCTGAAAGGCACATGCCGGATGTCAATGCCCAAGGCCGCCTTCATGGCTTCCATGGTGAGGTGGTGGCTACTGCCAATGCCAGAAGAACCATAGTTGAGTTGATCGGGCCGCGCTTTGACGTATTGCACAAATTCTTGCAAAGTGTTCACAGGCACTTTGGGATGCACAGCCAAATACAAGGGCGAGCGCGCTAGCAAAGTCACTGGTGCAAAGTCGCGTTTCAAATCATAGGCCAAGCTTTTGTAAATGAGGGGGTTGATGGAGAACATGGATCCATCCGTCACCAAAAAAGTGTGCCCATCATTGGGACTGCTGGCCAAAGCCTGCGCAGAGACCACGCCATTGCCACCTGGTTTGTTTTCAATCACAACCCCTTGGCCAATGCGCTCACCAATGCGCTGCGCAAACACGCGCGCAACGGTATCTGGCAAGCCACCAGGTGCATAAGGCACGATGAATTTGACGGCCTTGGTGAAATTAAATGTGCTTTGACTCCAAGCAGGCATTTGCATGCCGGCCAACCAAGGGGCGGCAGAAACTGCCAACAGATCGCGACGTTTCATAAATGTCTCCAAGCGTTCAACAGATCAGACGGGTTGGGCGTCAAACTCACGCCAGTCTGTGGTTTTAGGGATGATGGATTGATAGGCACAAACCTGCGCAGGAATGTGGTTCTCGCCGGTGCCAATGGGCGTTTCACCAGCCATGAAGCTGCGAACGGCCTGCAGCATTCTTTGCCTGAACTCCACGATGGCCAAGTCGGATGCGCCCAATCGATCGAACGTTCTGTCCACGATGGGGCCCATCGACACCCACATGGCCATGTCTTGATTGGGAATGCCTTGAATGCCTGTGAAATTGCCCGCTTTCATGGCGGCACGGTCTTGACCAAACCGGTTCTCGTGCGTGCGCTTGGGATGGTATTGCGGATCTAAATCGGGGCCCACTTGCGCATGCAAAAATGCACGCCAAGTTTCATGATCAGGCGTTGTATCGGGAGAGCCCCAAGCCATGAAGTGAAAGGCTGTGTGGTGATCGTCGATGGGCACATTCATGTTGGCCACGTTGTACTGATCATTGGGCGGAATGAGGGCGGAGGCTGGTGCCACAAACACGGTACTGCGAACATAGTCGTGGGTTTGCGCATCCTTGATCGGCCTGCGTATGGCTGCATACCTGAAGCCATAGGGCGTGCGCTCCACTTGCATGCGCGGCGATTTGTCGGTCGAAGGTCGCAGCCATTGGGTGTCGGTGGCCTTGGCGCCATCAACACGCGCAGGCACCATGTCGGAGGAATGCAAGCTGGAGCTGTGGGCAGAATCAATTTGCCCTTCCAAGATCTGCGCCCAATTGCAAGGAATGATGATCTTGGCCACTGCCAAACGCGACTCGGCATTGGGCGCCCAAGGGGGAGGCGTGAATTCGGGTTGGTGCTCGGGTGGCCCCATGTAAGCCCAAACAAAGCCGCCCCACTCATGCGTGGGATATGCGCGGTGTTTGACTTTTTCAACCAAACCACTGCCCGCAGGCTCGGAAGACATGTCCACGACATTGCCCGCCACATCCATCTTCCAGCCATGGTAGAGGCAACGCAAGCCGCAGTCCTCGTTGCGGCCATAGACCAAGGAAGCTTTGCGGTGCGGACAATATTCGTCCATCACGCCCACGCGACCTTTGGTGTCTCTGAAGACCACCAAGTCTTCGCCCAAAATTCTGGCCTTGATGGGCGTGCCATCGGGTTCAGACACTTCTTCGATCAAACAAATGGCAATCCATTGACGGCGCATGAGTTGCCCCATGGGCGCTTGGCCTTCAACGCGGCACAGCAAGTCATTTTCTTCAGGGGTGATCATGGTTTGGGCATTCAGAGCGCAAGTTCAAGTTGTTTGACACTTGCGAAATTATTCTTAGGGCTCTAAGATAATGGAAAAACATGACCGATGTCAAGTTTTACATTTGACAGACCCTTTTCTTAACTGATCTTTGGCCAAGACTCACCACAGCACTCTCAATGACCCAAGCGATTGACCCAGAATTTTCTTCTTTGCTGGTGCAGCACAAAAGCCAAGTGGCCAAAGACATTTGGCACTTTAAATTGGCTCACCCTCAAGGCCAAGCATTGCCCTCCTTCAAAGCAGGCGCGCACATCACCGTGCAAACCCCCGCAGGTCAACGCCGCAATTACTCGCTTTGCAATGATCCAGCGGAAACAAGTTTTTGCGAGATCGCCATCAAGCTGGAAAGAAACGGACGGGGTGGCTCGCAAAGCATGGTGGACCAAGTTCAAGCTGGCGATTTACTCAGCGTCTCGTCACCCCGAAATGATTTTGAGTTGCTAGACAACGCCAATGAGGTGATCTTCATTGCAGGTGGCATTGGTGTCACGCCCTTGTTGTCGATGGCCAGGCAAATGGCCAGAGTGAAGGCAGACAGTGGGCAGGGTCACTTTCGGTTTTATTACTGCGCACGCGATGCAGAAGGCGCCGCTTTCATGCCTGAGTTGCTGGCCTTGGAAAGCGCGGGGCAAGTCAGTTTTCACTTTGACGGCGGCAACCCCGACGCAGGCTTGGACTTTTGGCCACTGCTGGAAAAACCCAGTCAAGCTCACATTTACTGCTGCGGACCGCAGGGCTTGATGGATGCCGTGCGAGACATGAGCGGCCACTGGCCACAAGGCCGCGTGCATTTTGAAAGCTTTGGGGCCAGCGCTTCGTCTCAAGCCGCCAACAGTCCCTTCAGCATTAAGTTATCGCAATCGCAAACAGTATTGCCCGTTGCCGAAACCGAAAGTATTTTGGAAGCGCTACGCAAAGCAGGCTACCGCGTCCCCAGTTCATGTGAAAGCGGTACTTGCGGCAGCTGCAAAACAAAATTGGTATCTGGCACTGTAGAACACCGCGACTTTGTGTTGAATGAAGCTGAAAAGTCGACCCACATCATGGTCTGTGTGTCACGTGCCAGCTCACCCAACGACTTGATTGAAATTGACCTGTGAACATGGCAAGCGACAACATTTCAAGCATCAAAATAGGCGTTGCTGGCTTAGGCCGGGCCTTCACTTTGATGTTGCCGACATTCTTGCAAGACCCTCGTATTCAGCTGGTGGCAGCCACCGATCCGATTGCGGCAGCCAGAGCGCAGTTTGAAAAAGATTTTCAGGCCATCACCGTCGACAGCGTGGAAGCTTTGTGTGCCTTGCCCGACGTCGAGGTGATCTACATTGCAACACCGCATCAATACCACGCTGCGCATGTTCAGATGGCCGCCCAACATGGCAAACATTGCTGGGTCGAAAAACCCATGGCCATTTCTTTAGAGGAATGCACCCGCATGATGGACGCCTGCCAGCAAGCAGGCGTGCAACTCATGGTAGGTCACAGCCACAGCTTCAATGCACCCGTGTTGCGCGCACGCGAGCTGATTGCATCAGGTCAGTTGGGACAGGTTCGCATGATCACAGCCCTCAACTACACCGACTTTTTATACCGACCTAGACGTCCTGAAGAATTGAACACCGCATTGGGTGGCGGCGTGATCCACAGCCAAGCCGCCCATCAAATCGATGTGGTGCGTCTGTTGGGTGGCGGCAAAGTGCGCAGTGTGCAAGCTTGCACTGGCCAATGGGATGCCACACGTCCCACCGAGGGTGCCTACAGTGCACTGCTGCAATTTGAAAACATGGCTTTTGCCTCAGTCACCTACAACGGTTACGGCCACTTTGACAGTGATGTCTGGATGGACCATGTGGGCGAAATTGGTCAGCCCAAACCTGCCAACGAAAGCGCGCAGCGTTATGGCCAGGCGCGTCGCAGGCTAGAAACAACCCAGAACACGGACGAAGAATCAAGCCTCAAGGCCGCACGCAACTATGGTGGTCCTTTGTATGTGCCCGCAGCCATCACCAGCAATGCCTATCAACATTTTGGCCCCGTTGTGGTCAGCTGTGACAAAGGCGACATTCGTTTAACGCCCTTAGGTATGTGGGTCTATGGCCCAGACAAAGAATATTTCGAAGCATTGCCAGAACCGGCTTATCCGCGCAAAGAGGTTATTGACGAGCTGTTTCAAAACCTCCGAGGTTCGGGCGCATTGACGCACAGCGGCGCCTGGTCTCGCGCCAGCACCGAAGTTTGTTTGGGCATCTTGGAAGCTGCAACACATCAACACGCGGTACTGATGCACCACCAAGTGGGAGTGCAAGATGGCCACTAAGATCCCTGGAAACACCCAAAGTATTTTGAAACACTGGCACGAGTCCGTGCCCGATGATCGCCTGGCCCACTTGGTTCGTGATGCTGGCAGGGCCTTCAACAAACGACTGCAAGTGCGTTTGCAAAAATACAATGTGTCGTTTGGGCATTGGACATTTTTGCGAATTCTTTGGACATCGGATGGCCTGACCCAAAAGGAACTCAGCGACTTAGCAGGTGTGATGGAGCCCACCACCTTCAGCGCCATCCAAGCCATGGATGCCTTGGGTTATGTGGTGCGCAAACAAAAACCTGAGAATCGCAAAAACATGTATGTGCACCTCACCCCCAAGGGCAAAGCTTTGAAAAAAGCTTTGGTGCCCTTGGCTGTCGACGTCAATCACGTGGCAGTGCATGGCGTCAGCCAAGCCGAGCTCCTGACAACGCGCAAGGTGCTTTTGAAAGTGATCGAAAATTTAGCGCAAGAAGAAGCACAGATGGACGGACGTCCATCGGCGCCTTAACTGCTGAACAAGAAGTTCATCACATCGCCATCTTTGACGACGTATTCCTTGCCCTCAGCCCGCATCTTGCCGGCATCTTTGGCGCCCTGCTCGCCCTTGTAGGCGATAAAGTCTTCGTAGGAAATGGTCTGCGCACGGATATAGCCTTTTTCAAAATCCGTGTGAATCACACCTGCTGCTTGGGGACCTGTGTCGCCCACATGAATGGTCCAAGCGCGCACTTCTTTCACGCCAGCGGTGAAATAGGTTTGCAAACCCAGCAAGGCATAGGCAGAGCGAATCAAGCGGTTCAGCCCCGGCTCGGATTGGCCCAACTCTTCCAAGAACATCTGACGGTCTTCCTCCGACATTTCTGACATTTCGGCTTCGAGCTTGGCGCAAATGGCCACCACCGGTGCGTTTTGTGCCGCAGCGTAGGCTTTCAATTTGTCGAGCAAAGGATTGTTTTCAAAACCGTCTTCGGCCACATTGGCCACAAACATGGCGGGCTTGGCCGTGATCAAGAAGAATTGATTGAGCAATGGGCGTTCTTCTTTGCTGAACTCAATGGTGCGAACAGGTTTGCCTTCGTTCAGGGCGGCTTGGCATTTTTCCAAAATGGCCACCAACTTGATCGACTCTTTGTCGCCAGAACGCGCCGTTTTTTGCACGCGGTGCAAACCTTTTTCCACCGCCGTCAAATCGGCCAAGCACAACTCAGTTTGAATGACTTCAATGTCGGAGATCGGATCCACATGGCCAGCCACGTGGATCACGTTGTCGTCTTCAAAGCAGCGCACCACGTTGATGGTGGCGTCGGTTTCACGGATATGGGCCAAGAATTTGTTGCCCAAGCCTTCGCCTGTGCTGGCACCGGCCACCAAACCCGCAATGTCCACAAACTCCACAATGGCGGGCACGATGCGCTCGGGGGAAATGATGGCGGCCAACTCTTGCAAGCGCGGATCGGGCACCTCCACCACGCCGGTATTGGGCTCAATGGTGCAGAAAGGGTAGTTTTCGGCCGCAATGCCAGCTTTGGTCAAGGCGTTGAAAAGGGTGGACTTGCCAACGTTGGGCAGGCCCACAATGCCGCATTTGAGGCTCATGGAGGACTTTCTTGGATTCTTCGAACAATCCGTGATTTTAAAGGGTGTGCGTGGTCTAATTTCCAACCATGACCCCAGCCCGTTCTGAATGCACCTTGGCAACGCCCGGCCACCCCTGTCCACGCCTGCGCGTGGTGGCCATTGTGCTGGCGGCGGGTGCCGCGTCCCGCATGGGGGGACGGCCCAAATGCTTGCTGAAACGTGACGGTCAAACCCTGCTCCAGCGCCTGCTGGCGCGCCTAGAAGCCGCTGGCATTGACGAAACAGTGCTGGTGTTGGGTCACCATGCAGATGCGGTGCAAAGGGCCCTGGATTCAGCACCTGACCATGCCACTGTCAGGCGCATGGCCCTTCACCGGGTTCTCAATCCACAGCCGACCGACGGCCAAAACAGCTCCTTGCACCTGGGCCTGGCCAAGGCCCAAACCCTCGCGCCCGACTGGCTGATGGTGGCATTGGCAGACCAACCCCTCCTTGAAACCCAAGACCTTCAGGACTTGGTGGCGGCGGTCAAACACGCGCCTGCGGGCACGCAGATGCTCCAACCGCAAATCTCAGCTTTAACGCAAACTAAGCAAGTGTCCCAACCTGGTAATCCTGTGATGTTGCGCAAAGCCGTCATGGCCGACCTCCTCCACAATGGGCAAAGCTTGGGAAATGCAGGCGCGTCCAAACTGCCCGGTGGCAAAGAATGGCGTCAACGCAATCCCAGCCATTTTCACCCTTGGCCCACACCCAATGTGCACTACTTCGTCGACATGGACACGCCAGAAGACCTGGCGGCTCTGCAAGCCCAGCACGGAATTCAACTGGCCTGGGACGAAGGGCTTTGATCGCCTTCTACAATTCACCCCATGACGCACTCCTCCACCCCCTTTGACGTCTGCATTCGAGGCGCCGGCATCGTGGGCCGCAGCTTGGCCTTGTTGCTGGCCGCACAGCAATTGCGCGTGGCCTTGGTTCACAAAGGGGCTGCAGACACGACCGACACAGGGCACAGCGATGTGCGCGCCTATTCCTTGAATGCGGCCGCCAAACAATTGCTCACCGACTTGCGTTGCTGGCCAGAAGGCACAGCCTGTACGCCCATTTTGCAAATGCAAATTCAGGGCGACCAGGGCGGAGACTTGCGCTTTGACGCAGCGGAGCAAGGCGTTGAAGCCTTGAACTGGATGATCGACGTGCCCGTGCTAGAAGCCAAATTGGCACAAGCGGTGGGCTTTCAAACCTACATTGAAGAAATGTCAGAGCCTGTGCAGGCGCCTCTGACGGTCATTTGCGAAGGCCGCGCCAGCCAAACCCGCGCAGAGTTGGGTGTGAACTTTGACGTGAAGCACTACGCACAACACGCCCTGGCCTGCCGCATTCAAACCACAGCCCCCCACCATCAAGTGGCTCGGCAGTGGTTTCAAAACACACACGGCCCCGAAATTTTGGCCTTCTTGCCCATTGGCGGAGAAAGCAGCCACGACTGGGCCGTGGTCTGGTCGCTCACGCCCAACCGGGCACAAGAACTTTTGCAAACAGATGCCGCAGATTTTTGTGCCCAACTTGAAAGTGCTTGCGAACTGTCCGCGGGCCACATTCAACTCATCAGCGAACGCGCAGTGTGGCCTCTGCAATTGGCCAAAGCCGACAAGTGGATCGGCGACATGCCGCCCACCCACGCGAGCCACAAGCCGCAGGCCTTTGTGTTGGCGGGCGATGCAGCGCATGCCATGCATCCATTGGCGGGCCAAGGCTTGAACGTCGGCTTGGGCGATGTGGCCGAGTTGGCACGTGTCATTCAGGCCAAGGAGTTTTGGCGGCCTTTGAGCGATCACAAATTGCTGCGCCGCTACGAGCGCGCACGCCAAGCAGAGGTGCTGGCCTTAAGCTGCGTCACTGACGGTCTTCAAACTTTGTTTGCCCAGCCTTCTGCCCCCCTGCAAAAACTTCGCAACTGGGGCATGTCCGGCTTCAACCAACTCAGCCCGCTTAAAAAATGGATGGCCCAACAGGCCATGAAGTCTGCCGCTTGAAACACGTGCACTGCCAACCTTGCCACCTTAGGAATTTGAACCCATGCGCTTGATTCAAGCTTTCACCGCCACCTGCCTGCTCCTCAGTAGCGCCAGCCTTTGGGCGCAAGACGCCAACCTCAAAAAAACATTGGCCGATCGACTGCCTTCACTCCCCAAAATTGAAGAGATCAGCAAGACGCCCATGCCCGGTGTGTTTGAAATTCGCGTGCAAGGCAACGAGATTTTTTACACCGATGCCAAAGGCGATTTCCTGATTCAGGGTGCGCTCATCGACACCAAACAAAAACGCAACCTGACCGAAGAACGCAACGACAAACTGTCGGCCGTGCCCTTTGACAGCCTGCCCCTCAAATACGCCTTCACCCAAGTGAAAGGCAACGGCAAACGCAAGCTGGTGATTTTTGCCGACCCCAATTGCGGCTATTGCAAACGCTTTGAACGCGATCTGCAAAAGATCGACAACGTCACGATTTACCACATGATGTACCCCGTCCTGGGCGAAGACTCCAAAGTCAAATCGCGCAACATTGCCTGCGCCAAAGACCGCGCCAAAACCTGGAACGATTGGATGCTGCAAGGCGTCACACCGCCTGTTGCCACCTGCGACAACCACAACATCGAAGCCATTGTGGAATTTGGCAAAAAGCATCACATCAACGGCACGCCTACGCTTTTTGTGGCCGACGGCACACGCGTGCCAGGCGCCATTGAAGCGGCCCAAATTGAATCGCTCTTGAACTCGGTCAAACCATGAACCCCCACGCAGATCAAACCCGCAAGCACGTCAAGCAGTTGGCCTATGCAGGGCTGGTGCCATTTGTGGGCATGGCCGTGTTGATGTGGCTGATCGATGCCGACTTGCACCCCTTTGTGACATTGGCCATGGCGGGCTACGGCGCCGCCATCGTTTCTTTTTTAGGCGGCATTCACTGGGGCATTGGCTTTAAAAATGTGGCGCGCATGCACAACGCACCCTTGTTCAACTTTGGCTGGGGTGTGGTGCCCTCTTTGCTGGCCTGGATTGCCATCACCATGCCAGCCTATGCGGGCTTGCCTTTGTTGGCCTTCATTCTGGTGATTTGCTACACCGTCGATCGCAAAGCTTACCTTGAAGCAGGCTTGCAAGAATGGTTGCCCATGCGTTTGCACCTCACCGTTATTGCCGCCCTGAGTTGTCTGATTGGCGCTGCCGCCACTTGAATTTTAAAAAATGTCCGCCATTCATTACACCGTCGACGCCAGTCAAACCCACAGCCACCTCTTTCAAATTTCTTTGCACATTGCCAAACCCGATGCGGGCCAGGTCGTGTCACTGCCCGTGTGGATTCCTGGCAGTTATTTGGTGCGCGAATTTTCGAAGCATTTGCAAAACCTCAAAGCCAAACAAGGCGGCAAAGCGGTGGCGGTTTTTCAGGACCACAAAAGCCAATGGCGCTTCGATTGCAAAAATACCGCCGCCCTTGAGCTGACCTACGAAGTCTATGCCTTTGACAATTCTGTGCGCACTGCCTGGCTTGACACCCAACGCGGTTTCTTCAATGGCACCAGCGTTTGCCTGCGTGTACACGGCCAAGAAGACACGCCCCATGTGCTCACCCTCAAGGCACCCAAAGACTCAACTTGGTCTGTGGCCACTGGCTTAACCAGCGTCAAGGTCAACAAGCAAGGCTTTGGCGAGTATGTGGCGGCGCATTACGACGAGCTGGTCGATTGTCCCTTTGAGATGGGTAACTTTTGGCGCGGTCAATTCACGGCTTGTGGCATCCCCCACGAGTTTGTGGTGGCGGGTGCCATGGCCTCGTTTGACGGCACACGTTTGCTGGCCGACACTCAAAAAATTTGCGAAGCTGAAATCAAGTTTTGGCATGAGAAAAAGCCCGCAGCCAACGCGCCCTACCAACGTTATGTCTTCATGCTCAATGCGGTGGAAGAAGGCTATGGCGGCTTAGAGCATCGCAATTCCACGGCCCTCATTTGCAACCGGCGTGATTTGCCTTCTTTGGACATGAAGAAAATGTCAGAAGGCTATGTCACCTTGTTGGGCCTCATCAGCCACGAGTACTTCCACACATGGAATGTGAAGCAGCTTCGCCCCGCCGAGTTCAAACGCTATGACTACACCCAAGAGAACTACACCGAACTGTTGTGGTTCTTTGAAGGCTTCACCAGCTACTACGATGACTTGCTGCTGCGCCGTGCCAAATTGATTGACGATGCGCAGTATTTCAAACTGCTCAACAAAACCATCAATTTGGTCTTGCAGGCACCAGGCCGCCAAGTTCAAAGCGTGGCGCAAGCCAGTTTTGACGCGTGGGTGAAGTACTACCGCCAAGACGAAAACACCCCCAACGCCACCATCAGCTACTACACCAAGGGTGCGCTGGTCGCTTTGTGCATTGACCTCAGCATGCGCTCAGAAGGCACGTCCAATTTGGACGCCGTGATGCGCGGTTTGTGGGCTCGCTGCAAAGGTGGCCCTTTGAGTGAAGCCGATTTGTTGGCCGAACTCGAAGCGCAAACCGGCAGAAGCTGGAAGAAAGAAATCAAAGCCTGGGTACACAGCACCCAAGAGTTGCCGCTCAAAACTTTGCTGTCCTCACACGGCGTGGTGGTGCACGAAGATGCACCGCAAATGGCGCAGCGCTTGGGCCTGCGCGTGGCCGAGGTGCAAGGTGTGGTGCAAATCAAAGCCGTTCTGCGCGGCGGTGCTGCAGAAAAAGCTGGCATGGCCGCAGGGGATGAATGGTGGGCGGTGGCCAGCCCGAAAGCCAAATCACAAACATGGCGCTTGAAAAAACTCGATGACCTGACCCTGCTGTTGGGCAATGAGAAAAAAGCCGTGGCCACCGTCACACGCGATCAAAAAGTGTTTGCCCTGCCACTGACCTTGCCCACCGATGTGCACACTTGGCGCTTAAGCCAAACAAGTACTTCGCACAACGCCCGCACCAGCGCTTGGCTGGACGGGGCAGCTTAAACCGATTTACTTGCCACGCAGGTCCAGCACGCGCTTGGCCTTGCCTTGGCTGCGCTCAATGCCACCTTCGGCGCGCAAGTCAATCTCGACGCTAGAGCCAATGTAGACCTTGATTTCGTGCTGCAACATCTTGGCGGCAGCACGGGCTTCCATGCTGTCGGGCTTCATGCCTGAACGCGTTTCAACGGCCACTTTCAAATTGTCCATGGGGCCTTCGCGCGTCAACACACATTGGTAGTGCGGTGCCAACTCAGGGCGCTTCAAAATGAGCTCTTCAATTTGCGAGGGGAACACGTTCACGCCGCGAATGATCATCATGTCGTCGCTGCGGCCTGTGATTTTTTCCATGCGGCGCATGGTGCGTGCCGTGCCCGGCAACAAGCGTGTCAGGTCGCGCGTGCGATAACGGATGATGGGCAAAGCCTCTTTGGTCAAACTGGTGAACACCAACTCACCCATCTCGCCATCGGCCACGGGCTCACCCGTTTCGGGGTTGATGATTTCAGGATAGAAGTGGTCTTCCCAAATGGTGGGGCCATCTTTGGTTTCAATGCATTCGCTGGCCACGCCAGGGCCCATCACTTCTGACAAACCATAAATGTCGACGGCATCAATGCCCATGCGATGTTCAATGGCGGCACGCATGTCGTTGGTCCAAGGCTCAGCACCAAAAATGCCAATGCGCAAAGAGCTGCTGCGTGGGTCAATGCCTTGCCGCTCAAACTCATCGGCAATGGCCAACATGTAGCTGGGCGTGACCATGATGATCTCGGGTTTGAAGTCTTGAATGAGTTGCACTTGGCGCTCGGTTTGGCCGCCACCAAAAGGCACCACCGTCAGACCCAGCTTTTCTGCACCGTAGTGGGCACCCAAACCGCCCGTGAACAAACCGTAGCCATAGCTCACATGCACCATGTCACCCGGCTTGGCACCGCCTGCGCGAATGCTTCGCGCCACCACAGTGGCCCAGGTGTCAATGTCGCGCTGCGTGTAACCGACCACCGTCGGTTTGCCGGTGGTACCACTGGAGGCATGAATGCGCGAGCAGCCCGAACGCGGCACCGCAAACATGCCGTAGGGGTAACTGTCACGCAAATCGGCTTTGGTTGTGAATGGAAACTTGGCCAAGTCAGCCAAAGATT
>CALEYZ010000095.1 GCA_937928195.1 uncultured Limnohabitans sp.
AAATGAAGGAGGGCTTGCCTGTTCAAAAGTACCAAGGTGTGCGCGCCAAGTTCACAGGCTTTGAGACAGCATCGCAATGGCGTTTGCTACAGTCCACCAGCAGCTTGGATTTGGCACTCAAGGGCGATGCTGTGCGGGCGCAGAATCTCAGTATCAATGAGCCTTTGCCCAGAATTTCCCCCCTTCGCTTGGGTGCCAAATTGATTCACACCGCAGGCCCGTGGCGTGCCGATTGGGGCTTTGATTGGTATGCCGCACAAGAGCGCGTGCCCACTGGCGGTGCTGCCACAGCGGCCTATACCTTGTGGCATGGCTTTGTGAGTTACAAGCAAAAGGTATCGGGTGCTTCATTGAATTGGTTTGCCAAGCTCGACAACGCCAGCAATCAATGGGCTTACAGCGCCACGTCCATTTTGACGACCACGGCACCAGGCAAATCCCCTTTGCCTGGTAGAAGTTTCAAATTGGGCGTGATGGCGACCTTTTAAATCAGCGCGTGGCAACTCGTGATGCGTGACGCCCTGATAATCAGGGACTTATGAATTTTGAACATCCTGTTTTATCGTCCCTGTTGCCTGTTGTCTTTTTGATATCGATTGGCTTTGTGGCCGGTCGCGCCAAATGGGTTCGGCAAGACGCAGTCCGTGATTTGACCAATTTGGTGTTTCTTGTGCTGGCGCAAGCCTTGCTGTTTAGAACCATGAGTTCTGTCCATCTGGAATCTTTGGACTTGCGGCCGGTCTTCCAATATTTTGTGGTGGCGGGTGCTTTGTTTTTCATCATGCTGATGATGTATGGCCGTGATTCGCGGGCCTCGGTATTGGCTCTCGCCAGTATCTTCAGCAACACCCTCATGATTGGTGTGCCCCTCATTGGTTTGGCCTATGGCGAGCCAGGACAAGTGCTGCTGTTCACCCTGATTTCTTTGCATGCCTTGGTGCTTCTTACCATGGCCACCGTGGTGTTGGAGTTGCAAATGGCGTATGAGCATGCCGCTGAACACGGGGAGTCTCGGCACATGTTGAAAACAGTGGGCATGGCCATCAAGAGCGCTGTTTTGCATCCCGTGCCTTTGCCTATTCTGGTGGGTTTAATTTATGCACAGACAGGTCTGGGCCTGCATCCGATCGTTGACAAACCCTTGCAGTTATTGGGTGCTTCGTTTGGCCCTGTTGCATTGGTCTTGGTGGGCATCACCTTGTCCCAGACGCCCATTGGTGAAAATTTCAAAGGGGCTATGAAGATTTCTGTGGTGAAAACATTTGTGCACCCCTTGCTCATGGCCGCTGGCGGTTATGCCATGGGCATGCGCGGTTTGCACCTCAGTGTGATGGTGGTGGCTGCAGCCCTTCCTATCGGCGCCAATGTATTTTTGTTTTCGCAGCGCTACCAAAAAGAAGAAGACGTGGTGACCGCTGCCGTTGCTGTCTCGACAGCCTTTGCGTTGATCAGCGTGTCTTTGGTGATGGCGTTGCTGCCCTTGTTGCCAGCTTAAGGCGCTAGGCGTTCACGCAACCATTCGCCTTCGATGAGGCGATAGCGCAAACGATCGTGCAGTCGGCTTTTGCGGCCTTGCCAAAATTGCCATTCATCGGGCACCAACCGGTAGCCACCCCAGTGTGGCGGCCGGGGCGGGTTCAACAAGAATTGCGCGGCATACTTGGCTGCGTTGGTCACCAACACGGTACGTCCGTCGATCACCTGACTTTGCGGTGATGCCCAAGCACCGATGCGGGAATCCAACGGTCTGCTGTGAAAGTAGGCATCGCTTTCTTCGTCGCTGACTTTTTCCATGCGGCCCTCAATGCGCACCACACGCTCCAATTCAACCCAATGAAATTGCAGGGCTGCAAAAGGATTGCCCGCCAGTTCACGGCCTTTTCGGCTCTCGTAGTTGGTGTACCAAACAATGCCGCGCTCGTCATAGCCCTTGATCAACACCACGCGTGTACTGGGGCGTAGATTGCTGGCCACTGTGGCCACGGTCATGGCATTGGGTTCAGGTACCTCGGATTGAATGGCTTCGTTCAGCCAGCGTTCAAACTGTTTCAAGGGGTTGGCATCCGAGGCGTCTTCACTCAGTTCTGCCTTCTCGTAACTCTTGCGCAAATCTGCGATGTTCATTTTCAGTCCTTGGCGTGTTCCAGCAAAGCCACAAGGGCCTTGTCTTGAATGCCGTGTTGTTGCAAGCTGTTCATAGTTTCTTGAGCATAGTCTAAGGTGGTGCCGTAACGGCCCTTGGCACTTTGAAAGATGTGCCTGTACTGAGCAGGGGACAGGTCACCCGTGTAACTTGGGCTGCTGCGCGGCAAGGTAAAAGCCAGTGCGTTGACCGGGCCTTGAGGCGTTGCGCACTGCAACCAACGCGGTGTGTAAACACTGTTGGGCATTTCGCGGAACCAGAGTTTTTCGATGGTTTCTTCGACGTCAGCAGCGGGTGTTCTGAAAACCATGCCTTGGCAGCTGCCGCCCGAGAGCAAAGCAAACACGAGTCCAGGGCATTCGGGCGTGCCCCGGTTCAAGCGGCTCCACATTTTCAATGCGCGATGCCAACCCTGGACTTTCGTCAAATGACTTTCAATCACCTCAAATTCTGGACGCCAAATCAGCGAGGCGTAGCCGAACACCCAGAGGTCTTGGGAAGCCGGCCATTGCGACAGCAAGGCGTCTTTGGTGGGCTCGCACAGCGCTTGATCGGGGCGCATAGCGCGGGGAGGGTCAGAGTTGTTCAAAGTGACAGGCGGGAATGAATGCATCTATTTTGCGGGTAAACCAGAGGGTCCGGAGCCCCTCTTTGAGAAAATTCGTAACCTGTCTGTAACTCTGAGTGCACCAAAGGTGAGGATGTCGAGTTACCATTCGGTCTGTAACAAAGTTACAAGCTGTATTTCAACTTTGATCCAATTCATATGACCCTGAATGCCACCGTTGCCCAAGTGACCGCCCGCATTGCACAGCGAAGCCAAGCGACACGTGCTGCCTACCTCCAGCAAGTGGACGAAGCTGCTGCACGCAAACCTGGCGCAGACCGTCTTGGCTGTGCCAATGTGGCGCATGCCTTTGCCGCCATGCCGGAGGCCGACAAATCACGGGCTTCTGGTTTGGCCGCCATTCCTGTGGTCAGTGCCACAGAGCGCGGCCCCAACATTGGCGTGGTCACGGCCTACAACGATTTGCTGTCTGCCCACGCACCGTTTCAACACTATCCTGACCTGGTCAAAGATGAAGCGCGCAAGTGGGGCGCCACAGCCCAAGTGGCCGGTGGTGTACCGGCCATGTGCGACGGTGTGACGCAGGGCACGCCGGGCATGGAACTCAGTTTGTTCAGTCGCGATGTCATCGCGATGTCAACTGCTGTGTCGCTCAGTCACGATGTGTTTGATGCGGCACTCATGCTGGGGGTGTGCGACAAAATTGTGCCAGGCTTGTTGATTGGTGCTTTGCAATTCGGTCATTTGCCCACCGTGTTTGTGCCAGCGGGCCCCATGGGCAGCGGCTTGTCGAACAATGAAAAATCCAAAGTGCGCGAGCAGGCGGCACAAGGTTTGGTGGGCCGCGCTGAATTGTTGAAGGCCGAGTCTGCGGCTTATCACGGCGAAGGCACGTGCACGTTTTACGGCACGGCCAACAGCAACCAAATGTTGCTCGAAGCCATGGGCTTGCATGTGCCGGGCACCGCGTTTGTCAATCCAGGTGATGGCCTTCGCCATGAACTGACACGTGAATCTGTGCGCACGGTGTTGCAATTGGTCAAAGCCAAAAACTTCACGCCCATTGGCAAATTGGTGGACGAACGTTGCATCGTCAATGCCATGGTGGCCTTGCTGGCCACGGGCGGCTCGACCAACCACCTGATTCACTGGGTGGCCGTGGCACGTGCTGCGGGCTTGGTCATTGATTGGGACGATTTTTCTGCTCTGTCAGATGTGGTGCCCTTGCTTACTCGTGTCTATCCCAACGGCAGTGCCGATGTGAATCAATTCCAGGCGGCGGGTGGCCCGGGCTATGTCATTCGTGAATTGTTAGACGCTGGCTACATGCATGCTGACGTGCTCACAGTGCGTGCGGGTGGCATTCGTGAATTCACGCAAAAGCCCGTCGGTATCAACGGACAACTGGCATGGGAAGACATCGGTGCTTCCAAAGATGAGACGGTGGTCAGACCTGCAACGGCGCCTTTCAGCGTAACCGGCGGCCTGCGTTTGCTCCAAGGCAACTTGGGTCGCAGCGTGATCAAAGTGTCTGCTGTACCTGAGGCATGCCACGTGATCGAGGCCCCTGCGCAAGTGTTCAATTCACAAGAAGAATTGCTCGAAGCTTTCAAAGCGGGCAGCATGAACAAAGACGTGGTGTGTGTGGTGCGGTGGCAAGGCCCTCAAGCCAATGGCATGCCTGAGCTGCACAAACTCACGCCGCCCTTGGCAGTGTTGCAAGGCCAAGGTTTCAAAGTGGCTTTGGTGACCGATGGCCGCATGAGTGGCGCTTCCGGTAAAGTACCCGCTGCCATTCACGTGTCGCCCGAAGCGGCATCTGGCGGCCCACTGGCCCGTGTCCAAGACGGTGACATCGTTCGCATGGACGCTGTTGCTGGTACTTTGCATGTGTTGGTCGACCCTGAAACATGGAACGCCCGAGTGCCTGTGACCATGCCTGCACAATTGCAAGCGGCCAACAGCCGCGGCATGGGACGAGAACTGTTTACCAATTTGCGCAAACATGCGCTCAAAGCTGAAGAAGGAGCCTGCACATGGCTGTAACACCTCAATTGACCGCCTTGCAAGTGATGCAAGACGCCCCTGTCATTCCGGTCATCGTCTTGAACGATGTGGCCCATGCGGTGCCCATGGCGCGTGCCTTGGTGGCCGGTGGCATTCGCATGTTGGAAGTGACCTTGCGCACGCCGCAAGCCTTGGCCTGCATGGAAGCCATTGCCAAAGAAGTGCCCGATGCCGTGGTCGGTGCAGGTACGGTTCGCAGTGCGGCCGACGCCAAAGCCGCCGCCAATGCTGGCGCCAAGTTTGCAGTCAGCCCAGGCTACACCTCAGCGGTGGGCCAAGCCTGTCGCGATCAAGGTTTGGCTTTGTTGCCCGGCGTGGCCACAGGCAGCGAGATCATGATGGCGCAAGAAGATGGTTACACCGAATTGAAATTCTTCCCAGCCATGCAAGCCGGGGGGCCAGCCATGCTGAAAGCGTGGGGCGGCCCGTTCTTTGATGTGCGTTTTTGCCCCACAGGCGGTGTGACACCGCAAAACGCTGTTGAGTTCTTGAGTTTGTCCAACGTGGCGTGCGTGGGGGGCTCTTGGTTGGTGCCTGCCGATGCGTTGGCGCAAGGTAACTGGGCGCGCATCGAGCAGCTGGCGCGAGAAGCCTGTCAATTCAAACGCGCTTGATCTGGCGATGAAATGAAAAAGCCCTGAGGTCAAACTCAGGGCTTTTTATTTGGGGGCGGGGGTTCAAGCAAAGTTGCGTTGAATCAATTCCACTTTGTAACCATCGGGGTCTGTGATGAAGGCAATGACGGTGGTGCCACCTTTGACAGGGCCTGCTTCGCGTGTGACTTTGCCACCTGCGTTGCGAATTTTTTCGCAAGCTGCGTAGGCATCGGGAACTGCAATGGCCAAGTGACCATAGGCGGTGCCCATCTCGTACGACTCGACACCCCAGTTGTAGGTGAGCTCGAGCTCTGCATGGTCGGGGTTGCTGCCGTAACCCACGAAGGCCAATGAGTATTTGTACTCAGGGTTCTCAGATGTTTTGAGCAATGTCATGCCCATCACCTTGGTGTAGAAATCAATCGAGCGTTGAAGGTTGCCAACGCGAAGCATGGTGTGTAGAAGTCTCATAAAGCGTATTGTGTCTGTTAGAAAAAAACCAGGGAAATGAAGTGTTAAGTGTTGGCTTGCCAAGCCTGAACAAAGGCGGTGGCCGAGTCAGCCACCGCCTGTGTTGATTTACCGGGTGCAAACAGTGCAGAACCGATACCAAAACCCGATGCGCCACTCTTGCGGTAGTCGGTCATGTTGTGCGTGCCAATGCCGCCCACAGGAATGAGTCGGATGTGAGCCGGCAACACGGCTCGCATGGACTTGACCACTGCTGGGCTGATCATTTCGGCGGGGAACAATTTGAGGCCATGGGCGCCCAGCGATATGGCATGAAATGCTTCGGAGGGTGTGGCCACTCCGGGCAGTGAAATCAAACCAAGGTTAACGGCCTCGCACACCACATTGTCGTCCAAGTGGGGTGAGATGATGAGTTGTCCACCCGCTGCTTTGATGTCACGTACTTGCTGGGCCGAGGTGACTGTGCCTGCGCCAACCAAAGCATGTGGAAATGCCTCGGCCAAAATTTGAATGCTGCGCAAAGGGTCAGGTGAGTTGAGCGGCACTTCCAAAATATGAAAGCCTGCATTCAGGATGGCTTGGCCCACAGCGAGGGCTTCTGCAGGCTGCAAGCCACGCAAAATGGCCACCAAAGGCAGGCTGTCCATGTGCGCATGAAATTTGGCAAGCAGAGGTGTCATGCGCGCTAGCTTACCTTGAAATCGTTCGGAAACAAATGATGCGCCAAGGCCCAAAGGCCTGACCAAGTCACCTCATCGGCGAGGGTCGTCGCCGACAGGCAGAAAGCTTCCATGGCCGCGCCATAGCGCGGGCTCAGCTGGCCGTTGCCCAAAATGAACAAGGGGGTCAGTGCATCAGGCCAATCGGCTTTGGCCGAATTGATTTCGTCGCCAATCAGCAAGCCTGAGATGTAGCTGCTGGCTTGTGCGGGGTTGAGCTTTTCAAACAAGGACAAACTGCGTGCAGAAAATGCGTGGTGCAACAGACCGCCTGGTTTTTGACTTTGCATCACGCCGTCTAGAAACACTTCTTTTTTGAGAGGTGCGTCGGGCAGACAAGTTTTGGACAAGATGGAGTGCTGGCTGAGCAAGGCGTAAAACTCGCCGGTCATGTAGGTTTTGAAGCCTAGAATTTTGCCGTTTTCAACCTGTGCCCATTTGCTGTGGGTGCCTGGCAATACAAACCGTGCGCTTTGGATTTGCTGTGCTGACAGCGCACCAAAGATTTGAATTTCTTCACCGCGCATCACATCGGGCGTGTCATCATTCCAAGTGGACAAGCCGGGCACAATGCCAATGCGGTCTGCTTCAATCCATTGCAGATGTTGTGCAATGTCTGCGAAGCCACTGGGGCAAGGACAGTAGGGGGCTTCGCGCCAACCTTGCTTGCTGCCGGCCATGCCAGAGATCAGGCACAGTGTGTCAGGTGTTGTCCAATCGCCAAAGCGTTGCGCCAACACGTTTGGAAATTGCCCATGGGCCACTTGCAGAATGCCTTGCGGAAAGGCGCGTTTCTCCAGCACCACACCTTCGCTGTTGATCAGGGCTCCTCTTAAAGAAGAAGTGCCCCAGTCAACGGCCACCAACTTGCGTTGCATGTTTACTTCTTCAAACCATCCAGCGCATGCGATGGGTAGTAAGGCAATTTGCAGTCGTCAATGTATTGCTGAATGATGTCTTTGAAAGACGCATCGGGCTTCAAGCCCAAAGCGGCCGCGCGTTGGGCCGTACCGCCTTTGGCCCAGTTGGCCACAATGCCAGCGATCTGCTCATTGCGAACAAATTTGACATGCTTGCGAACGTCAGGGCCTGCCACTTCTTCCAAAGCTTTCAGCATTTCTTTCACGGTCACATTGAGACCTGGCAAATTCAAAGCCAAACGGCCTTGCATGGCTTCACGACTGGCTTCAAACACCGCAATCAAACACTTGATGGTGTTGTTGGGTGAAGAAACAGAGTGCGATACGTTTTCGTCTACCGGGCAAATGGATTCCATACCCGCCAAAGGCTCGCGAATGATGCCGCTGAAGAAAGATGAGGCCGCGCCATTGGGCTTGCCGGGGCGTACCGTGACCGTCATCAAGCGTGCTGCACGGCCATCGACAAAGCCCTTGCGTGTGAAGTCGGCCAGCAAATATTCCAGCATGAGTTTGTGGGTACCGTAGGACGTTTGGGGCGAGGGCAGCGTGCTGTCGGTCACGATGTCGGGCATGGGGTTGCTGGGGTCTGGACCAAACACGGCCACCGAGCTGGCAAACACCATGCGCGGGACGTTGCCTGCTTTGCGCAAACCTTCCAGCAACAAGCGTGTGCTGTCCAAGTTGGAACGCATGCCCAAGTCAAAGTCTTGTTCGCATTCGCCAGACACGGCCGATGCCAAATGGAACACGCCATCAAAGCCGCTTTCAAACAAAGGACCTTGCTCTAGCATGGGGCCGGCATGGCCTTTGACGCGCGGGTCTGCCAACAAATCGGCAGGTGCTGGGAATAAATCGGCAATGTGCAACTCGGTGACTTTTTTACCGTTGAGTTCGCCCTTTTTCAGGATTTCACGGGCCAGGCGTGCGCCTAAGAAACCTGCGCCACCGGTAACGAGTAATTTCATGATGAATGCTTTCTATAAATGAAGATCAGTGGTTGTCTTTGGGCACAAAGGCGCCGCGCTTGCCCACCAGGAAGTCAAGGTCGCAGCCTTCGTCGGCCTGCAGCACGGTGTCAACATAGAGCTTCCAATAACCCGACTTGAGCTGTGGCTCGGGGCGAACCCACTTGGCCAAACGTGCATTCAATTCTTCATCGCTGATGAGCAATTGCATTCTGCGCTCTGGCACGTTGAGTTCAATCATGTCGCCATTTTGAACCACAGCCAAAGGTCCGCCTGCAGCCGCTTCAGGGGTGGTGTGCAAGACCACGGTGCCATAGGCCGTGCCGCTCATGCGGGCATCGCTGATGCGAACCATGTCGGTGATGCCCTTGCGCAAGACCTTGGGTGGCAATGGCATGTTGCCCACCTCGGCCATGCCGGGATAGCCTTTGGGGCCACAGTTTTTGAGCACCAAGATGCAGGTTTCGTCGACGTCCAAAGACTCGTCGTCAATGCGCTTGTGGAAATCGTCGCTGTCTTCAAACACCACGGCGCGCCCGGTGTGAACCATCAGCGCAGGCGTGGCGGCACTGGGCTTGATCACGGCACCGCGAGGTGCCAAGTTGCCGCGCAAGATGGCAATGCCCGCTTTTTCTTTGAAGGGCGCAGCCACGGTTTTGATCACGCGGGGGTCGTAGTTTTCTGCATTGGCCACGTTCTCGGCAACGGTCTTGCCGCTCACCGTCAAGATGTCTTTGTGCAGGAATTGTTGAATTTCTTTCATCACGGCTGGCAAGCCGCCTGCATAGCAGAAGTCTTCCATGAGGTGCTCGCCAGAGGGCTGCAAGTTGACGATGTTGGGCATCTCGCTGCCCAGTTTTTCAAAATCGTCAATCTTCAGGTTGACGCCCAGACGACCCGCAATGGCAATCAGGTGAATCACGGCATTGGTAGAGCCACCGATGGCGGCCAAGGTGCGAATGGCGTTTTCAAAGGCTTCACGTGTGAGGATTTGCGAAATCTTGATGTCTTTGTGAACCATGTCCACGATGCGACGACCGGCTTCGCGGGCCAACACATTGCGGCGGCCGTCAACAGCAGGGTAGGCCGCGTTGCCAGGCAAACCAATGCCCAAGGCCTCCACCATGCTGGCCATGGTGCTGGCGGTGCCCATCGTCATGCAGCTGCCGTGGCTGCGGTGCATGGAGCTTTCGGCTTCAAAGAAATCGTTCAACTTCAAGGTGCCCGCACGCACTTGCTCGCTCATGCTCCAGAGACCTGTGCCTGAACCCAATTCTTGACCGCGCCATTTGCCATTCAGCATGGGGCCACCCGAAATGCCAATCGAGGGTAAATCAACGCTGGCAGCGCCCATCAGCAAAGAAGGTGTGGTTTTGTCGCAGCCCATCATGAGGACCACGCCGTCGATGGGGTTGCCGCGAATGCTTTCCTCCACGTCCATGGATGCCAAGTTGCGGTACAGCATGGCGGTGGGGCGCAGCAGTGTCTCGCCCAGAGACATCACGGGAAATTCCAATGGAAAGCCACCCGCTTCGTATACGCCAATCTTGACTTGCTCTGCCAAGGCGCGGAAGTGCGAATTGCAAGGTGTGAGTTCACTGAAGGTGTTGCAAATGCCAATGACCGGGCGGCCATCGAATTGATCGTGCGGCACGCCTTTGCCTTTGACCCAGCTGCGGTAGGCAAAGCCGTCACGGTCTTGGCGGCCAAACCATTGTTGGCTGCGCAGGTCTTCGGGTTTTTTCTTAGGACTTTGTGACATAGGCTGTTGCTTTGTAAGGAAGGTGGGTTGAAGGTTTGAAATATTATCGTATGATGATAAGGCAATTGCATGAACTTGTGCAAACAACGGCACTCGTGCAAACCCTCAAACCTGTCACCCGAGAAGTCGGTGGCGCCTGTTTTGTGTCTCGGAGATTTTCACCATGAGCATTCATCATCCTGAAGTTGTTGTCACCTCACGCATCCCCCCGTTTCTCACCACGGGCCTCCAAGAAAACTATGTGGTGCACGAGCGTGATCACATTCGTGATCGCCAAGTTTTTGGTCGTGTCCGCGCCCTTGTGGGTGGGGGTGAATCCAAAATTGATGCGGCCTACATGGCCTTGTTTCCCGCCTTGGAAATGATCTCTGTTTGCGGCGTTGGTTACGATGGCATTGACGTGGCCGCGGCCAAAAAGCGCGGCATCATGGTGACGCACACGCCCGATGTTTTGAATGACGACGTGGCCGACTTGGCATTAGGTTTGCTGCTGTCCGTGGCGCGCAAAATTCCAGCCGCCGACCGCTTCACCCGCAATGCGGACTGGCTCGATGGCCCTTTCCAACTGACCCGTAAATTGACCGGTGCCAAACTGGGCATTGTGGGCATGGGCCGAATTGGCCAAGCCATTGCCAAACGCGCAGCCGCCTTTGACATGGACATCAGCTACAACACCCGCAGCCCGCGCGCCGATGTGGCCTACAAGCATGTGGCCAATCTTGTTGATTTAGCGTCCCAGGTGGACTATTTGGTTGTCATTACCCCAGGTGGTGCGGCCACCAAAAATTTGATCAACGCAGAAGTGTTGAAGGCCCTTGGCCCCCAAGGATTCTTGGTCAACGTGGCCCGCGGATCCGTGGTGGACCAGGTTGCCTTGATTGAAGCCCTGCAAAAGAAAACCATTGCAGGCGCAGGCTTGGATGTGTTTGTGGACGAACCCAATGTGCCAGCCGAACTTCGAAAGCTCGACAACGTGGTGCTCACCCCCCACATTGCCAGCGGCACAGTCGAAACACGTAAAGCCATGTCTGCTTTGGCACTCGCCAATTTGGCCGCGCACTTTGCAGGAGAGCCTGTTAAAACGCCTGTGCCGGAGTGCAGAACTTGATCAAAAACGTCCACGGTAATACCGTCGATTTTTTAGGAGAGGCCATTGTTGCGGGCAGATATCCCGTAGGCGGAAGCTTGCCGCCGGAGCCCCTGCTGTGTGAGCAACTGGGCGTGAGTCGAACTGTGATTCGTGAGTCGGTCAAATCGTTGGTGGCCAAAGGTCTGATTTTCACTGGCCCCAAAGTGGGCACGCGCGTTTTGTCGGAAGAAAATTGGAATTGGTTCGATACCGATGTCATTGCGTGGCAAGCCAAAGCGGGCCTGACCCCCGAGTTTTTGCGAGACTTGCAAGAGCTGCGCAAAGTGGTGGAACCTGCGGCTGTGCGCTTGGCCGCAGAGCGCGCTACACCTGCAGACATTGAGGGCATCACCGCCGCCTACAACGGCATGAAGAAAGCCATCGAAGAGGGCGGCGACTATGTCACCCACGACATGCATTTTCACACGGGCATGTTGGTGGCTTCGCACAACCGCATGATTGTGCAAATGAGCAAAGCCTTGGGCGCCTTGCTTCGCACCAGTTTTGAAATTTCCACCACGCGCAAAGATGCACCCAAGGCAGCTTTGCCATTGCACAAAGCGGTGCTGGATGCCGTCATTGCCAAAAATCCAGACAAAGCCGAAAAAGCCATTCGTGTGTTGATTGAAGGTGCGCATCTAGACATGGAGCATGTCTTAACATCACGACGTAAATTACCCAGGCTTTCGGGGCCTGCTAAATTCATCAAAGCCTCATGACAAATTTCACCAAAGTCGTTTTATTCACTGACACCGATGGCAAAGCCCGCTTCAAAGAAGAAACCATCCCCATGGATGAGGGCAATCCGCAAAGCCAGCTGACCCACATTTTTTCAGCCGAAGGCTATCAGTTGCGTCACAGCCCTGTGGGTTTCAGAAGCCAGTTTCACGTCACAGGCAAGCCGCAATGGGTGTTCATCTTGGCGGGGCAAATGGAAATTGGACTCCAAGACGGCACTTCCCGTATTTTTTCTGCGGGCGAGCATTTTTACTCGGCTGACACCTTGCCAGAGGGCGCCACCTTTGATCCTGCAGTTCATGGGCACTGGAGCCGTCAGGTGGGTGACGTGCCGCTGCAAACTTTGTTCTTGAAAGACTGAGCTGTCAGTCTGAAATTTCCCAAAATCATCGCGGTCGATACAGCTTGAACAATTGCGAAGGCCCAACGATCGCATTGAAGGGGTCGTGCTTGAAAGGATGGCCTAGGCGAGGTTCGTAAAAATGCGTCATGTCTTCAGCTTATGGAGAATTTTTGATCAAGTTCGCTTGGCTAGCTATCTCTGCGCGCACTTCATCCGACAAGCGATTTAAATTTTTTAACTGCATCAGCATGCGCGGATTCTTGGCCAAGGTGTCGACATGCCTGTTCAGGTAATCCCAATACAAAGTGGTGAAGGGGCACGCCGTTTCACCTGTTGCCAATGATGGATTGAATTTGCAGCCTTTGCAATGGTTGCTCATGCGATCGATGTATTTGCCACTGGCCACATAAGGCTTGCTGGCCATCACGCCGCCATCTGCAAATTGGCTCATGCCCAAGGTGTTGGGCAACTCCACCCATTCCACCGCATCCACGTAAACGCTCAAATACCATTCGTGGACTTCTTTGGGCGCTACACCCAGCAGCAGTGCGTAAAGGCCCGTGACCATCAAACGCTGGATGTGGTGGGCATAGCCGTGTTCCAAAGTTTGATGGATGGCGTCGCGCAGGCAAGCCATGTCTGTTTTGCCTGTCCAGTAAAACGCAGGCAGTTGGGCGGTGGCCTGCATTTCGTTGCGTTCTACGTACTCGGGCATCTGAGTCCAATAGATGCCGCGCACATATTCACGCCAACCCAAGATTTGCCGGATGAAGCCCTCTGCAGCGGGCAGAGGCACTAAGCCTTGCTGGTAGGCCTTTTCAGCTGCTTCAACAACTTCTCTGGGATTGAGAAGTTTCAAATTGAGTGCGCTAGAGATGTGGGAGTGGTACAACCAGACTTCACCCTCCCACATGGCGTCTTGGTACAAGCCAAAGGAGGGGAGGCGTTGTTGTATGAAACTGTCCAAGGCTTGAAGTGCTTGATTGCGTGTGACCGGCCAACCAAAGCTGTTGAGGGTACCTGGGTTTTGATTCAATTTGTCTTTGACCAAGGCCATCACTTCTAAAGTGATGTCGTCGGGCGTAAATCGCAGGGGTGCAGGCAACATGTCCGGCCCTTGTTTGCCAAAGCTGCCTCGGTTGTCTTCGTCAAAGTTCCATTGGCCGCCCACCGGCTTTTTACCGTCCATCAGGATGCCAGTCTTTTGTCGCAGTTCGCGGTAAAAAAATTCTTGGCGCAATTGTTTGCGGCCTTTGGCGTGTTCTGCAAATTCGCGCACGGTGCTGAAAAAATGCGTGTCGTCGCTGACTTCCAGCAGCAAGTTGTGGTGTTTGGCCATGGTGCGCAGACTTTGCAAGACGCGCCAATCGCCGGGCGCTGTCATGACCAGTTGTTGCGGCTTAAGCGCTTGAATGGCTTTTTGGAGTTCACCGGCCAGGGTGCCGGTGTTGTTTGCATCGTTCAAACGTGTGTAATGAACGGGCCATTGCATGCTTGTAAGCGATTGCGCAAAGTGCCGCATGGCACTCAGAAACAAAGTGGTGCGTTGCTTGGAAGAGGGCACATGGGTCGATTCTTCCATCACCTCTGCCATCCAAACAGCGTCTTGGCTTGGGTCAAAGTCTGACAGGGCAGAGGCGTCCAAGTTCAATTGATCGCCGAGGATCAAAACCAAGCGTCGTAAAGGTTTAGCCATGCTGTGACGCTTGTGCGCTGTTGGATTTGTTTTTGCGACACGCCTCTGAACAATACAAAACCTGTTCCCAGTTCTTGGCCCAAGATTTGCGCCAAGTCATGTCGCGCCCGCACACCGTGCAAGGCTTACGAGGAAGGCTTTGTTTGTTGCCCTTGAACGTGGTCTTCATGGGGCTATTTTCACTTGAACCTGCAAGCTGTGGCAGGTCGACTTGATAATGTCCCTAGTCTTTCCAACATTGAAACCTGAGCCCGTTGCAGCATGCCCAAATTGCCTGAACCTTCCACCCCTTTGAGTCCAGGCGACATCTCCGCCGTCATTCAAATGGCGTGGGAGGATCGAACCACGTTTGAGACGATCTACGAAAGAACGGGCGTGACAGAGCCTGGCGTGATCAAAATCATGCGTGCCGAACTGACGGCCAGTTCATTCAAAATGTGGCGCACCAGAATGCGGGGCAGGGTGACCAAGCACCGTGAACTGCGCAGTGCGGAGATGAAGTTCGATGATCGGGCCATTGCCGACCATCGAAGGGCCAATTGCTAAGCGTGTGTTGATGCGCTGTTGATCAGCGACCGAACGAACGGCCACCGCCGTTGCCGCCACCACCATAGCCACCGCCGCCGCCGGAGCGACCGCCTCGGCCACCGCCACCGCCACCACCACCAAATCCGCCACCACCACCACCACCACCACCGCCA
>CALEYZ010000096.1 GCA_937928195.1 uncultured Limnohabitans sp.
TGCAGCACATAGGCCGGCTCATCCGAAATTCGCTTCAAGACAGCGGCCATGGCCTGCGCTTTTTACTCGTAACCGAATGAGCGAACACGCGCTTCATCGTCAGCCCAACCCGAGCGAACTTTGACCCACAACTCGATAAAGACTTTGGCGTCCATGAGCTTTTCAAGTTCTTGGCGGGCCTCTGTGCCAATGCGTTTGAGGCGTTCGCCCTTGTCGCCAATGACCATGGCCTTGTGGCCCTCTCGCTCAACCACAATGGTGGCGGCAATGCGAATCATGCGCTTGGCCGATCGGCTTGGTTCTTCTTCGAATTTATCGATCACCACCGTGGAGGTGTAAGGCAATTCATCACCGGTAAAACGGAACAGTTTTTCGCGAACAATTTCGCTTGCCAAAAACTTCTCGCTGCGGTCTGTCAATTCGTCTTCGGCATACCACCACGCTTGCTCGGGCAGGTACTTTTCGCAGTAGCCCATCAAGCGCTCAATGTCCTTGGCGTTTTTGGCCGACATGGGCACAAACTCAGTGAACGGATGACGCTCTTGCATTTCTTTGAGCCAAGGTGCCAAGTCTTCCCGACGATTGATGGCATCGAGTTTGTTCGCAATCAACAAAACTGGCACATTGGGCTTGAGCAAAGCCAGCACTTTGGCATCGGCTGTGTTGAACATGCCCGCTTCAACCACAAACAAAACCAAATCGACATCGCCGACAGCACCCAGCACTGTCTTGTTCAAGGATTTGTTCAAGGCTGTGTTGTGACGGGTTTGAAAACCCGGCGTATCAACAAAGACAAATTGCGTAGCGCCTTCAGTGCGGATGCCCGTGATGCGGTGACGCGTGGTTTGCGCTTTGCGTGAGGTGATGCTGATTTTCTGGCCCACCAGTGCATTGAGCAAGGTGGACTTGCCCACGTTGGGTTTGCCAACAATGGCGACCAAACCACAACGTTGGGCGGGGTTGGTTTCTGTGTTCATCCGCGTGCCTTGACTTTCAAAATTTCAAGCATGGCAGCTGCCGCGGCTTGCTCACCCGCACGACGCGAAGGACCGCTACCGTGTTGTGAGAGACTGAGTTCGGGAATGTCGCAAGCGACATCGAATATTTGACGATGTGCAGCGCCCGAGGTCGCCACCACACTGTATTGAGGAAGTTGCAATTTGCGACCTTGCAACCACTCTTGTAATTCTGTTTTGGGGTCTTTGGCGGCAGCTTGCATTTGCGGCGTGATCTCGACATTTTGAAACAGGCCATGAACCCACTTTTCCGCCACGTCGTACCCTGCATCAAGGAAAACAGCACCAATCAGGGCTTCCAAGGCATCCGCCAAAATAGAGGGACGGCGCTGACCACCGGATTTAAGTTCGCCCTCACCCAGCTTCAAGCAAGTAGGGATTTCGAGTTTCAAAGCCAGCTGATGCAATGTTTCTTGTTTGACCAAATTGGCACGAACACGCGACAGGTCCCCTTCAGGCAAGTCACGCAACTGGTCAAACAACAAATGAGCCACGGCCAAATTCAAAACAGAATCGCCCAAAAACTCAAGGCGCTCGTTGTGATCTGCCGAAAAGCTGCGGTGCGTGATTGCACGCTCAAGCAAGCTCATGTCCTTGAAGCTGTGCTTCATGCGAACTTGCAACTGACTAAGACCGTCGTTCAAACTGTTGACCTGTTAAAGATGTCGAAATATGCGTGCATGACCTTGCCGATTGACGCCATCAATTGAAAGCGCCGATGCGGCCCAAATTACCAAAATTCATCCACACGAAAAATGCCTTGCCCACAATGTTGGCATCTGGCACGAATCCCCAATAACGCGAATCAAGCGAATTATCGCGATTGTCACCCATCATGAAGTAATGGCCCTCTGGAACTTTGCAGACAACGCCTTCGACGGTGTAATTGCATTGGTCTCGGAAAGCAAAATCATCGGCACCGGGAATGAACGCGGGGCGATCATCGTCGACGATCAAGTTGTGCGTTTTGTCGCCCAATTTCTCTTGACTCTGCTTGAAATAACGCATGACAGATTCGTCAAAAAACTCAGGCAATGATTCTGTGGCAACTGGCTTGCCATTGATACTGAGCTTCTTGTTCAAATAGGCCACTTCATCCCCTGGCAGGCCAACCACGCGCTTGATGTAATCCACACTGGGACGGGGGGGGTATCTGAAAACCATGACATCACCACGCGCCACTGGCGTGCCTTGCGTCACTTTGACATTGGCAACCGGCAGACGGATGCCATAGTGAAACTTGTTGACCAAAATCAAATCGCCCACCCACAAGGTAGGGATCATGGAGCCTGACGGAATTTTGAAAGGCTCAAACAAGAAAGAGCGCAACACAAAAACCACCAGAATGACCGGAAAGAGACCTGCGGTCCAATCTAACCACCAAGGTTGCATCAACAAGCGGTCACGCGCCTCGCCCGTGTCGGTGTCAACGCGGTCAATGCCCATTTTGGAGAGTTCTTGTTGGCGCTTGGATTTTTCACGGTCCAGTTGTTCAACTGCCTTGAGTCGCTGCGGCCAAAAATAGAATTTTTCAGCCAACCAATAACAACCAGAAATGACCACTGCCATGAGCATGAGCAAGGCGAAATTGCCTTCAATCATGCCCAAGTACCATGATCCGGCATACGCACAAAATGCGGCCAGCACAAAGCCCGTGAGAACTTGCATCAATCTTCCACCTGCAAAATGGCCAAGAATGCCTCTTGCGGCACCTCGACCGAGCCAATTTGTTTCATCCGCTTTTTACCCGCCTTTTGCTTTTCGAGCAATTTACGTTTGCGGGTGATGTCGCCACCATAACACTTGGCAAGCACGTTCTTGCGCAAGGCCTTGACGGTTTCACGGGCAATGATGTTGGCACCAATGGCGGCTTGAATGGCCACGTCGAACATCTGACGGCTGATGATTTCACGCATTTTGGCAACCACAGCCCGGCCACGGTAAGCAGCTTGAGTGCGGTGCACAATGATTGACAACGCGTCAACCTTGTCACCATTCAACAAAATGTCGACCTTGACAACATCGGATGCACGGTATTCTTTGAACTCGTAGTCCATGGAGGCGTAACCGCGCGACACAGACTTCAATTTGTCGAAGAAGTCCAGCACAATTTCACCAAGTGGCATTTCATAAGTCAGCATCACCTGGCGACCGTGGTAAGCCATGTTGATTTGCACGCCACGCTTTTGGTTGGCCAAGGTCATGACCGGGCCCACGTAGTCTTGAGGCATGTACAAATGGACCGTGACGATGGGCTCCCGAATTTCTTGCATCTTGCCCTGATCGGGCATTTTGGCGGGATTCTCGACCATGATGACTTCGCCATCACCCTTCACCACTTCGTACACCACGCTGGGTGCTGTGGTGATGAGGTCTTGGTCAAATTCGCGTTCTAAACGTTCTTGCACAATTTCCATGTGCAGCAAACCCAAAAAGCCGCAGCGAAATCCAAATCCCAAAGCTTGTGAAACTTCTGCTTCGTAATGCAACGATGCATCGTTGAGTTTGAGTTTCTCTAAGGCATCGCGCAAAGAATCGTATTGATTGGCCTCGGTGGGATACAAACCCGCAAAAACCTGAGGCTGAATTTCCTTAAAACCTGGCAGCGCTTGCTCGGCAGGACCTAAATTGTTGGGCAACTTCTTTTCAAGTGTGATGGTGTCGCCTACCTTGGCGGCTTGCAACTCTTTAATGCCGGCGATGATGTAACCCACCTGACCCGCCTCAAGACTTTCACGGGGCTCATTGGCAGGGGTAAACACACCCATGGTGTCTGCGTTATACACAGTGCCTGTGGCCATCATTTTGAAGCGCTCACCTTTGCCTAAGCGACCGTCAACCACGCGCACCAGCATCACCACGCCGACGTAGGTATCGAACCAACTGTCGACAATCATGGCTCGCAAAGGTGCGTTCGGATTGCCTTTTGGCGGTGGAATTTTGGCAACGATCGCTTCGAGAATTTCTTCAATGCCCATGCCGGTCTTGGCGGAGCAAGGAATGGCTTCACTGGCATCAATGCCAATCACATCTTCGACTTCCGCCTTGGCATTTTCAGGATCTGCTTGAGGCAAATCCATCTTGTTGAGTACAGGCACAACCTCAACACCCAGGTCGAGCGCTGTGTAACAGTTGGCCACCGTTTGCGCTTCGACACCTTGACTGGCATCTACGACCAACAAGGCACCTTCACAGGCTGAAAGAGAGCGTGAAACCTCATAAGAGAAGTCAACGTGACCGGGTGTGTCGATCAAATTGAGGTTGTAAATTTGACCGTCTTTGGCTTTGTATTGAAGAGAAGCTGTTTGCGCTTTGATGGTAATGCCACGCTCTTTTTCAATGTCCATGGAGTCCAAGACTTGCGCTTCCATTTCGCGCTCTTGCAATCCGCCGCAACGTTGAATCAATCGGTCGGCAAGCGTCGATTTGCCATGATCGATGTGCGCAATGATGGAGAAATTTCTGATGTGATTCATCAAGGACCAGCTACAAGTGTTTGAGATTCAAAGGACTAGACAAGAAAAAAGGGCGCGTCGAATGAGGACGCGCCCTGAACCAACAATCAATGGCAACTGCGATAGTTGGGACTTCATTGTAGGCAAA
>CALEYZ010000097.1 GCA_937928195.1 uncultured Limnohabitans sp.
GATCAGGTCGGCGACCTTGGCCGCGGCGCTGTCCGTGAACAGCAGCGGAGCGGGCATGTCGGTCTGGATGTTCTCGGCAACAGCGCTCATGGCAATTCCTTCAGAAGAAGTCGGATATTAGGGCAAACCGGTCAGGTTTCCAGGCCGCCAGCCCGGCTGGCGTGGCGGCAGTAGGGGCATTGCCCCCGAACCAGAGGGTCGCCCCCAAGAAAAAAGCCGCTCCGGCGAACCGGGGCGGCCTTGTCGCAGACCGGCGAGAGGCACAAGACCTCTTGCCGGACGCGGGCAGGATCAGCGCTTGCTGAACTGCTTGCGGCGACGGGCGCCGTGCAGACCGACCTTCTTGCGCTCGACCTCGCGGGCGTCGCGGGTCACGAAGCCGGCTGCGGACAGCGCGGGCTTGAGGGTCGCGTCGTAGTCGATCAGGGCGCGGGTGATGCCGTGGCGGGTGGCACCGGCCTGGCCGGATTCACCGCCGCCGTGGACGTTGACCTGGATGTCGAAGGTCTCGACATGGTTGGTCAGCACCAGGGGCTGCTTGGCGATCATGATCGAGGTCTGGCGGCCGAAGAACTGTTCGATGTCCTTGCCGTTGACCGTGATCTTGCCGGTGCCCTTCTTCAGGAAGACACGGGCCACGCTGCTCTTGCGGCGGCCGGTGCCGTTGTTCCATTCACCAATCATTGCCGCTCCTTAGATGTCCAGCTGCTTGGGCTGCTGCGCGGTGTGCGGGTGCTCGGCACCGGCGTACACCTTGAGCTTCTTGATCATGGCGTAGCCCAGGGGACCCTTGGGCAGCATGCCCTTGACGGCCTTCTCGAGCGCACGGCCAGGATGCTTGGCTTGCAGGTCGCGGAAGTTGGTTTCGTAGATACCGCCCGGGAAGCCCGAGTGACGGTAGTACATCTTGTTCAGATCCTTCGTGCCGGTGACACGGATCTTGTCTGCGTTGATGACGACGATGTAATCGCCGGTATCGACGTGAGGCGTGTAAATGGCCTTGTGCTTGCCGCGCAAACGGAGGGCTGCTTCGCTGGCAATCCGTCCGAGCACCTTGTCGGTGGCGTCAATCACAAACCACTCGTGCGTCACGTCAGCGGGTTTTGCGCTGAACGTTTTTGTCATGAGTTTTCTCTTTAAAAGAAGGTTTGTTGGATCCTTTTCCACGGTCGGTGTTCCTCTTCTGGGAACCTCTTAGGTGGGGTTGACTTGAACATTGATGTGAATCAAAAATTCATGGCCCTTCGCCGCGGGATCACTAATGCGCTGCGAAGCCCTCGATTCTAAACGACAAAAATGTTGTTTTGCAAGGGTTTTTTGCCATTTGAGGGGGTGGAGGCGTTACCATCAGGGCATGTTCAGTTACAGACACGCCTTCCACGCCGGCAACCACGCCGATGTCATCAAGCACCTCACCTTGATTGCCACCCTGCAGCACCTGCAGCAAAAAGAGGGCGGCATCACCATTGTGGACACCCACGCCGGTGCTGGCCTGTACCGGCTTGACGGCGATTATTCAGAAACCGGCGGCGAAGCCAAAGACGGCATCTTCAAACTGCTCAGCGTCCTAGACGAAGCGGCTGGCAAAAAAGACGCCAAGCCTGTGCCTGAAGCGCTCCAGGCTTACCTGGACATGATCGCCAGCTTCAACCCCAATGGCCAAGCCAAGTTTTACCCTGGCTCTCCCTTTATTCTGCATGCCATGCTGCGCAAAGACGCCCGCGACAAGCTGCGTCTGTTTGAATTGCACCCCACCGACAGCAAAGCACTGGCCTCCAATGTGGCCCAGCTGGACGCTGGACGCAGCATCATGATTGCCCGTGAAGACGGGTTTGAGTCACTCAAAAAGCTGTTGCCACCACCTCCTTCGGCCACCGGCTCCAAGCGCGCCATGGTGCTGATGGACCCCAGCTACGAAATCAAAAGCGATTACGGCAAAGTGGCCGCTAACATACAAGACTGCCTGAAGCGTTTTGCCACGGGCACTTACTTGGTTTGGTACCCCATCATTGCGCGCCCCGAAGCGCACGATTTGCCCAAGCGCCTGCGCACCTTGAGCAACCAATCGCAAAAGCCTTGGCTCAACCTCACCTTGTCAATTGGTCGCAACACCGACGGCAGCTCGGCTGGTTTGTCGGCCAGCGGCATGTTTGTTGTCAATGCGCCGTTCACGCTGAAAGACAAGTTGCGCGAAGCCATGGAAGTGGTTGGGCCGGCGCTGGCGCGAGGCACGGGTCATAGCTGGGCTGTTGAGCACAGCTAAATGAGCTAGTTGATTTGGACACCTCGCGGCGAGGCTCGCCGCATCATCAGCATGAGGAAAGCCAATGACCGCGAAAAAGCAATCTACGCCAACCACTTGGGTTGACCCTGAAGATGCGCCCGAGTTAACTGAAGCATTTTTTCAGGAAGCCACGCTTTACAAAGGCAACAAAATCCAAGTTCGAGGCAGGCCTAAGGCGGCCACAACCAAAGAACCTGTCAAATTGCGATTGGATGCAGACGTGCTGGCTGCCCTAAGAGCCACAGGCGACGGCTGGCAAACTCGAATAAACGAGACCCTTCGTGCATCTTTGAAACTAGCTGGGCGAGTTTAAGTTTTGCCAACAACTTGAAACTTTCTGAGTATCGAACTGAAGTTCAGAAATTCACGGAGCCTTTTCGTTCATAAAGTCTTCAGTGACGCGGAGCCCATTTAAAAAGAAATCGTCCCAATGGTGTCCATCGAGAGCTGTAATTTTGTCTTTGTCGAGATAAAGCAATTCAACCTTTTTGACGGATTCAGGCAAGGGTAAATATAAGTTCAAACCGTCAGCCATGTGATTTAGTCCCATAGATTCTGGTAGTAACGACCAAAGAGTCGAAATCCGTTTTGAATTCTGCCCTCAACAAGCTTCATGCCATCGTAGTCGCATTCGTAGGTGTTATTTGGTCCGTCTACCCACTGAAAATACTTGGCATCTTTTTTAGGCACCTCGTTGCCAGCATGATCAACTGGTACAAAAATCATATCAATTTCTCCAGATTTGAATGAATCTTCCCAAGATGTATCAAGCTTGCTTTCGAATGCAAATATCATTTCTGACAACACCCAGTCCCAGCGCTTAAAGTGATTGGCATCCGTGCCGTGTTCTTTTTCTTTGGGTGGCGCACTACTGCTCTTCAATTCATCTGGCACATCTGCATCTTCAACAAGAGGTGCGCCATGGCTTGTTAACTTGAGCTGACGAAGCATGGGTAAAACAATTTGCCCAAGGGAGTGGTCCATACTCCAGGTATCCCAACGATCAATTTTGACAAAGTCAATTTTGGGATGAATCCAATCCAAAATCTTTTGAATGAATTTACTAATTGGCACCAGACGATCAGTCCAGCGCTCCACCCAATCGGGACGATCTGTCCAAGTGCCATCCATTTCTGAGCAGCTAAGGGCTCTAATTAAACTTTTGTCGCGATGGCATTTGGACCAATCTGTCCAGAAAAACAAATAGTCGACCATGGTGTAAGGGGACAACCAATGATTCCTGTAATTGTTGAAATAAACTTTCATTGTTGCCCGTCTCTTGTCAGTGAACTAAATAATTAACGAATACTTAATTACTCTTTTAACGTAACACCAAAGCTATCTATAAGTTCAGCTACAGTCAGTTTTAAAAATGCACTTAATTAACCGACCGATCGGTCGGTTAATTGATATACTCCGCTTCGAACACGCTAACCCAGCGAGGAGAAGCCCATGTACACGCAATCCTTCAATGTGCCCGACGCCCCGGACACAAGCAACTCATCCAACGCAGCTGCACTCAAATCGGTGCCCAAAGCTTTGACCGAAGCCGAACAGGCTTTGCAAGCGCAGTTTGATGCGCGTGTTGATGCCGACGGCAAAGTTGAGCCGCGCGATTGGATGCCCGATGCGTATCGCAAAACTTTGGTTCGTCAAATCAGCCAGCACGCACACAGCGAAATCGTGGGCATGTTGCCCGAAGGCAATTGGATCAGCCGCGCACCTAGCCTCAAGCGCAAAGCCATTTTGATTGCCAAGGTGCAAGACGAAGGCGGTCATGGTTTGTATTTGTACAGCGCGGCCGAAACATTGGGCACCAGCCGCGATCAAATGCTGGACGCGCTGCACACAGGCAAAGCCAAGTACAGCTCTATCTTCAACTACCCCACGCTCAATTGGGCCGACGTGGGCGTGATTGGTTGGCTGGTCGATGGCGCGGCCATCATGAATCAAATTCCTTTGTGCCGTTGTTCTTACGGTCCTTATGCACGCGCCATGATTCGCGTTTGCAAAGAAGAAAGTTTTCACCAACGCCAAGGCTATGAGGCCTTGCTGGTGATGATGCAAGGCACCGCCGAGCAAAAGGCCATGGTGCAAGACGCGGTCAACCGCTGGTGGTGGAAATGCTTGGCGATGTTTGGCCCACCCGATGCCGACAGCCCCAACAGCGTGCAAGGCATGCGCTGGGGCATCAAGCGCATCAGCAACGATGACCTGCGCCAAAAATTTGTCGACGCCACCGTACCGCAAGCCAAGGTCTTGGGCGTGACCTTGCCCGATCCCGATTTGAAGTGGAACGAAGCACGCCAGCAACACGACTACGGTCAGATTGATTGGGATGAATTCTGGGCCACTGTGAATGGCAATGGCCCTTGCAACAAAGAGCGCTTGGGCGCACGCGTCAAAGCCTGGAACGATGGCCAATGGGTGCGCGATGCCGCTGTGGCACACGCCAACAAACAAGCACACAAACAAGCTCAAAAGAATTTGAAGGAGGCCGCATGAGCGCCGATCAAACTAAATCAGCTTCGCAAGCAGGTACTTCAAGTGCCAACGCTTCTTCAGCCACAACTGCAGCCCTCAAAGAGTGGCCCTTGTGGGAAGTCTTTGTTCGCAGCAAGCAAGGCCTAGAACACAAGCACTGCGGAAGTTTGCACGCCTCCGATTCACAACACGCTTTGCAAATGGCGCGCGATGTTTACACGCGCCGACAAGAAGGTGTGAGCATTTGGGTGGTGCAGTCTTCGTCCATTGCAGCCAGCGAGCCCAATGACAAATCGGAATTCTTCGAGCCTTCCAGCGACAAGGTGTACCGTCACCCCACCTTCTACGAAATTCCTTCTGAAGTGGGGCACATGTGATGTCTGCGGCGCAAGCAACTTTGAACACCGCATTGCCAATTGACTACTGGCTGCACTTGGCCGACAACGCTTTGGTGTTGGGTCAGCGCAATGCCGAATGGTGTGGCCACGGCCCCATTCTGGAAGAAGACATTGCCTTGTCTAACAACAGCTTGGACCTGATTGGCCAAGCGCGTTTGTTGTACCAAGAAGCCGCCGCGCAAATGGGCAACGGCGCCACCGAAGATACGCTGGCCTTCTTTCGCGATGTGCCCGATTTCAAAAACTACACCTTGCTAGAGCTGCCGCATCACGCGCCATTGGCCGGCACGTCGGCCAGCGAGCGTGACTTTGCCACCACCTTGGTTCGCAACTTTTTGTACAGCGCGCTGATGGTGTTGGTGTGGGACAAACTACAACATGCACCCCACGAACAATTGGCCGCCATTGCGGCCAAGTCGCTCAAAGAAGTGCGCTACCACTTGCGTCATTCGCGCGATTGGTTGCTGCGCATGGGCGATGGCACCGCTGAGTCGCATGGCCGCGCACAAGCTGCCGTCAATCACTTGATGCCTTATACGCAAGAGTTTTGGACAAGCAGCGACTACGAAACACAGGCTGCCAAAGCAACAGGTTTGGACATGGCCAGTTTGCAAAACGACTGGAACCAAATTGTGGACCAGGCCTTGGCCGAAGCCACCCTCAAGCGCCCCGCGCCTGGTGGCTTTGTGCCCACAGGCAAACACAGCGTTCACTCCGAGCATTTGGGCTTCATTTTGGCTGAGATGCAAAGCTTGCCGCGTGCGCATCCCAATGCCACTTGGTAATTCAAACCGCACAAGCTCATCATGACGATGGCCACCACTGCTTCAAGCACTGCGCTTCCACAAAGCGCAGTTGAAAAAGCGTGGGTGTTGTTAGAGTCTTTGACCGACCCAGAAATTCCGGTAGTCACTTTGCGCGAGTTAGGTATCTTGCGCGATGTGCGCACTGCTGTTGCACAAGATGGCAGCGAACAATTGGAAGTGGTCATCACGCCCACCTACAGTGGCTGCCCTGCCATGGGTCAAATTGAAGACGATGTGCACCAGTTGCTACAAGCGCATGGCTTGAAGGGCAAAGTCAAAACACAACTGGCCCCTGCGTGGACCACCGACTGGATCACGCCAGAGGCCAAAGAAAAGTTGCGTGCTTATGGCATTGCACCGCCTCATAGCGGCGCTGACCATGATTGCCAAACGCCAAGTGGCAAAGTGAATGGCACTGGCACCTCCAGCATCATCCAATTTGCAGCCCGCAGCGCCAGCAATCCAGGTCGCCATGAACAGTTGGCTGTGCCCTGCCCGCAATGCAATTCGCACAACACCACCGAAACATCTCACTTTGGCTCCACCGCCTGCAAAGCGCTTTACCGCTGCCTTGACTGCATGGAGCCGTTTGATTATTTCAAACCGTATTGATTCACCATGACCGCTTTCAAATTTCACGATCTGCCAGTTTCTAACATCACGCCCGAAGCGGCCGGTGCAGTGGCCATCACTTTGCAAGTGCCCGACGCATTGCGCAGTGGCTTCAATTTCAAAGCAGGTCAATTCTTAACGCTGCGCGCCACCATCGATGGCCATGATGTGCGCCGCAGTTATTCCATCAGCTCTTCACAAAATTCTTACGCACACAACGGCACCTTAGAAGTCGGCATTCGCCCTGTGCAAGGCGGTGTGTTTTCTAACTGGGCTGCAACACAATTGAAGGTGGGCGATGTGCTTCGTGTCATGCCCGCTGATGGCCGCTTCATCGTCCAACGACCACGCGCCATTCACCGTGTTGGCTTTGCGGCAGGCTCGGGCATCACCCCCATCTTGTCCATTTTGGCCAGCACCCTCGAAGAACAACCTGAATCCAAATTCACCTTGGTCTATGGCAATCGCCGCATGGACAGCGTGATGTTCAACGAAGCGCTGCAAGACCTCAAAGACCGTTACCCCAACCGACTCACGCTCATTCATGTGCTGTCACGCCAGGCCCAAGAAGTGCCTTTGCTAGAAGGCCGCATTGACGAAGCCAAGGTCAAAGAAATTGTGGCCAGCCTCTTGCCTGCTGCCAGCATGGACGAGGTCTTCATTTGCGGGCCTGACGCCATGATTGAAGCCACCGAAAAAGCTTTGCTGGAAGTGGGCGTGCCTGCGCGCAACATTCGCACAGAGCGATTCACATCACCCACCTTAGAGGCCTTGCCAGCAGACGCACGCAAGCAAGTGGTCTTGGGCCACGCGCCTGAATCCAAAGGCGATGTGGCACTGACAGTGGTGCTAGACGGCAAGAAGCATCAAATGCAAATGTCGGCCACGGACAAAATTTTGGATGTGGCATTGGCCGCAGGCTTGGACCTGCCCTACTCATGCAAAGGTGGCGTGTGCTGCACCTGCCGCGCCAAAGTGATGCAAGGCACTGTGGCCATGGAAAAGAACTTCACGCTAGAAAACTGGGAAACAGAACAAGGCTTTGTGCTCAGCTGCCAAGCCAAACCCACTAGCAAACAAGTGGTGATGAGTTTTGATGAGCGGTAATAAACGCCGTAAATTCAGGAATTAAGTCGCGTAAATTACGGAATCAAAGCCCGTAAATCTCGGAATGAAGATCGTCATTCCTATTCTTTCATCTGCAAGCAAATGAAAGTACCTCATTGTTCTTTTCAGATTCAATGGATATCTGACTAAGCGTTGCAAGGACAAATGATGATCAAAACAGACAATTGGCATAATATGCCAATATCCCTCACCAAGGACACTCCCATGCCTACTCGAAACGTCGTACTTACAGAGCATCAAGCCGCCTTGATTGAACGGTTGGTCACCAGCGGTCGCTACCAAAACGCCAGTGAAGTATTGCGAGAAGGTCTTCGGATGGTCGAGCAGCGCGAGAAAGAAGACGCCAATCGCCTTCAGGCCCTGAGGGAAGCAATGGAATTGGGTATGGCAGACTTTGAGGCTGGTAGATACAAGCAGTTTGATACGAAGGAGTCATTGCGTGCTCACCTGAAGTCTATTGTTGCCAAAGCTGCGGCAGCAGCATGAGCTTCAATTGGCGTATCCAGCAAACTGATCAAGTTGAAGTAGATTTAATAAGTATCTATCTCTGGACTGCTAATACGTTTGGTAAGAATCAAGCAGAAAAATACATAGAAACCATCACATCAGCCATTGAGGCTCTTGTGATTGGCCCATACCTTCAAGGAAGTAAAGCTAGAGACGATATTGGCCAAGGCATTCGACTTTTACACGTAAAACGGAAAGGCAAAAAAGGGCGCCATTTCGTGATGTTCAAACCAATGGATGATCAAACTATTCTGGTTATTCGCTTGCTTCATGACAGAGCAGACCCAACCAGAGATTCACTGGAACTTATGAACGATTAGCAGTGATAAAAGTACCTCTAACTGATTAAGCCAATCGCTTTAACAACTCCAAGGTCGTCGCACTCTGGTTCATCGTATAAAAGTGCAGCGCAGGCACTCCCGCATTGCGCAACTGATCGCACAAATCGGCCACCACATCCAAGCCAAAGGCCTTGATCGAAGCGGTGTCATCGCCAAAGCCTTGCAGGCGCAAACGAATCCAACGCGGAATTTCTGCGCCGCATGCATCAGAAAACCTGAGCAACTGTGTTGAGCTGGTAATGGGCATGATGCCAGGCACCACAGGCACATCCACACCCAACTTGTGCGCATCGTCCACAAAGCGGAAGTACGCATCCGAGTTGTAGAAGTACTGCGTAATGGCCGAGTTAGCGCCCGCCTTCACCTTAGAAACAAAGGCCTGCAAATCAGACTCTGGCGATTTAGCCTGCGGATGAACTTCAGGATAAGCCGCCACTTCAATGTGGAAGTCGTCACCTGTTTCTTTGCGAATAAACGCTACCAAATCGGAAGCGTAATGAAACGCACCGCCCATGCCGTAACCACTGGGCAAATCACCGCGCAAGGCCACCAAGCGCTTCACGCCCATGGCTTTCAAGGTGGCCAGTTCTTTGCGCACAGATTCTTCGCTGGCACCAATGCAAGAAAAATGAGAAGCGGCCGAGACGCCCTCTTTCAAAATCTCGCCCACGGTACCAAAGGTGCCTTCTTGCGTCGAGCCGCCAGCGCCATAAGTGACAGAGCAAAACTCAGGTGCTTGCGTGTACAGCTGTTGACGCACAGCGCGCAGTTTCTCCGCACCTTCCGGTGTTTTGGGTGGAAAAAATTCAAAGCTAACTGGTAATTTTTTCATCGCTCTCAATGAGCCCGCTTATTCAGCCAACTCAATCAATTTGTTCTGATACTTCAGTCTTCTAAGGGTTTGGTCGCCTGCACAAAAAACTCACGATTGCCATCGCCACCTTCAATGGCGCTGTCATACCAACCGGTCACTTTCAAACCCAACTCTTTGAGCGAGGTGCGAATGCGTTTTTCAATCACGGGGTACATGGCGGGGTCTTTGACCAAGCCGTTTTTGCCAATGTTCTCGGGCTGCAATTCAAACTGGGGCTTCACCAACATCAAAAGCGTGCCGCCCGGTTTCAAAAATGGCACCACACCTGGCAGCACCAGCGTCAAGGAGATGAAGGACACATCGCCCACCATCACATCAAAGCCAGCTTCTGCATCGGGAATGCGCTCGTCGTCGGGCATCAGCTCGCGAGCATTCACACCTTCAATGCAAATGACGCGGGCATCTTCACGCACACGCGGGTGCACTTGGCCGTGGCCCACATCGATGCCCACCACTTCAGAAGCACCGTTCAACAGCAAGCACTCGGTAAAACCGCCGGTGCTCTGCCCCACATCCAAACAACGCAGGCCAGACACAGAAACGCCACTGTCACGCAGTGCGCCTTCCAGCTTCAAGCCGCCGCGCGACACGTACTTGGATTCGGAGTCGTCCAGCAACACAATTTCTGCATCGCTGGGCACCTCGTCTTTGTTCTTGTTGATCTTGCGCCATTCCACGGAAGACTTCACAGCCTCCACCACGGCCGTAGGCAAAGCGCCCGGTGGCGTGCGCCACTGAACGCCCGCCGCAATCAGCCGCTGGGCCTGTGAACGAGACGCGGCCAAGCCGCGCTCTACTAACAATTGGTCAATGCGCAAAATGATCCGATCCGAACAAATTAATAACGGTAAGTGTCTGGCTTGTAAGGGCCGTTTTTAGACACACCAATGTAGGCAGCTTGCGCATCTGACAACTCGGTCAACATGGCGCCCACCTTCATCAGGTGCAAGCGTGCCACTTTCTCGTCCAGGTGCTTGGGCAACACATAGACCTTGCCGTTTTCGTATGCATCAGGGCGCGTGAACAATTCAATTTGCGCAATGGTTTGATTGGCAAAAGAAGAGCTCATCACAAAGCTGGGGTGACCTGTGCCGCAACCCAAGTTCACCAAGCGGCCTTTGGCCAACATGATGATGCGCTTGCCATCAGGGAACACAATGTGATCGACCTGGGGCTTGATTTCTTCCCATGTGTATTTTTCAACAGAGGCAATGTCGATCTCGTTGTCGAAGTGGCCAATGTTACAAACGATGGCCTGGTCTTTCATCTTGGCCATGTGGTCGTGCGTGATCACGTGCTTGTTGCCCGTGGCGGTTACGAAGATGTCGGCCTTGTCTGCGGCGTAGTCCATGGTGACCACTTTGTAGCCTTCCATGGCGGCTTGCAAAGCGTTGATGGGGTCAATCTCAGTCACCCACACTTGGGCGCTCAAAGCGCGCAAGGCTTGGGCAGAACCTTTGCCCACGTCGCCGTAGCCAGCCACCACAGCCACTTTGCCAGCGATCATCACGTCGGTGGCGCGCTTGATGCCGTCCACCAAAGATTCGCGGCAGCCGTACAAGTTGTCGAACTTGCTCTTGGTCACCGAGTCGTTCACGTTGATGGCACGGAACATCAAGGTGCCTTTGGCCGACATTTCTTTCAGGCGGTGCACGCCGGTGGTGGTCTCTTCGGTCACGCCAATGATCTCAGCGCTCTTGCGGCTGTACCAGGTCGGGTCCTGCGCCAGCTTGGCCTTGATCGAATTGAACAGGCAGGTTTCTTCTTCACTGGTCGGGTTGGCGATCAGGCTGGCATCTTTCTCGGCGCGCTTGCCCAGGTGCATCAGCAGCGTGGCATCGCCGCCATCGTCCAGGATCATGTTGGGGCCTTCGCCCGGTGTGCCCGCCGCACCAAAGTCAAAAATACGGTGCGTGTAATCCCAATAGTCGGCCAGCGTCTCGCCCTTGATGGCGAACACGGGCGTGCCCTTGGCAGCAATCGCGGCTGCAGCGTGGTCCTGGGTCGAGAAGATGTTGCACGAGGCCCAACGCACATCGGCGCCCAGGGCCTGCAAGGTCTCGATCAGCACGGCCGTCTGGATGGTCATGTGCAGCGAACCGGTGATGCGCGCGCCCTTCAGGGGCTGGCTCTTGGCAAACTCTTCGCGGATGGCCATCAGGCCGGGCATCTCGGTTTCAGCGATCTTGATCTCTTTGCGGCCCCAGTCGGCCAGGCCAATGTCGGCGATCACGCAATCCGCATTGACAGCGGTTTTCAAAGGTGCATTCATGTTGTGCGCTCCAAAGCAATGTGAATAAGCCACACGCGTGAATGAAAGCACTGAATGGGGACAAACAGGCTCACCGCACGTCGAGTGGATGAGCGTCGTTGCTGTATGAAGGTTCCGAGCCTCACGCCTGCTGCCAGCTGAAAACTGGTAGGCGCTGCAACGCTCCTCGGAATGGCGTGATTATAAAGCCACGCCAGTGGCAACTGTGGGGGCGACGCCACCGCCGTGATGCTGCACCAGCAAACAAGCCCCCATCGCACTGTGTGCGGGTCTCCTGCAAAGTAAAATCACCCCATCGCGGCCACTGACTGGCTGCCCGCTCTGCGCCCTTTGCGGCGCCATCCTGATCAGGACCCCTTGTGACCTACGCCAACGAGACCCGGCGCCGCCGGACTTTTGCCATCATTTCCCACCCCGACGCGGGTAAAACCACGCTGACGGAAAAACTGCTGCTGTTCTCCGGCGCGATCCAGATCGCCGGTTCGGTCAAGGCCCGCAAGGCCTCGCGCCACGCCACGTCGGACTGGATGGAAATCGAAAAGCAGCGCGGCATCTCGGTGGCTTCGTCGGTCATGCAGATGCTCTACCGCGAGCACGTCATCAACCTGCTCGACACCCCTGGCCACAAGGACTTCAGCGAAGACACCTACCGCGTGCTCACCGCCGTGGACTCGGCCTTGATGGTGATTGACGCGGCCAACGGTGTGGAAGCGCAAACACGCCGCCTGATTGAGGTGTGCCGTCAGCGCGACACGCCCATCATCACGTTTGTGAACAAGATGGACCGCGAAGTGCGCGACCCACTCGACATCCTCGACGAAGTGGAGCGCGAACTCGGCATGCCCTGCGTACCCATGACTTGGCCGGTGGGTCAAGGCAAGTTGTTTGGCGGCATCATCAACTTGCGCACACAAGCGATGACCGTGTTTGACTCGGGCTCCGAACGTTTGCCGCAAGACTTTGAAACGCACCCACTGACCGAGCAAGCCCAACTGGCTGAACGATTCGGCTTGGAATGGGCCACCGCCATGGAGAGCATGGAGCTGGCCACCGGCGCCTCGCCCAAGTTCGACAAAGATGCCTTCTTGGCGGGCAAGCAAACCCCAGTATTTTTTGGTTCGGGCGTGAACAACTTTGGTGTGATGGAAGTGCTGGACGCCTTGGTGGATCTCGCACCATCACCTCGCCCGCGCTTGAGCCACTTGGTGGTGAACAAACAGCCGCAAGAAAAAACCATTCAACCCGAAGACGAAGGTTTCGCCGGCGTGGTGTTCAAGGTGCAAGCCAACATGGACGCCAACCACCGCGACCGCATTGCCTTTGTGCGCGTGGCCTCGGGCAAATTCACCCCTGGCATGAAGCTCAAAGTGCAACGCACCGCCAAAGAGCTGCGCCCCACCAGTGTGGTGACCTTCATGTCGCAACGCCGTGAAGCGGTGGAAGAGGCGTATGCCGGCGACATCATCGGCTTCACCACCCACGGCGGCGTGCAGCTGGGTGACACCATCACCGACGGACCCGCACTGCAATTCACAGGCTTGCCTTTCTTCGCACCTGAGTTGTTCATGACGGTGATTTTGAAAAACCCATTGCGCACCAAGCAACTGCAACAGGGCTTGGACCAGTTGGGTGAAGAAGGCGCGATTCAGGTGTTCAAGCCCGAAGCCGGTGGCGCGATGCTGCTGGGCGCGGTGGGTCAGTTGCAGTTTGAAGTGGTGCAGCACCGCTTGAAAGCCGAATACGACTGCGATGTGAAGCTAGAGAGCTGCCAGTACACCGGCGCGCGTTGGATCACTGCCGATACGCCTGCGGAGTTGCGTGAGTTCACCTATGCGTACCCACAGCGCATGGCGTTGGATGCGGCCAACACCTTGGCGTATTTGTGCACGTCGCCTTATGACGTGCGATTGGCGCAGGAACGCTTTC
>CALEYZ010000098.1 GCA_937928195.1 uncultured Limnohabitans sp.
CGATGAGGCCGAGCTGCAAAGCATGCTCGACAAACTGCGCAAGGATGGCGTGCGCGAAGGCGCATGGAGCATCAGCCGTTTCAAAGGCTTGGGCGAGATGAGTGCCGAGCAATTGTGGGAGACCACCCTCAACCCAGACACCCGCCGTTTGTTGCCGGTGCAGTTGGGCACTTTGGATTTTGCGCAAACTGAAAGTTTGATCACGCAACTGATGGGCAAAGGCGAGGCTGCTGCCCGTCGCGAACTCATGGAATTGCATGGCGATGCCATTGAGGTGGACATTTAATCATGAACGATCAACCGACTTTAGACCTTCAAAACAGCGAGTCCGATGACTCGTTGAATTTGGCAACGTACGCGCAACGCGCTTACCTTGAATATGCATTGAGCGTGGTCAAAGGCCGCGCACTGCCCGATGTGTGCGATGGCCAAAAACCAGTGCAGCGACGCATTCTGTATTCCATGTCCCGCATGGGTTTGGGCTTCTCGGGTGCAACGGGTGCCAAGCCCGTTAAAAGCGCCCGCGTGGTGGGCGATGTGCTGGGTCGTTTTCACCCGCACGGTGACCAAGCGGCCTACGACGCACTGGTGCGCATGGCGCAAGACTTCAGCCAGCGCTACCCACTGATTGACGGCCAAGGCAACTTTGGCAGCCGCGATGGCGATGGTGCTGCGGCCATGCGTTACACCGAGGCGCGACTTTCCAAAATCACCACCTTGTTGCTGGACGAAATTGATCAGGGTACGGTTGACTTTATTCCGAACTACGACGGCTCGACCGAAGAGCCGCGTCAGTTGCCAGCGCGATTGCCGTTTGTCTTGATGAACGGTGCCAGTGGCATTGCAGTGGGTTTGGCCACTGAAATTCCCAGCCACAATTTGCGTGAGGTGGCCGATGCGTGCGTGGCGCTGATCAAGTCGCCCAAGCTCACCGACGACGAGTTGTTTGCACTCATTCCTGGTCCAGATTTTCCAGGGGGTGGACAAATCATCAGCCCCGCTTCTGACATTGCCGATGCGTACCGCACAGGTCGTGGCTCACTGAAGGTTCGCGCACGTTGGAAGATTGAAGACATGGCGCGTGGTCAGTGGCAATTGGTGGTCACTGAATTGCCCATTGGCGTCAGCTCGCAAAAAGTGCTGGAAGAAATTGAAGAGCTGACCAACCCCAAAGTCAAGGCTGGCAAGAAAGCCCTGAGTGCCGACCAAATGCAACTCAAGGCCAGCATCTTGTCGGTGCTCGATGTGGTGCGCGATGAGTCCAGCAAAGACGCCGCGGTGCGTTTGGTGTTTGAGCCCAAGACCAGCCGGATTGAACAGCAAGAACTCATTACCGCATTGCTGGCGCACACCAGTTTGGAAACATCCTCACCCATCAACATGACCTCGGTGGGCATTGATGGCAAGCCGGTGCAAAAGTCTTTGCGCCAAATGATTTCTGAGTGGATCACTTTCCGTCAGCAAACCATCGTACGCCGCTCCGAGCATCGTTTGGGCAAGGTGATGGACCGCATCCACATTTTGGAAGGCCGTCAGTTGGTGTTGCTCAACATCGACGAGGTGATTGCCATCATTCGTCAAAGCGATGAGCCCAAGCAAGCCTTGATGGACCGTTTCAAGCTCAGTGAACGCCAAGCCGAAGACATCTTAGAGATTCGCCTGCGCCAACTGGCCCGCTTGGAAGGCATCAAGATTGAGCAAGAGCTCAAAGAGTTGCGCACAGAGCAAACCCAACTCGAAGAAATTTTGGCCAACCCTGCATCGCTCAAGCGTTTGATGGTCAAAGAAATTGAGCAAGATGCCAAAACCTTTGCCGACCCCCGTCGCACCCTCATTCAAGAAGAGAAAAAGGCCGTGGCCGAAGTGAAGGTGGTGGATGAGCCTGTGACTGTGGTGGTCTCGCAAAAAGGTTGGGTGCGTGCACGTCAAGGTCATGGTCACGATGCCGCCAGTTTTGCATTCAAAGCAGGCGATGGTTTGTATGGCACCTTTGAATGTCGAACTGTCGATACCCTGTTGGCGTTTGGTACGGCACAAAAGGGCAGTGGCCGTGTGTACTCCGTGCCCGTGGCGTCCTTGCCCGGCGCGCGCGGCGATGGTCAGCCTATTACCACCCTGATTGAATTAGAAGCAGGGACGCAAGTCGCGCATTTCTTTGCAGGTCCCACCACTGCCACTTTGTTATTGTCCAGTTCTGGCGGTTATGGTTTCATGGCCACCGTTGAGAACATGATTTCCCGTCAAAAAGGCGGCAAGTCGTTCATCACAGTAGGCGAGGGCGAGTCTGTTTGCGCACCTTCGCACGTGTCGGGCTCCAACGCAACACCACCCGCTGGCGCTTCGATCATGTCCGCTGCCACCCATGTGGCGTGCGCGTCGACCGGCGGCCGCATTCTCACATTTGAAATCGGCGAGCTCAAGCTGATGGAAAAAGGCGGACGCGGTTTGATGCTCTTGGATTTAGAAGCCAAAGACAGTTTGGCTGGCGCCGCGGCATACACCCGCAGTGTGAAGCTGACAGGCGTTGGCCGCGGGGGCAAAGACCGCGAAGAGACATTGGAAATTCGCAGCCTGAACAATGCGCGCGCGGCCAGAGCACGCAAAGGCAAGGCTGCAGATTTGGGCTTCAAACCCACGCAAATTTCACGCGTGGAATAAGCACCAGATTCAGTGTTTGGGCGCAAAGTGCATGCGCGGCACAAACTGGTAGGTAGATCGCCAGCAAGTGGCCAGCAGCTCTTCGGGGCCGTGGCGGTGCGTTAATTTTTTGCGCAGGCGTGACACGCAAACCTGCAAGCGTTTGTTGTTGTAGAAGTCTGAAAGCCCCCAAATGGCCATTTCGAGGGCATCGCTGCGCAGGGCTTGTTCTGGCGCCATGGCCAATTGTGTGAGCAACACAGTTTCCATGGCCGTCAGGTCAATGGCATTGTTGGCGGGGCCTGTCAGCAAAGCCCTTACCGGGTCAATGGTCCAACCCGTTTGCAGTGTTCTGGGAAGTCTGGCGGCCAGGCGCTGGACGATGGCAATCAGTTCCATGGGATTGAAAGGCTTGCTGATGCATACGTCAGCGCCAGCTGCAATGGCTGCAATTCTTTCCTCGGGCTGTGCGGCAGGCGCCACCATGATCACGCGAATTTCTGGGTGTTTGGCCAGTTGAGCGGCCAGTGTGAGACTTTGTTCACCCAAAGTGACTGCATCCAAAATCACGACGTCACAGGCCGTTTTGGCCTGTTGTTGCGTCAATTCATCGGGGTGTTTGCAATGGATGGCCTGTATGCCCGTGCTGCTGAGGTGCGTCAGCACCTGTTCTGCCAAGTGTGAGTCTTGTTCAACGAAGCTAACGCAGAGTGGTTTCATACAGATTTCCTTTAAATGTTGACTTAAGAACTCATCCTAATTCTTTTTGTATACATTTATTCGTAGCTTGTAACTAATAATTTACATAAAAGATACTCATTTTTACAAAAAATCTGTATTTCCCCTCTCAAATCTTTAATTTTTGCATTACCTTGCCAAGCCCTTGCATCGTTCAACAATGTGGCAAATTTGTTGAATCTGGAAGATTAGGAGGGTGAAGGCCCTCCCGGAAACAGGCTTACGCGAACTCGGCAATCAACTCAATTTCGACACAGGCACCCATGGGCAATTGCGCCACACCAAAGGCACTGCGCGCATGCACACCCGCGTCGCCAAAGACCTGGCCCAGCAACTCGCTGCAACCATTGGTGACCAAATGTTGCTCCGTAAAGTCGGCTGTGGAGTTGACCAAGCTCATCACTTTGACGATGCGGGTGATTTTGTGGAGGTCACCCACCGCGGCTTGCAAGGTGCCCATTAAGTCGATGGCCACAGCGCGCGCTGCCAACTTGCCTTCTTCGGTTTGCATGTTTTTGCCCAATTGGCCTGTCCAAACGTGGCCGTCTTTTTTTGAAATATGGCCGCTGAGGAACACCATGTTGCCTGATTTGACAAAGGGCACGTAAGCCGCAGCAGGTGTTGCGACGGGTGGCAATGTGATTTGAAGTGCTTCGAGACGTTGGTAAATGGACATGATGGACTCTGTGAGGTTGAAAAATTAGAGAGGTTCAACTGTGACGTGAACTTGCAATGTGTGGTTTTCCCCACCTTGCAAGACGCCTCGCAGGGGCGAGACGTCGGCAAAATCGCGGCCAATGGCCAAGCGCACATAGTCTGTGCCAGGGCTGCTCCAGCCTTCCCGATGGTTGGTGGGATCGAAATCGTACCAAGATTCTGTGAGCCCGTCCGTCTCTGCGCCAGGCACGCGAAGCGAGACCCAAGCATGAGAGGCATCACTGCCAATCAATCGAGGCTGACCCGGTGGTGGTTCTGTTAACAAATAACCACTGACATATCTGGCTGCCAGTCCCATGCTGCGCAAGCAGGCCAGCATGACGTGTGCAAAGTCTTGGCAAACGCCACGTTTGTCGGCAAGGACCGTGAGGGCTGGCGTGCTGATGTCAGTGCTCAAGGATTCGTATTTGAATTCTGTGTGGATACGGTGCATCAAATCGCGCACAGCATCCAACAAGTTTCTGCCAGGCGTGAAGCTGCTTTGAGCGTATCGCTTGAAGGCGATGTCGATGGGCGCATGGTGTGATGCATACGCGAAGGGTGTGGCTTCATCGTTGGCATGACCCGCTTGAAAAGCGAAAGCCCGCTGAGTTTGTTCCCAAGTGAGGGACGCTGCAAACGCAGACAATGCGTCGGTTTGCGCCGTTGGCAAGAGACCGGTTTCAAGCACTGAGGTTGCAGTGACTTGGAGTGTATTGTGAGGCGTCGGCAGTGACCAATAGTTGCGGTGATTTCCAAATGCGTCTTGGCCGTGGCTGATTTTGTTTGCCATTGGCAGCGTACTGAAACTGTGTGAAAGGCAAGTTTGGCAAGGGGTGTTGAGTGGTTCGAGGTGTGCCACGTGCTGCGCTGTCACCACCATAGGGGTGTAACTGTAATGTGTGTCGTGGGTGATGCGAAGCTTCATCTTTGCTGCCTTGACTTGTTAGCTTGCACCCACGCTTTGCTGCGAGTCATCACTGTGCGAGAAAAATAAATTGTTCAGCTGGTCTGATACCGTCCGGGCAGTCAGTCGGCATTGGCTCAACAGGTTGACGAGTTCTGGACTGGGATTTAAACCATCGACAGAAAGTGCCGTGAGTTCGAGGTCCCAGAGTTTGGGAATTGTCTGCGATATGTCTGCCGTCGCACCGTTGGCCAAGTGCCCCATTTTTGCAAGCCTACCGCGAAGAGTCTGGGCCACCCAGCCTAAAGCGCGCGGATTGTCTGTGTGCGTCAGAAGGAGTTCTAGAAGAGCACCTAAGGTGCGGTTCTGTTGGTACTGCGCATGAAATGAAATGGTGCTGTCAAACAAAGCCAAGACCGCATCAAAACCTGCTTGACTTTGAAGGCATTTTGTTTCGATGGCTGTTGCGAGCGCATGCGCCAAAAAGTCGAGTCGCTCAATGTGCCGGCCAATCGATAGCAGTCGCCAGCCATCGTCGCGTGTCATGCGGTCTGTTTGAGCGCCTGTCAAAGCAGCCATCAGTTGGCTGGTTCGAGAGAGCAGCTGCTGTGCCCACGCGCTGGTGGCCACGGGCGCATCGTTTTCTTGGGGTTGAAAAAATGCGGTCTCAGTTTGTTCTATCAGTGTCCAATGCTCGGGTGAGAGTCGCTCGCGCACGGCGGCTGCAGCCAGCTTGATGGCACGCAAGTTGTAGCCTACACCTGTGGTGTGTAGCGTGTCCCAAAAACCAGCAATCAGAGCGCGTTCAAAGACACGTTTGGATTGCTGAGCTTGCACCACACCCGGTGCCACCAAGCCATGCACCACGCACAACTGTGTCAACCAATCGAGCAACTGGGGGCTGTGCTGCGCTTCGCTGCTCAAAGTGTTGAGCGCCAGTTTGGACAATCGAAGTGTATTTTCGGTTCGCTCTGAGTAGCGTCCCATCCAAAACAAATTTTCTGCTGCGCGGCTGGTGACCAGGCGATGCCTTTGGACGCTGGCCACATACACGGGCTCTGTGGCAATTGACTTGGCGGGTGCTGCCTGATTCGAAGAGGGGTTGTCTAACACCCAGACATCGGCGCTGCTACCACCTTGTTGCATGGAGGCGATGCCGTTGTGTGTGCCCAATCTGGCCAGGCCACCTGGCAACACTTGCCAGCCGCCTTCTTCGTTGGCAAGCACAAAGACCCGCAAGATGACAGGCCGTGAGGGCATGCTGCGCTGATCGGAAAAGGTGGGCGTGTGCGATAACGGAATGAAGCTTTGCACGGTGTGCGCTTCGGGATCATTTTGGATGCGGCTGCGCCATTCCTCTAAGCCGCGCCAGTCGAGGTTATGCCCCATGATGGGTTCAAAACTGGTTCGGCCAGAGGTAAAGGGGTAGGTGGGCTTGATGACGCATTCTTGCAAGCGCGGCAAGGCATCTTGCATTGCAGCTTGTTCGCCGCACCACCAACTGGGGATGGCGGGTAACAGCAAATTTTCTTGTAACAGCGTGCGTGACAGTTGCGGCAAAAATCCCAGCAGCGCATTAGATTCCAAGAAGCCAGAGCCCGGTGTGTTGGCGACCAGTACGTTGCCAGCGCGAACGGCTTGTAACAATCCAGGGATGCCCAATGTGGACTCTGCGCGCAACTCGAGGGGGTCTAGCCAATCGTCGTCAACACGTTTGAGCAGGCCATGCACAGCTTGCAAACCTTGAAGGGTTTTCAAGTAAAGCTTTTCATCGCGAACCAACAGGTCATTGCCTTGAACCAAAGAAAGGCCCAAGTAGCGTGCCAGGTAAGCTTGCTCAAAATACGTTTCGTTGTAAGGGCCGGGGGTGAGCAAGGCAATGTGCGCCTGCATGCCTGCGGATGTGCGCAGCTTGAGCGCATTGACAAAAGAACGGTAAGACTCTGCCAAGGCGCGAACCGGCATGGCCTCAAATGCGCGCGAAAATTGGTTCGAGATGATTTGACGGTTTTCAAGCAAGTAGCCCAAACCAGAAGGTGCTTGTGTTCTTTGCGACAACAACCACCAGCAGCCATCGGGTCCTTTGACCAAATCGAACGCAGCCAAGTTCAAATGTCGGCCTCCGACAGGCGCACTGCCATGCATGGCGGGCAGATAGCCAGGATGGCCTTGCACCAACGCATAAGGAATGGCACCTTGTTTTAACAAGTGTTGCATGCCATACACATCCGACATGATGCCTTCCAGCAGGCGCATGCGCTGAATCACCCCTGTGTGAATTTGTGACCAGTCTTGTGGCGACAAAAGTAGTGGCAGCAAGTCCAGCGACCATGGGCGTTGAGGCTGGTCGGCATTGGCATAGACGTTGTAAGTCATGCCGTTGTCGCGAACTTGTCGCATCATGGCGTCATGGCGAGCAGGCAAACTTTCTATGCCTGAAGTGCCTAAGTGCGATAAAAATTCAGTCCAATGTGTCGTGGCCGTTTGTTTGGCAACTGACAAATGTGTCGGAATGTCGGAAGCTTTGCTGACACTTCCGCGCAACTCATCCCAGTGGCCTGTGGGAGGCACATCGATATCCCGGACAAGGGCTTGCAACTCGGGCGTTGCATCTAAGGTGTTGTTGTTAAATTCCACAATGCATCAATTGTCACCTCTTCTGGCCCTGCGCAGGTCCAATGTGAATGGAAATTCTGGACTGGCCGCCAATTCAATGCTGGCGCGTGGCATGGCCATGCGGCCAGGCGTATGGCCCATTCGAAAGAATCGGGCCAAACGACGGCTTTCCGCCTCAAAAGCATTGACCGGCAGTGTGTCGTAATTGCGGCCACCAGGATGAGCCACATGGTACTGCGCGCCGCCGATCGAACGTTTCATCCATGTGTCCAGCACATCCAAGGTCAGGGGTGCATGCACGCCTATGCTGGGGTGCAAAGAGGAGGGCGGGTTCCAGGCTTTATAACGCACGCTGGCCACATATTCGCCAGTGATTCCGGTCGGTTGAAGTGGTAAGGCTTGGCCATTGACCATGACGGTGTAGCGGCTGGCATTGAGTCCCGTTACATGAACTTCCAGTCGTTCCAAGGATGAGTCCACATAGCGTGCCGTGCCACTCGACGTGCTTTGCTCGCCCATGACGTGCCAAGGCTCCAAGGCATTGCGCAAGCTGACTTGAATGGCATCGACACAAAACTCCCCCACGCGCGGGAAGCGAAATTCAAAGTGGGGTGCAAACCATGCCGGGTCAAAATGAAAGCCGGCATCGCCCAGTTCAGTGAGCACATCGTCAAAATCCATTTTGACAAAGGTGGGCAGCATGAAACGGTCGTGAAGTGCGTTGCCCCATCGCGTCACAGGTGCCGTGTAGGGTGTGTCCCAGAAATGGGCCACCAAAGCGCGCAGCAACAACTGCTGAACCACGCTCATGCGGGCATGCGGCGGCATCTCGAACGCGCGCAATTCCAGCAAGCCTAATCGACCCGTGGCCGAGTCTGGTGAGTACAGCTTGTCGATGCAAAACTCGCTGCGATGGGTATTGCCCGTCATGTCCACCAAGATGTTGCGCAGGCTGCGATCTACCAACCAGGGTGGCATGCTGTGGCCATGAACTTGGCGGTTGCGTGCAATTTCGCGCAGCGCAATTTCTAACTCGTACACTTGATCGTTGCGTGCTTCGTCGACGCGCGGTGCTTGGCTGGTAGGGCCAATGAACATGCCGCTGAAAAGGTAGCTGAGGCTCGGGTGGTTGTGCCAATACAGCAACAGACTGGCCAACAGCTCAGGTCGGCGCAAGAAGGGGCTGTCTTGCGGTGTTGCACCGCCCATCACCACGTGGTTGCCGCCGCCTGTGCCGGTGTGCCGGCCATCGGTCATGAACTTCTCTGCGCACAAGCGAGTTTCAAATGCAGCTTGGTACAGAAACTCGGTGTGTTGAACCACTTCTTGCCAATTGCTGGCGGGATGAATGTTGACCTCAATCACGCCGGGGTCCGGCGTCACTTGCAGCAACTTCAAGCGCGGGTCTCGCGGCGCGGGGTAGCCTTCCAAGACAATTTTCATTTGAAGTTGTTGGGCTGTTTTAATGGCACTCAACAGGTTCAAATAATCTTCCAGTCGGGCCAGCGGTGGCATGAAGACATACAGGACGCCTTGCAAGTTCTCGTCGACTGGCGCTTTGTCTGACGGCGTCTTGGGACCTTTCTGAATTTCAACAGGGCCATTGGCGCGGCGTGGATCGCGAACTTCCACGCACAAGGCGGTGCGCACGGTGCGCGTGTCGGAGTCGCCCATTTTGGGGGCAGTCTGAAGTGGCGAGTTGGGTGCCACCGCATGCGATGATGTGTCGACGTGCCTGGGTTGCAAGGCAGGCGCGGTCATGCTGTTTGACAACGGACTGCGCGGTGCAAACGGGTCTTGTTCAACCAAGGTATGTCGGTCTGTGGGGGCGGACCACGGCAGTGAGTCCAACGGCAATCGCCAGCCCATGGCTGAGTCGCCAGGCATCAGGTACAGGCGCTCGTCGCGTACAAACCAGGGGCCACTTTGCCAAGCACTGCTGACCTGTGTTTCTGTGAGCGGGTCTTGCACCTGCAAGGGCAACAGGTAACCCACTTCATGGTCCAGCCCTTGCGAGAAGACGCGGTGCAGGCGCGCGCGCTCTAAGGCATCGTCCAATTTGGCATCGAAGGGGTCCACATTGACGGGCAATCGACGTTCACGCCAGAGGTAGTACCACGTGTCCTCGTAGCCAGGCGTGATGTGATCTGTCGAGACGCCCAGCTCAGAGGCCAAAACACGCAAGAAACGTTTGGCATCCTGCGGGGTGTAGTGGTGCGCAACGCGTTCATCTGCAAACAGCGAAGGGTCTTGCCAGCAAGGCTGACCGTCTGTGCGCCAATGAATGCTGAGCGCCCACCGGGGCAGTTGCTCGCCGGGGTACCACTTGCCTTGGCCAAAATGCAGAAACCCACCTTGACCATATTGTTCACGCAGTTTGTGCACAAGTTCGGTGGCCAGTCCGCGTTTGGTCGGACCCAAGGCGTCGGTATGCCACTCTGCCGCGTCGCGGTTTTCTGTGGCGACAAAGGTGGGTTCACCACCCATGGTTAGCCGGACATCGCTTGACAACAATTGTTGGTCGACTTGCTCTCCGAGCAACAAGACATTGGCCCATTGTTCCTCGGTATAGGGCTTGGTGACGCGCGGAGATTCGTGAATGCGCGAGATGGTCATTTCATGACTGAACTCAACTTCAGCTTTGTCCATCAAACCTTCAATGGGTGCAGCGCCTGAAGGCTGGGGGGTGCAGGCCAAAGGAATGTGGCCTTCACCGGCCAACAAGCCCGACGTGGGGTCCAGTCCCACCCAGCCAGCACCCGGCAAATAAACCTCGCACCACGCGTGCAAGTCTGTGAAATCAACGTCGGTGCCGCTGGGGCCATCCAGCGATTTGACATCAGGTGCGAGCTGAATCAGGTAGCCCGATACAAAGCGCGCGGCCAAGCCCATGTGACGCATGAGTTGCACCAACAGCCAGGCGGAGTCGCGGCACGATCCGCTTTGAAGCTGCAAAGTTTCATCGGGTGTTTGAACACCCGGTTCCATGCGAATCAGGTAGTTGATGTCTTGGTAGACCCGTTGGTTGATCTGCACCAAAAAGTCGATGGTTCTCTGACGACTTCTGTCGAGCGAGCTGAGGTACTTTTTGAACAGCGGTGTGCGAGGTAACTTTTCCAAATAGCTGCTGAGCTCTACTTTCAGTGCAGGGGCATACGTTAAGGGCACATGCTCGGCGCGGGGTTCCAAGAAAAAGTCAAAGGGGTTGAAGACAGCCATTTCTGTGACCAAGTCCACCGTCACTTTGAACTCAGTGGTCTTGTGTGGAAAGACCAGACGCGCTTGGTAATTGGCGAAAGGGTCTTGCTGCCAGTTGATGAAGTGTTCAGCTGGTTCCACCTTGATGCTGTACGACAAGATGTGGCTTCGACTGTGGGGTGCAGGTCGCAGGCGAATGACTTGAGGTCCCAATTGAATGGGGCGGTCGTAACGGTAGTGCGTCACGTGATGCAGTGCGACATGAATGGACATAAATGCAAGTAAGCGCAACAGCGGCTGCATCGAAAGAGCAGCTCGGGCTGTCTAAACTAGCAAAAGCCGCGCCATGCGTGGCCAAGCTGAAAGGATCCGACATGGCGCGCTTGGGGCACACCTTGCATCTCGTTCGCGTTGTGCCCTTCGCACCTTGGTGGATGGCGGCTTGGCTCTTGGGCACGGTGCTGCAACTGCAACAGGCTGAAGTGTGGCCACTGGTTTGGAGCCTGGGCCTTGGTGCTGGCGCTTTGATCGGGCTTGGGATGTGTTTGGGTGTGACCCTCGTTTGGCAGCGCAAAGTCCCGCGCGTTGCCAAATTTTTTCAGCACCCTTGGGTTTTCATATTCATGCTGAGTGTGGCGGCATGTTTGCTGTCCTTGGCCACCCTCAATGCACGCTGTTGGCTGCAATTGCAAAGCGCATTGAATCCGACTTTGCAGGGCCAAGACTTGCGGGTGGTGGTGGAGGTTGCGTCATTGCCGCACTTTGGCAACAAAGGCGTGAAGTTTCGAGCGCGCGTAATCCATGCGTCGCAAGTCAATCGCCTTGCGAGTACCCCATCCGAAACACGGACCGAAACAGACACCGCTGTGAATCTGCCGACTTGGATGGCGCTCAACTGGTCCGAGTGGGATGCGCCCACCAGCATGGACCTGCCTTTGTGGCAGACCTTGACCCCAGGCGATCAATGGCAGTTTCAAGTGCGGCTGAAAGTGCCCCATGGCAGTTTGAATCCAGGCGGCTTTGACGACGAATTGCGGCTGTGGTCATTGGGCATTCAGGCCACGGGCAGCGTTCTGTCGGGTAAGTCGCACTTGGCGCCCCGCAAGCTTGGCAGTTCTTGGCACTACCCGATTGACCAATGGCGGCACCGTGTGCGCACGCAAATTGAGCGGGCATTGCTTCGTGGCAACAGCACAGCCTCGTCTGCCGGTTTGATTGCGGCGCTGGTGATGGGCGATCAGTCGGCTATCTCCGCTGTAGATTGGCAAATTTTCAGAGACACGGGCGTGGCCCATTTGATGAGCATCTCTGGCTTGCACATCACTATGTTGGCCTGGCTGGCAGGCGCTTTGATCGGTCGTGGTTGGCGCGCGTCGGCATTGCGCGGTAGCGGCTTGTGTTTGCGCTGTCCGGCGACGTGGGTGGCTTCTGTGGGCGGTGTGATGGTGGCCAGTGCCTACGCCGTCTTTTGTGGTTGGGGCTTGCCAGCGCAAAGAACCATTTTGATGCTGTTGGTGATCAGCACCTTGAAGCTTCAGGGCGTGCGTTGGCCCTGGTATTGGATCTGGGGCGGGTCCTTGTGGGTGATTGCACTGTGGGATCCTTGGGCCTTGCTGCAAGCCAGTTTTTGGTTGAGCTTTGTGGCGGTGGGCGCGCTGATTTTGTCAGACCCAGGCATGTCAAGCGCACGCACCAAGTTGGCAGATCAAGAGTCCGAATTGGTGCGAGATGGGCACTGGTCCGCATTTCGCAACAAACTGTTCACCCGAATCGTGCAGCATTTGAAATCGCTGACCCGCGAGCAATGGGTGGTGACGGTGGCTTTGGCGCCTTTGTCGATTTTGTTCTTTGGGCAATTGTCGGTGTCAGGCTTGCTGGCCAATCTGTTGGCCATCCCTTGGGTCACTTTGTGTGTCACGCCCTTGGCCTTGGCTGGCTTGGCCTGGCCGCCACTTTGGCAAGTGGCCGCAGCGGCTTTTCAGCCTTTGATGAGCGTGTTGACCTGGCTGGCGGCATGGCCCGAAGGTGTGTTGCACTTTGCACAGGCGCCCCTGAGTCTCATTGTTCTGGCGCTGTTGGGGGCTTTGATGTGCTTTCAGCCATGGCCTTGGGCGGTGCGTGCTTGGGGCGTGCTTTGGCTGATGCCGGTGTGTTTGTGGCAATCGCCCAAACCCGCATGGGGACAGTTTGAGTTGTGGGCCCTCGACATTGGGCAGGGCAATGCAGTGTTGCTGCGCACCGCGCGCCATGTGCTGCTGTACGACACCGGGCCTGAGTGGGGTGAAGATGCCGATGCTGGCCAGCGCGTGCTGCTGCCTTTCATGGCACGCATGGGCATGCCTTTAGACCGCTTGATGCTCAGTCACAGAGACTCTGATCACACCGGGGGTGCTGCGTCGGTCTTGAGGTCACAGCCGCAGGCTGATCTGTGGACTTCGTTGGAGGAGGGGCATGCTTTGTCACAGCTGAGAGCTGTCCACCGCTGCACTGCGGGTGAAGGCTGGGAATGGGATGGTGTTCGGTTTGAGGTGCTTCACCCCAAGGCCGACGATTACGCGACGGCCAGAACTTCCAACGCTTTAAGCTGTGTTCTGAGAGTTGATGCAAGTCAAGACAAATTAACCCAGCGCGGGCATGATGGGCTGGGTGCCAGTGCCTTGTTGGTGGGCGACATTGAGGCGCCGCAAGAAGCGGCTTTGTTGCAGGCGCAACAGCTTCAACCGGTTGATTTTTTGTTGGTGCCGCACCATGGCAGTCAAACTTCTTCGACACCGGCATTTGTCCAAACACTCAAGCCCCAATGGGCCATGGTGCAGGCGGGCTACCGAAACCGTTACGGGCATCCTGCCGAATCGGTGGTCCTGCGATATGCCCAAATGGCGGTGCCCATGGCCAGTTCGCCAACTTGTGGTGCCGCTTATTGGCAAAGCCTGGTCCCGCAGCGGCTAGACTGTGAGCGTGACGTGCACCGGCGCTACTGGCATTTCAAAACGCCATAAGTTCACGTCAGGCGGGATGGGTGTGTCAATGGGTATGCATCTTGCTATCCAAGAAACAGGAGTGAAGTCAGATGCAGCAATTTGATGAAATGTACAGCCAGGCGTCGGCCACCCAGCCCGGCAGCCCTGTGAGAGCCCATTACAAAGCCTATGCCGATTGGTTGGCGGGGCAAAGCGACAGCTCGATGCTGGCGCGGCGCGAAGAAGCCGAAATGATTTTTAGACGGGTGGGCATCACCTTTGCGGTGTATGGCGACAAAGATGAAAATGGTTCTGGCACGGAGCGCCTGATTCCCTTTGACCTGATACCGCGCATCATTCCGGCGCATGAGTGGCAAAGCATGGAGAAAGGTTTGGTGCAACGTGTCACGGCCTTGAACCGCTTTGTCCACGATGTCTACCACGACCAAGACATCATCAAAGCAGGCATCATTCCAGCCGATCAAATACTGAACAACGCACAGTTTCGCCCCGAGATGATGGGCGTCGATGTGCCGCACCAAATTTACTCGCACATCAGCGGCATTGACATCGTGCGGGCGCCCAATGCACAAGGCGAGGGCGAGTACTACGTGCTGGAAGACAATTTGCGCGTGCCCAGCGGCGTGAGCTACATGCTGGAAGACCGCAAGATGATGATGCGCCTCTTCCCTGAACTGTTCAGCCGTCACCGCGTGGCACCTGTCGCGCATTACCCCGACCTGTTGCTCGAAACCTTGAGGGCATCCAGCCCCGCATCGTCGGCCGAGCCGACCGTGGTGGTGCTCACGCCAGGCATGTACAACAGCGCTTATTTTGAGCACGCCTTCTTGGCACAGCAAATGGGTGTGGAGCTGGTGGAAGGCCAAGACCTGTTTGTCAAAGACCAATTTGTGTACATGCGCACCACCCGCGGCCCCAAAAAAGTGGATGTCATTTACCGACGCGTCGATGATGACTTTCTGGACCCCAAAGTGTTCAGGCCCACATCCACATTGGGGTGTGCTGGCTTGATGGACGCCTACCGTGCTGGCAATGTGGCCATCTGCAATGCCGTAGGCACTGGCGTGGCCGATGACAAATCGATTTACCCTTATGTGCCGCAAATGATCGAGTTTTATTTGGGTGAGAAACCCATTTTGAACAACGTGCCCACCTTCATGTGCCGCAAGCCAGACGACTTGGCCTACACCTTGGCCAACTTGAAAGACCTGGTGGTGAAAGAAGTGCACGGCGCAGGTGGCTATGGCATGTTGGTGGGGCCGGCCTCGACCCATGCCGAAATTGAAAACTTCCGTGCGGCCTTGTTGGCCAACCCGTCGGGCTACATCGCCCAACCCACACTGAGTTTGTCGAGTTGCCCCACCTATGTGGACAGTGGTGTGGCGCCGCGTCACATTGATTTGCGCCCCTTTGTGCTCAGTGGCCGCACTGTGCAAATGGTGCCGGGGGGCTTAACCCGTGTGGCGTTGAAAGAAGGTTCCTTGGTGGTCAATTCGTCGCAAGGCGGTGGCACCAAAGACACCTGGATCTTGCAAGCCTAAGCGCCAAGTCAATTGCCTTTGCACACACTTTAAGAATTTGAAAGACGACGCATGCTAAGCCGTACTGCTGATCACTTGTTTTGGATGTCGCGCTACACCGAGCGCGCCGAAAACACCGCCCGCATGTTGAATGTGAGCTACGAAACCTCTTTGTTGCCACAGTCTAGCGCCACGGTGCAAACCGGTTGGGAAGGCTTGCTGTCCATCAGTGAACTGCTGCCAGCCTATACCCAGTTGCATGGCGAGGTGACGCCGCAGCATGTGATGCAGTTCATGGTGATGGACCCGAACAATCCTTCTTCTATCATTTCATGCCTGCGCGCCGCACGAGAAAACGCACGCGCTGTTCGAGGTGCCCTCACCACCGAAGTGTGGGAAACACAAAATCAAACGTGGCTGGAAGTCAATCGCATGATTCGCTCTGGTGAGTTTGATGCCGATCCAGGCAAATTTTTTGAATGGGTGAAGTTCAGGTCACACCTGTCGCGCGGCGTCACGGTGGGCACCATGCTGATGGACGAGTCTTTGCATTTCATGCGTTTGGGGACCTTCTTGGAACGTGCAGACAACACTGCACGTTTGGTGGATGTGAAGTTTCACGCAGCGCAAATGCAAACACAGGCCATGGCACCTGACCTCGGTTTGGATGTCTCGCAAGAATTTGACTTCTATCACTGGAGCGCCATCTTGCGCAGCGTCAGTGGCTTCGAGATTTACCGCAAGGTGTACCGCGATGTGATTCGCCCTGATCGTGTGGCTGAGTTGCTGATTCTTCGACCTGACATGCCGCGTTCTTTGCACGCCAGTTTGAACGAAGTGGTGAATAATTTAGAAGCTGTCACCGACAACATGCAAAGCGAAACTTTGCGACACGCCGGCAAATTGCGTGCTGATTTGGCTTATGGCCGAATTGATGAAATATTGGCCACAGGTTTGCACGCTTACTTGACGCAGTTTTTAGAACGCGTCAATGTGCTGGGTGGCAGGATCAGCCGTGAATTTTTGATGCCACAGGTGGCGTGAAGGCTGTCATGACGAGTTTCAAACTTGTGCCAGGTCTGAATGCTGTCACAGGGGATGAGGGCAGTGGCAAAACACGTTTGCTGCGGCAGTTGTGCGAAACACATGCAGATGCTGCTTGGCTTGACCTGCGCTTGCCTGAGCACAATGAAAAGACGCCTGAAGAAGTTTGGGCGCAACAGAAAAATGCCAGTCCTCATTGGAATGTGGCCTTGTGTTCTGATTTGTGTGAAGCACTGGCCCTGAACGAGCATTTGGGCAAACAATTGTTCATGCTCTCTGCGGGCAGTCGCAGAAAAGTTGGGCTGATCGCTCTGTTGGCTTGCGGTGCTCGCATCACTTGCCTGGATCAACCTTTTGCAGCCCTCGACTCAGCGTCAATTGCTGTACTCTGTGAGTTCTTAAATGACGTGAAAGATGACGCAACCCGTTCATGGGTTGTGGCCGATTACGAGGCAGACCCCAGACTCGATTGGGCGCAAGTGCTATCGCTTGACCCAGTTTGAAGTTTCGCGATAGGTTCTTGCTTCTGATGGGTCTACAAACCCAACTCGGTGTTCAGACGGTCAAGATTTTTCAATTCTTCAGTTGCGTCGCCACGGCTTGTCCCAGTTCAATCACCGCCATCGCGTAATAGCTGCTCCAGTTGTAGCGCGTGATGGCATAGAAGTTTTCTGTGCCCGCCACATAGCTGGGCGGGTCATCGCCGTTGAGCAATTCAATCAAGGCCAACGGGCCCTTGTGAATGAGTGCATCACCTTCTACAACTGCACCTTTGGCCACAAAGTTGGCCACGCTGAAGGTGGGCAAAATGTCAGGCGCCATGAGCGTGTCCATGTCCAAGTGTGCGGTATTGAACGTGACTGGGTAGTGCGTGGGCATGCCAGGTTGCCATTGGAAGGATTTGAAGTAATTGGCCACAGAGCCAATCACATCGGCTTTGCTGTTGAACAAGTCAATGTGATGGTCGTCATCAAAATCAACGGCAAACTTGGCCCAACTGGAGGGCATGAATTGTGGCAAACCCAAGGCGCCTGCATAACTGCCTTTGATGCTGGTGGGTTTGACTTTCTCTTTGTGCGCCAAGACTAAAAAATGCGCCAGTTCCTTGGAGAAAAACGCCTGACGCTCTGATGCGCGAGGATGCTCTTTGGGAAAGTCGAAGGTGAGGGTGCTGAGCGCGTCCAGTGTCCTGAAATTGCCGGTGTGTTGGCCGTAAAAAGTTTCGACGCCAATGATGCCCACGACAAGCCATGCAGGCACACCATAGGTTTGTTCAGCGCGTTCCAGCAGGGCTTGATTGTCTTTCCAAAATTGAACGCCAGCTTGAATGCGCTTGGGTTCAATGAAGCGTGCTTGGTATGCCGCCCAGTTTTTCTTGCTGATTTGTGTGGGTGGCAAGATCAACTTGGGAATGCTGGGAATCAATCGCGCTTGCGCCAGTTGAAGTTTGACCCATTTGACGTCGAGTTGATGAGCGGGCGCCATTTGTTCAGCCCATGCCTGGACATCTTGTCGCTTGGCATAAGCGGCCCCCGCTGCTGGACTGGCCGTACTGATTTTTTGAGGTTTTGATTTGGATTTCTTCTTGGCCTCAGTGGCGTGCACGCTCAGTGAAAAGCACAGGAGCAGGAGGGCTAAAAAGGTCGACAAAATGCGCATCCCTTGAGTTTAGCCTTTGAATTGAGACAAGGTGTCGTGATAAGCTGGAATCCTTCGGATTTCGAACCTTACTATTGCAAAGTGATCCATGGGCGCTACAGGCTATTTCACACACTCGGATTGTCGGCTTCATGAAATGGGCGAAGGACACCCTGAATGTCCGCAACGACTCGATGCCATTGAAGACCGATTGTTGATCACTGGTTTGGACCATGCCCTGACGCGAAAAGAGGCGGCCCCTGCCGCATTGGCCGACATCGAGTTGGCCCACGGCCGAATGTATGTGGCCTCTTTGCGTGGCTTAAGCGATGCCCTGATTGAAGACATACAAGCGGGAGGGCCAACGCACAGCGCGCTAGATCCTGACACCGCCATCAATGCACACACTTGGAAAGCTGCGCTGCGTTCAGCGGGTGCCGCATTGGAAGCCACCGATGCGGTGCTGGCCGGCGAATTGGAAAATGCTTTCTGCGCCATTCGACCACCGGGTCACCATGCCTGTCATGACAAAGCCATGGGCTTTTGTTTTTTCAACAACGTGGCAATTGCGGCCAAATACGCGCTAGAGCGACATGGTTTGAAGCGCGTGGCCATTGTTGATTTTGATGTGCACCACGGCAATGGCACGGAAGACATTGTGGCTGGAGACGATCGCATTCTCATGGTCAGTTTCTATCAGCATCCTTTTTACCCAGAAGGTGGCGCATTGAAGCACGATGCCAACTTGGTCAATTTGCCGGTGCCGGCTTACACCAAGGGCATGGACATTCGTGAGTTGATTGACATGATGTGGATTCCTCGTTTGGAAGAACACCGTCCTGAGCTGATTTTCATCAGCGCTGGATTTGATGCACACCGGGAGGACGACATGGGCCAGTTGGGCTTGGTTGAACAGGACTATGTGTGGATCACGCAACGTATCAAAGACGTGGCGGCCAAATACGCCAAGGGCCGCATCGTGAGCTGCCTTGAAGGTGGTTACAACCTCAGCGCCTTGTCGCGCAGTGTGGAAGCGCACATTCGTGTGTTGGCCGATGTTTAAATCCTGAAAGACTGCACCGTGTCCCAAACTCCCTTGATGATGAACGATCCCCAGTTGTGGTGGAGTCGATTGAACGCGTTTGAAGCTGTGCAAGAAGTGCTGCTGTTTACGGCTTGCATCGGCTTGGCTTGGACTGTGGTGTGGGCTCTGAGACGAGCTACACCGCAATGGGAATTGTCTGTCCTGATAGGGCGCAAACTCATCGACGGTGTGTTGTTTCCCAGTTTGTTGTTGGGGTCAGTGTTTGCGGCTCGTACCGTATGGGGCAAAACGCATCCCATGTGGTTGCTGGATTTTTTACTGCCTGTTTGCATCTCATTGGCCACCATTCGCCTGGGGGTGAAAGTCTTGCAAGTCGCATTCAAGCAAGCCGCTTGGGTGCGACCCGTCGAGCGCAGTTTGTCGTGGTTGGCATGGGGCGCTGTGGTTTTGTGGTTGACCGGCTTGCTGCCATTGTTGCTAGAAGAGTTAGACCAAATTCAGTGGAAGGTGGGCTCATCACATCTGTCGGTACGCACCCTGATTGAAGGTGGCTTGACAGCGGGCTTGGTGATGTTGCTGACCCTGTGGGTGTCCTCTGCCATTGAAGCGCGCTTGCTCAAAACCTCCACGGGCAGCGAGTTGTCTTTGCGAAAGGCCGTTAGCAACGCGGTCACGTCGTTGTTGATGTTTGTGGGCCTCATGGTGTCTTTGTCTGCAATTGGCATCGACCTCACGGCCTTGTCCGTGTTGGGCGGCGCTGTGGGGGTGGGCATTGGCTTTGGTTTGCAAAAGTTGGCCGCCAACTACGTCAGTGGTTTTGTCATTTTGGCGGAGCGCAGCATGCGCATTGGTGACAGCGTCAAGGTGGACGGCTTTGAAGGCCGTGTGACCGACATCAAAGCGCGCTACACCGTCATTCGCGCGCCAACGGGCCGTGAGTCGATTGTGCCCAACGAGATGCTGATCAACAGCCGCGTCGAGAATTTGTCATTGGCCGACTCACGCGTCTTGCAGAGCACGTCTGTGATGGTGGCCTATGGCAGCGATGTCAACTTGGTGATGCGCTTGTTAACGCAGGCCTGTGAAGCGCAACTGCGCGTGCTCAAAGAGCCAGCACCCTTTGTGACCTTGTCCTCTTTTGCGGCCGATGGTTTGGAATTTGGCGCGCACTATTGGGTGGACGAGCAGCAGTCGGGCCTGTTGACGCTGAAGTCAGAAATCAATGTCAGCATTTTGCAATTGCTGCACGACCACCACATTGAAATTCCGTTCCCACAGCGCGTGGTTCACACGCGTGTTGTACCGAGCTAAATTGAATCAGCTGGCTTTGAGGTGCAGCTGTGCGCTTAACACCTGAGCGCACAAACTGACAGCTGTATTGGCCTCTTGCATCACGCGGCCCATGGTGATGAAGCCATGAATCTGCCGCTCAAAGCAAATGTACTGCGCAGGCACACCAGCCTTTGACAATGCATCGGCATACATCAGACCTTCATCGCGCAAAGGGTCAAAACCGGCTGTCATGACGAAGGCGGGTGGCAGGCCTGCGTGGCTGCTGGCCAATTGCGGCGAAGCGCGCCAGTCTTTGGCATCGTCGCGGTTGCGCAAATAGTTTTCTGTGTAGTACGCAATCGACTCTTTGGTGAGCATGTAGCCCTTGCCATTGGCGTGGTAGGACGCTGTATCGGGCCACATGACTGTGGCAGGGTAGATCAGCAATTGAAACGCGGGCTGCACCGACAAGCCAGTTTGATCGCGCAGGCCAATACAGGCTGCGGCTGATAAGTTGCCACCGGCGCTGTCGCCACCGATGGCAATGCGAGCAGGGTCGATGCCCAAGTTCTTGGCGTTCGCTACCGTCCAATTGAAAGCAGCCACTGTGTCGTCGTAGGCTGCCGGAAATTTATGCTCCGGGCCCATGCGGTAGTCCACTGAGACCACCACGATGTTGGCCTGAAGGCACAAGCTGCGGCACAGCACATCGTGCGTATCCAGATCACCTATGGTCCAACCACCACCATGGATGTAGACCAAACCTGGCAATGCTTTCTGTGTTTGTGCGCCATGCGGGTGATAGACCCGCACCGGCACATTCACACCACCATGCGACACCACTTTGTCTTCAACTTTGAACACCGCCGGGGCGTCGGGTTGGGTAAAGGTGCGTCGGGACCTGTAAGACTCACGCGCCTCTACGGGCGTGAGGGTGTTCACCGGTGGCACCCCCTTGTCGATCATGAGTTGCATCAGGGCTTGAGCTTGGGGGTCTAGCATGTTGCGATCTTTCAAAACAAAGGGGTCAATCGGATGGGCTTATGAAGTCATCAACGATGGCAGATACAAACTGAGCGAGGGGAAGAGCAGCAAGATGGCCAAAGTGACAACTTGCATGGCCACAAAAGGCCAGCAACCACGGAAGATGGTACCCAAACCGACTTTAGGCAACAGGGTATTGAGCACAAACAGATTCATGCCGACTGGCGGTGAGATGAGACCAATCTGAATCACCATCACGATCAACACACCAAACCACACGGGGTCAAAACCGAGCTGAACCACAATGGGAAAGAAAAGAGGGATGGTCAGCAAGACCATGGTCAACTCTTCCATGACCGTGCCCAAAATGATGTAGATCACCATCATGGCGCCTACCACCATGATGGGTGACAGGCCCAGATGGGTGATCCACTCTTTGAGATCGCCTGGCATGGTGGTGAAATTCACAAAGTTGGCAAACACGGTGGCTGCAATCAACAGTGTGAACAGCATGCCGGTGGTACGAGCTGATTCGACCAAGATGCTGATCAGGCTTTCCCATGTGAGTGCTTTGCGAGCCCACGCAAACAAGAAAGCACCTGCAGCACCCATGCCGGCACCTTCGGTGGCCGTGAAAATGCCGCCGTAAATGCCGCCCAGCACCACAATGACCAACAGCAAAACGCCCCAGATGCCGCGCAATGCTTCCATGCGTTGTGTCCAAGTGAATTTCTCGCCAGCGGGTGCGTGTTCAGGATCGCGCGAAGTCATGATGACCACGGCCACCATCAGCAAGATGGCGGTCAAAATACCGGGAATCACGCCGGCTGCAAACAACTTGCCAATGTGCGTTTCTGTCACGATGCCATAAATCACCATGATGGTGGAAGGTGGAATCATGATGCCCAAGGTACCACCAGATGCAATGACACCTGTTGACAATGCATCGCTGTAGCCCAACTTTTTCATGGAAGGGTAAGCAACTTTGCTCATGGTGGCTGCAGTGGCAATCGAAGAGCCGCAAATGGCGCCAAAGCCTGCGCACGCTGCAATGGTGGCATGGGCCAAGCCACCTCGGCGATGGCCGATGAACGTGTAGGCCGCGTGGAACAACTCATGGGCCAAACCAGCGCGTGCCACAAAGTTGCCCATCAAAATGAACAATGGAATGACTGACAAGGTGTAGGCAAAACCAGTTTCTTGCACCACTTGAGCCGTACTGGCAAGGGCAGGCATCCAGCCGCGCGTGAGACCAATGCCCACCACACCCACCAAGCCCATGGAGAAGGCCAGGGGCATGCGCAAAAGCGCCAATCCAAAAATGGCTATGAAGCCAATGAGTGCTTCGGTCACAGAACACCTCCATCAGATTCTTCGTCTTCGCTCAAGGGTTGGAAGACCAGAACCAAATGAACAATGCCCGCGAGAGCACACATCAAGCCCATGCCCATGATGAATGGGGCTTTTGAAATTTTGAGTTGGGCGGTGGTTTCACCAAAAGAGGCAAAGTCAATACCCGTGGACAGCATGAGCCAACCCAGTGCCAACAAAGCCACGCTGCACAAGAAGTTGACCAAGGCTTTTTGAAATTTCACAAAACCTTTGGGCCAGAAACTGTCGAGTGAGTCAAACACCACATGCTCTCCCTTGCGAGAGACCAGAGGCAATGCACCAAAGATAACCACCACCATGAGCAGCTCAGTGAGTTCCAAAGAACCTGTGATGGAGTTGTCTAATAGTTTTCTGCCCGTAACGTCTAAGAACGTCAATACCATGATGGCAAATAGTGCAATCCCGGAAATCAGGCTGCAGAGTTGGTCTAAAAATTTGTTCACGAAGATTCCAATTCGACATAAAAAACGGTACCTCTCAATTCTGACAGGTACCGCTTTCTGTTCAATGACAAACGCGGTCAGGCGTTGAGCCTCACTTACTTTTCAAGTTTGGCGATTTCAGCGCGGAACTCAGCCAAGACTTTGGCTGGATCTTTTAAACCTTTGGCCTTGGAGGCTGCCACCCAGTTTTGCTCCAGTGGCTGTGTCTTGGCTTTGACCTCTGCCACAAACTTGGCATCGGCTTTGGTCACCACCACGTTGTTGACTTGCATGAGGGCAAACGCACGGCGGTCCACTTTGTCCCAACCGCGGCCAAAGATGCGCGCTGCTGTTTCGCCAGAGATGTCGTCAACGGCCTTCTTGTCTTCAGGCGACAACTTGTCGTACTTGGCTTGGTTCATCATGAAGACGAAGCTGGTGTTGTACAAACCGCCGGGGAAGGTGGTGGCGTGTTTGATGATCTTGTCGATCTTGAAAGACTCTGTGGATTCGGCCGGGAACAAGGTGCCGTCCATCACGCCAGAAGAGAGCAACTCATAAGAGTCGGGTGCTGGTTTGAGCGTCACGTTCATGTTGAGTGCTTTGGACAGGTCATTCACCATGCCGCCGCCTACGCGGAATTTAAGACCTGCCAAATCGTCTACTTTGGCAATAGGGCGCTTCACATTGAACACAATGCCAGGGCCGTGGGAGAACAGCGACAAGACTTTGACGCCTTGGTGCTCGGCTGCAAATTCTGGGTACTTGGCCGTGACGCGGCTCAAGGCCACAGAAATGGTTTCAGCACTGTTGCCCAAGAAAGGCAGCTCGGTCATTTGGGTGTGGACGAAACGTCCGGGCGTGTAACCGTGCACGGTGAATGACAAATCGGCCAAGCCGTTTTTGACCGCATCGTAAGTGCCTGGTGCGGGTGTGACGCCGCGGGGCAAGATGTTGCATTTCACGCGGCCTTTGGTGTTGTTTTCCAGCAGATCACACCATTCTTTTTGGGCCATGGAGGTGGTGTGGGTGGGGGCGAGCCAGCTTGACACTGTCAACACAGTTTGTGCTTGGGCTTGGGATGTCAATGCCGTCAGTGCAAGGACGGCAACGGATAAAAGCGACTTTTTCATGGAGGGTCTCCGGTCAATGAATAAGAGTTTGCAGATCAAGCGAACTTGAGTCGTGCAAGAGAGCTTCGGGATAAAACCCTGCGACAAACATCCTAACGCTGATTCCCCAACCGATTGGTCGGTGAATTCCCGAGGTTTTTCTGTGTGAAGACGGACAAGGCCTGATATAAAATTCGAACGATCGTGCTTTTTTGGTCAAAGATCTTGAGAAAATCAAAGATTGAGGCACAATTGACGTTTACGTTAACGTCAATTCAACAGAAGGCGTTAGCGAGCCTGTTTTTATCTTGGAGATTTGGCAATGAAAATTCTTGTTCCCGTGAAAAGGGTTGTCGACTACAACGTGAAAGTGCGCGTCAAATCTGACGGCACCGGCGTAGACATCGCCAACGTCAAAATGAGCATGAACCCCTTTGACGAGATTGCTGTTGAAGAAGCGGTGCGCTTGAAAGAGAAGGGCATCGCAACCGAAGTGATCGCTGTGTCTTGTGGCGTCACGCAATGCCAAGAAACATTGCGCACCGCCATGGCCATTGGTGCCGATCGCGGCATTCTGGTGGAGACACCTGCTGACCTGGAATTGCAGCCTTTGGCCGTTGCCAAATTGCTCAAAGCCTTGGTCGATAAAGAGCAGCCTGGTTTGATCATCTTGGGCAAACAAGCGATTGACGACGATTGCAACCAAACCGGTCAAATGCTGGCCGCCTTGACCGACCTGCCACAAGCCACCTTTGCTTCCAAAGTAGAAGTGGTTGATGGCAAAGCACAAGTCACACGCGAAGTTGATGGCGGCTTGGAAGTGTTGTCTTTGTCCATGCCTGCTGTGATCACCACAGACTTGCGCTTGAACGAGCCACGCTACGTCACGTTGCCCAACATCATGAAGGCCAAGAAAAAACAACTCGACACCTTCAAGCCTGAAGACTTGGGTGTGGACGTTGCGCCACGCATCACCACCCTCAAAGTGTCAGAGCCACCGAAGCGTTCTGCGGGTATCAAGGTGCCTGATGTGGCGACATTGGTTGATAAGTTAAAGAATACAGCGAAGGTCATCTAACAACTTTGCGGGACAGACCAAGATTTGCGCAGCAAATTTGCTCTGTCCTCAACTGATTAAGGAAATTTCATGAGCTCATTGGTTATTGCAGAACACGACAACGCATCCATCAAGGGTGCAACTTTGAACACCGTCACAGCCGCTGTGGCTTGTGGTGGTGATGTGCATGTTTTGGTGGCCGGCCACAACGCCGCTGCTGCTGCTCAGGATGCTGCCCAAATCGCAGGCGTGTCCAAAGTGATTCACGCCGACGCTGAAGGTCTGGCTCATGGCTTGGCTGAAAACGTGGCCGCCCAAGTGTTGGCCATTGCGGGCAATTACACCCACATTTTGTTCCCCGCCACCGCCAGTGGCAAAAACGTGGCGCCTCGCGTGGCGGCCAAGTTGGATGTGGCGCAATTGAGCGACGTGACCTTGGTGGTTTCTGCCGACACGTTCGAGCGCCCCATCTACGCCGGCAATGCCATTGCTACCGTGCAAAGCAAAGACGCTGTCAAAGTGTTGACCGTTCGCACCACAGGTTTTGATGCAGCCGCAGCCACCGGTGGTTCTGCCAGTGTCGAGTCTGCTGCAGCCACTGCTGACAGCGGCAAGAGCGCTTTCAAGGGCAGTGAGATTGCCAAGAACGACCGTCCTGAACTGACTGCCGCCAAGATCATTGTGTCGGGTGGCCGTGCCTTGGGCAGTGCCGAGAAGTTTGCCGAAGTGATGACGCCCTTGGCTGACAAGCTGGGTGCGGCCATGGGTGCCAGCCGTGCTGCGGTGGACGCAGGTTATGCGCCCAACGATTGGCAAGTGGGCCAAACCGGCAAGATCGTGGCGCCTCAGTTGTATGTGGCTTGCGGTATCTCCGGTGCCATTCAGCACTTGGCCGGTATGAAGGACAGCAAGGTGATTGTGGCCATCAACAAAGACCCAGAAGCACCGATCTTCAGCGTGGCCGATTACGGTTTGGAAGCTGATCTGTTTGCAGCTGTGCCTGAATTGGTCAACGCTTTGTGAAGCGAATGATCTGACTTGACATGTGAGTTTGAAAGGCATCCTTTGTGGTGCCTTTCTTTTATTCGGAGAATGAGATGAGTTACGTTGCCCCCTTAAAAGACATGCTTTTCAACATCGAACACTTGGCCCGCATTGACCAAGTGGCGCAATTGCCCGGCTTTGAAGATGCTGGCCTTGAAACAGCACAAGCCGTGTTGGAAGAATGTGCCAAGTTGAACCAAGACGTGATCGCGCCGTTGAACTGGGACGGCGACAAAAACCCCTCTGCATTTGCCAACGGCGAAGTGAAAACCACGCCTGGTTTCAAAGAAGCATTCAAACAATATGGTGAAGGTGGCTGGCAAGGTTTGCAGCACCCCACCGACTTTGGTGGCCAAGGCTTGCCCAAAACCATTGGTGCTGCATGCGGTGAAATGCTCAACTCGGCCAACATGAGTTTTGCTTTGTGCCCCTTGCTGACCGACGGTGCCATTGAAGCCTTGTTGACGGCAGGCTCCGACGATTTGAAAAACATTTACCTTGAGAAGTTGATTTCAGGGGAGTGGACAGGCACCATGAATTTGACAGAGCCTCAAGCGGGTTCTGATTTGGCGCTGGTGCGCACGCGCGCAGAGCCTTTGCCTGATGGCACTTTCAAAGTGTTTGGCACCAAAATTTTCATCACCTATGGTGAGCACGACATGGCCGACAACATCGTGCACTTGGTGTTGGCACGTGTGCAAGGCGCGCCTGAAGGCGTGAAGGGCATCAGCTTGTTTGTGGTGCCCAAATTCATGGTCAATGCCGATGGCAGTTTGGGTGCACGCAACGATGTGCATTGCGTCAGCATTGAACACAAAATGGGCATCAAAGCCAGTCCTACCGCCGTGCTGCAATATGGCGACAACGGCGGTGCCATTGGCTATTTGGTGGGCGAAGAAAACCGCGGCCTCGAGTACATGTTCATCATGATGAATGCGGCGCGTTACGCTGTGGGCGTGCAGGGCATTGCCATTGCAGAACGCGCCTATCAAAAGGCCGTTCAATACGCCAAAGACCGCGTGCAAAGCCGGCCTGTCGATGGCAGCATGAACACCTCGGCCCCCATCATTCACCATCCCGATGTCAAGCGCATGCTCATGACCATGCGCGCCAGCACAGAGGGTTGCCGTGCGTTGGCCACTGTGGCTGCTGCTGCCTATGATGCGGCCCATCATCACCCGGACGCCGACGTGCGCAAGCAAAACGCCTTGTTCTATGAATTCATGGTGCCGCTGGTCAAAGGCTACAGCACCGAGATGAGTTTGGAAGTGACATCGCTGGGCGTGCAAGTGCACGGCGGCATGGGCTTCATTGAAGAAACCGGTGCTGCGCAGTATTACCGCGACGCCAAAATTTTGACCATCTACGAAGGCACCACCGCCATTCAAGCGAATGACTTGGTGGGCCGCAAAACGGCGCGTGATGGCGGACAAACCGCCAAGGCCTTTGCCGCGCAAGTTGAACAAACTGAAACTGAACTGTTGAAAAACGCCAATGCCGATGCACAAGCCGTAGGCCGTCGTTTGCAAGCTGCGCGTTTGGCGTTCATTGATGTGGTCAACTTTGTGGCCGGCAACACCAAAGCCCAACCCAATGATGTGTTTGCAGGCAGCGTGCCTTACCTCATGCTCTCGGGCAACTTGATGGCTGGCTGGCAAATGGGCCGTGCCTTGTTGGTGGCCTTGGCGCAGGGCGCACAGGGCAATGACGCGGCTTTCATGGCTGCTAAAGTCACCACTGCGCGTTTTTATGCCGATCATTTGCTCAGTCGTGCACCTGGTGTGCGCGACAGCATCGTTGATGGTGCAAAGTGCGTGACAGAGTTGTCACTGGAAGCTTTCTAAAATCGCGGCTTCTCGCTTTGATCATCAGATGTTCTGATAGCCTATTCAAATAACTGGAGACTTCATGTCCAAATTACCTGCCGTGCTGGCCAATCTGCCATTTCCGGTGATTGCATCGCCTTTGTTCATCATCAGCAACCCCAAGCTGGTCATTGAGCAATGCAAGGCGGGTATTGTGGGCTCGATGCCTGCTTTGAATGCGCGACCAGCCGAGCAGCTTGAAGAGTGGTTGATTGAAATCACTGAGACTTTGGCGGCCTACAACAAAGCCCATCCAGACAAGCCTGCGGCACCTTTTGCCATCAATCAAATTGTGCACAAGAGCAATGACAGGCTTGAGCACGACATGGCTTTGTGCGTCAAATACAAAGTGCCGATCATCATCACCTCATTGGGTGCTCGCGAAGACATTAACCAGGCTGCGCACAGCTATGGTGGTGTGGTGTTGCATGACATCATCAACAACAAGTTTGCGCACAAGGCCATCGAAAAAGGCGCCGATGGCCTGATCGCTGTGGCGGCCGGTGCTGGCGGTCATGCGGGTGAGAAGAGCCCCTTTGCATTGATTCAAGAAATTCGCCAGTGGTTCCAAGGCCCTGTGGCCTTGTCTGGCTCTATTGCCAGCGGTGACGCTATTTTGGCTGCGCAAGCCATGGGCGCCGACTTTGCCTACATCGGCTCAGCCTTCATCGCCACGCACGAAGCTCGCGCAGCCGATGCCTACAAACAAGCCATCGTCGAGTGCAACTCGGACGACATCGTGTACAGCAATTTGTTCACCGGTGTGCATGGCAACTACTTGGCACCGTCTATCAAAGCTGCAGGCTTAGACCCTGACAATTTACCCGTCTCCGATCCATCGGCCATGAACTTTGGCGGTGATGCCAAAAAGGCTTGGAAAGACATTTGGGGTTGTGGGCAAGGCATTGGTGCCATTGACGCTGTGGTCAGCACCGCAGAGCGTGTGGCCAAGTTAAAGCAAGAATACGCAGCAGCACGCGCGCGCTTGGCACTCTAAGTTTCTGCAAGGTTTGGTGTGAAGTCTGAACGTTCGGAGGTCATTGACCTCTTAAAGGCCTGTGCCTGCGTGTTAATCGTGTGGCACCACCTGGCCCTGTATGGCCCCATGTCAGATGTGGTTTCCGCTTGGACCCCTGGATTGATTGGGTTGCTCTTTGACCATGGCTTGCTCGCTGTGCAAGTGTTCTTGGTGGTGGGCGGCTATTTGAATGCCAAGTCATGGATCCGTGTGCTGGTGAAAGCGGATTTTCATTTTTTCAATCGATTATGGGTGCGCTATCAGCGCTTGGTCATTCCTTTATTGGCCGCATTGAGTTTCACGGTGGCGGTGACGGCCTTGGTACGACCCTATTTCGAGCACCCTTCACTGTCAGATGCACCTAGCCCTCTTCAAGTCTTGGCGCATGTGTTTTTGCTACAAGACGTGCTGTATTTGGAGGCCTTCTCCGCGGGTGTTTGGTATGTGGCCATCGACTTCCAATTGTTTGCTTTGGCCTTGATCTGCGCCGCATTGGCGCACCGCTGGCAATCTTGGACCGGGCGCGGATCGGTCATTCGCAAGGCGTTGTTCATGTGGTTGGCGCTGACCTTGGGTTCTTTCTTTGTGTGGAACCTTAACCCCTTGGGGGAAATCTGGGGAACCTATTTTTTCTGCTCGTATGGTTTGGGCTTGTGTGTGGGCAGCTGGCGCTTAACGGGGTTCAAGGTGAATCACAGGATTTTGGCGCTCATGATTTTGTTGCTGGGTGTCAGTGCATGGGTGTACCAACCCAGAATTCGATTGGCGGTGGCAGTTGCAGTGGCCATGCTGTTGGCGCTGTATGAAGCGACTGATTGCAGGCCTTTGCCATGGCTCAAAGCTGCTTGGATTCAATGCTTGTCCAACGCTTCGTACGCCATCTTTTTAATACACTTTGGCGTCAGCTTGCTGGTCAGTGCGGTGGTGTTCACCCACTGGTCGGAGAGTGTGCCCGCCAATGCCATCGGTATGGTGACGTCATTTGGGCTGTCTTTGTTGATGGGCCATTTTTTACATGCCCTGGTGGAAAACCATTCGCCCAGCTGGTCGCGTGTCGTGCAGTGGGCGGCCGTGTTTACGGCAACCTGCACTGCAGTGATGGTCCTTACTTAACCAAGTTGGTTTGGCTTTCCTTCACCTTGCCTTGAATGTAGGCGAGGGCCGCTTCAACTTGGTCGATCAGGATCAAGCACAAGTCGCCTGAAGACAAACGCGCCAAAGCAGTGTCAATGGCGTTGAACTCGCCTTGAATGTCTTGCACATGCGTCGTGCGGGGTGCGCCACTCAGACCTTCACGCAAGAGTTGAATCACTTCGCCGTCACTGCGGCCGCGCTGACAGGCGTCCTGGTACAAGATCACTTCGTCAAAGGCGGTGCCTAAAATTTGCGTCTGATCGCGGATGTCTTGGTCACGGCGATCGCCAGCGCCGCTGATGACCACCACGCGCTTTTGTGCGGGCATGTTGTCAACGGCTTGAACCAAGGCCTGAATGGCATCGGGATTGTGGCCGTAATCGGCGATGAGGGTGGCACCTTTGTAGTCAAAGACATTGAAGCGACCTGGAACGCCCTGAATGTCACTGATGAATGTAGACAAACCTTGTGCAATGGTTTCCCACGGCACATTGACGGCCCATGCCGCAGCCACGGCGGCCATGACGTTTTCGGTTTGAAAACCAATTTGGCCTTGGCGTGTGAGCGGCACTTCTGTCAAGGCAATGCGGAAAGCTTTTTTACCTTGCTGCGCCACGATGTTGCCGTTTTCTGTGTAGACCACGCGCTTGCCTTGTGCACGGTGTGTGGCCAGCACGGGGTGATGCGGATCGAGTGCAAAGAAGGTCACGTCGCCGGGACACATGTTGGCCATCATGGCCACTTGGGGGTCGGCTGCGTTCAAGACCGCCATGCCATCTGGCGCGACATTGAGCACAATCACGCGCTTGAGAACCGATAGATCTTCAAGGGTGGTGATGTAATTCAAACCCAAGTGGTCGCCAGAGCCCATGTTGGTGACAATGGCCACTTGGCAACGGTCAAAGGCTAAACCTTCGCGCAGCAAACCGCCGCGGGCCGTTTCAAACACAGCGGCATCGACGTCTGGGTGCATCAAAACATTGCGTGCGCTTCGGGGGCCGCTGCAATCGCCATCATCAATTTGGCGGCCATTGACATACACACCATCGGTGTTGGTCATGCCGACGCGCAGTTGGTGTGCTTTAAGCAGGTGGGCGGTAAGACGCACAGTCGTTGTTTTGCCGTTGGTGCCAGTGACTGCAATGACCGGAATTCGTCCGTTGTCGCCGTTGGGGAACATGTGATCAATGACGGCTTTGCCCACGTTGCGGCCTTTGCCAAACGAGGGGCTGATGTGCATGCGCAAACCAGGGGCTGCATTGACTTCCACGACGCCACCGTTTTGTTCTTCCAGTGGCTTTAAGACAGACTCACACACCACGTCAACACCGCAAATATCAACGCCCACCATTTGCGCTGCAGCCACGGCGCGTGCGGCGACTTCGGCGTGCACATCGTCTGTGACATCGGTGGCGCTGCCGCCGGTGGACAAATTGGCATTGTTGCGAAGGATGACGCGGCGACCTTTTTCGGGCACAGAATTGGGTTCGAGGTCTTGCAACTTCAAACGGCCAATGGCGATGTCATCAAATTTGATTTTGGTCAGGGATGTGGAGTGACCATCGCCGCGGCGAGGGTCGGCGTTGACCTTCTCGACCAACTCGCGAACCGTGAGCACACCATCGCCCACGACCAAGGGGGGCTCACGGCGTGCCGCTGCAACCAATTTGTTGCCAACCACCAGCAAGCGGTAGTCGCTGCCTGGTAGGAATTTTTCAACCAAGACTTCGCCGTAACGTGCTGCCGTATCGTAGGCCTGATTGAAAAGCTCACGGTCAGTGATGTTGACAGTGACGCCTTTGCCTTGGTTGCCATCCAAGGGTTTTACCACCACGGGCAAACCAATGTTTTGTGCAATGGCCCAAGCATCTTCCATGTCTTTGGCGGGCCGTCCAATGGGCACAGGCACGCCCGCGGCCAACAACAAGGACTTGGTGAGATCTTTGTCTTGTGCAATCGACTCCGCAATGGCGCTGGTGGTGTCGGTTTCGGCTGCTTGAATGCGGCGCTGTTTAGAGCCCCAGCCAAATTGCACCATGCTGCCTTCGGTGAGTCGACGGAAAGGGATTCCTTTGATGACTGCCGCATCCACAATAGAACCTGTAGAGGGACCTAAGCGGACATCTTCGTCCAATTCACGCAGCTCGGCCAGTGCCTGGTTCAGGTCAAATGGCGATTGCGCTTGAACGGCACTGCACAGCTTCTCGGCCCAGCTGAGTGCCAAGCGACCCACGGCTTCTTCGGTGTATTGAACCACCACTTGGAACACGCCTTCTTCTTCGGTGGCGGTGGTGCGGCTGAAGGTGACAGGGCATCCAGCTTGGTTTTGCAAGCTGAGCGTGATTTTTTCAAGCGCGTGCGCCATGCTGGCGGGGTGGCCAGGACGTGATCCTTCGAGAGGTCCAACCGCTGGAAACACGCGTCGCAATTGTTTTTCGAAATCGTTGCCGGGCAACATTTCACGCTCTTGTGGCGCACAGCTGACAATGGCTTCAATGCTGGTTTGTCGACTCCATAAATTGGGTCCCCGCAAAGCTCGAATTCTTGAAACTTCCATGAAACAGATATCCTGGTTGAAGCGCGTCGTCTGGTAATTGAGAGGGCTGGTGAAGCAGTGTCAGTGAGCACCCGGGCTCTGACCAAAGCTCTTGATGCCAGCGCGAATCAAGTCGGTATTGATGCCCAAGGCCCAAGCCGTGGCTGAGGCGGCCAATACTTCAACGCACTTGAGGTGTTGATTTTTGAACAGTTTGTCAATGGCGGGCAATTGGCGATTCAGGGCGTCAATTTCTTGATCACCTTGCGCTAACACCAAATGATTTTTCCGCCAAAACACCACGCGACCGTTTTCGCTTCGGTGCTGGGCAATCAGGGGATGGTCTTCTGAGCTGGCAAAGTAAGTCACTTCGCCGTCGCAGAATTGGGCCAAGTTGGCCACTTCGGGATCTTCGGCATTCAAGACAGCCATGCCTTGAGGCAGGACCACATCCATTTGTGTGCGAATGACATTGGGCATCTGCTCGTCGCTGTGGATATAGAGGTCTTGCAAGCCTTCGGCCTTGGGCATGGAGGTGATCACGCCCACTTGGCAGCGGTCGTAAGGCAGACCTTCGGCCAAGAGGTGTCGTGCCGTGGTTTCAAACACGGCCGCCTGCACAGAGCGGTTGATGAGCAAGCGCTGAGCTGATTCCCATTCCATGCCGTTTTGCTGTTGCAAGCAACGTTGTCCTAAGAACAAACCTTTGGCAGATGCCAGTCCTGTTTGCAGGCCTTGTAGGTGCAGTAACCACGCAATCAGGTGGCTGGTGCCCGTGGTGTTGTCGTTGCCGATGAGACCCACCACGGGAATGCGAGGTTCTGAGTCTTCGGCAAACAAATGGGCCGCAATGGCTTGGCCGACGGGTCGAGCTGAGCCAGTGGCGGGTTTCAAGTGCATGAGCAAACCAGGACCTGCATTGACTTCCACAATGGCAGCACCTTGGGCTTTCATGGGCTTGGAAATGTCTTGTGCAACGAGGTCCACGCCGGCAATGTCCAATCCCACGATGCGGGCTGCCAAGGCGGCCAATTCGGCCACATCAGGGTGGACCCAATCGGTGACATCCATGGCCATGTTGCCAGTGCGCATGACCATGACGCTTCGGCCTTTTTCTGGCACGCTGTCGCCCGTGAGGCCTTGGCGTTTGAGCTCCAGCACAGCGGTGGTGTGGTCTTTGAGTCGGATGGTGTCGAGAGGGAAGTCTTCCTCTTCACCACGACGAGGGTCAGAGTTGATTTGAATTTCAATCAGTTGCTCGATGGTATGCACACCATCGCCCACCACGCTGGCCACTTCGCCTTTGTTGGCTGCGACCACTTTGCCGCCCACCACCAAGAGGCGGTGTTCATCGCCCAAAATGTGACGCTCTACCAACACGTCGCTGCCTTCGGCTTCAGCTAAATGGTAAGCCGCTTCGACTTCGGCCTGAGTGCGCAATTCTAGGGAAACACCACGCGCATGGTTGCCATCGACGGGCTTGACACAAACGGGCAGGCCAATGTCTTGGGCTGCTTCCCATGCTTCAGCGGGGGATGACACGTTGCGACCTTCAGGAACCGGCACGCCACAATTGGCAAGCAGGCTCTTGGTGAGGTCTTTGTCTTTGGATACGCCTTCGGCGATGGCGCTGGTTTGGTCGGTTTCGGCTGTCCAAATGCGGCGTTGGTTGGCGCCATAGCCCAATTGAACCAAGTTGCCATCGTTCAGGCGAATGGCAGGAATGCTGCGCTCGGCTGCGGCATCGACGATGCACGCTGTGCTGGGGCCGATGCACAAACGGTCCACCATTTGGGTGAGGTCGGCAATGACTTGTTTGACCGGGTAGGGGCGATTTTCGATGGCCGCCATGACCAAGTCGCGGGCGGCCTGAAGGGCGGCGCGGCTGACAGTTTCGTTGCGGGTGCGGATGACCACTTTGTAAATGCCGCGAGGACCGGCTTCGCGGGCTTTGCCAAAACCGGTTTGCATGCCAGCGCGGTTTTGAAGCTCCAAGGCGACATGTTCCATGATGTGACCGGGCCAGGTGCCCTCGGCCAATCTTTGCAGGAAACCGCCGCGTTCGCCCACGCTGCAACGGTGCTCGACCAGGCCGGGCAGCATTTCTTGAAGGCGCTCGTTGAAACCGGGCAGGGTGTTGGAGGGGCAGTCTTCGAGGTCACCGATGTCAATCCATGCTTCAAGCACGGGTCGGTATGTCCAGATGTTGGGACCCTTGAGATGGGTCATCCGTAAAAATTTGATGTCTTTAGAACTCATTTCCGTGGGCCTGACGATTCTGAGCGACGGCACGGAGCGATTCGTGTCCGGGGATACAATGACCGGCCAGTTGCAACACTGGCAGTGATCGTCTGATAAACAAGGTGCATGGGCTGTGTCCTGGCCGCTTCTTTTGCTGTTTTTGTTTGCCGCCAACACATGTTGACTCTTGCTGTTTGAACTCTTATGAACTCCAAAACCCATCCTCCCACTGACTTGCTGGGATTGCCTTTGTTCTGGCAGGAGGGCGTGTTGTCTCAAGTTCACCTTGGTGAAAACGTCCTAGCCTGGCTAGAGGTTGACCTGAATGATGAATTAAGCTTCAAAAAAATCTTGGTTATTTTGACCGATCAGAGGGTCATCTCGACTGATGCGGTTCAAAAAAATTGGAAATTCTGGGCGCTCAGCGCCGATTTAAGTCTCCGCGTGATGGACCACGCAGGGGTCGGCACCTTGGCTTTGCACCAAGGCGGTCAACGATTGGCTGCATGGCGCTTTACGCTCGGCCTTGAAGCCGCGGTGTTGCGCTGGAAATTACGGTTTGAAAATCAACAACTTCAAGCCGCGCAGGCCGCAACATTTCTTGGCCAGTCATTGGCTGGACCGCGCGATGCTGAGGCCGCAGAGCCCGGTGTTGGCGCCATGCGCCATGTGCTGTGTCCCACATGCCAGAACGTGGTGGACGCGGCTGACGATGAGTGCCCCGTGTGCCTTGAAAAAGAGCAAGCCCCACCGTCCACTTGGACCTTGTTCAAACTCTGGCGTTTTGCAAGGCCCTACCAATGGCAACTGCTGATGGGCTTCGTCTTGACCTTGGCCTCCACCGCGGCCACCTTGGTGCCGCCTTACCTCACCATGCCTCTGATGGACGATGTGCTCATCCCTTACCAAAACGGCAAGCCGATTGACCCTGTCACAGTGTCTTGGTATTTGCTGGGTTTGTTGGGTTCTGCGTTTGTTGCATGGAGTTTGGGCTGGGTCAAAACATACATCTTGGCACTGGTGTCTGAGCGCATCGGCGCCGATTTGCGAACCACCACCTACCAGCACTTGCTGAAGTTATCGCTCGAGTACTTTGGCGGCCGTCGCACCGGCGATTTGATTGCACGCATCGGCAGCGAGACCGATCGCATCAATGTGTTTTTGTCATTGCACCTGCTTGACTTTGCCACGGACATTTTGATGATCATGATGACCGCTGTCATTTTGTTCTCCATCAATCCCACCTTGGCTTTGGTCACTCTGTTGCCATTGCCTTTCATTGGCTGGCTGATTCATGTGGTCCGTGAAAAACTCCGCACAGGTTTTGAAAAAATTGACCGCGTGTGGTCTGAAGTCACCAATGTGCTGGCCGACACCATTCCGGGAATCCGGGTGGTCAAAGCCTTTGCGCAAGAAGACCGAGAGGCGCAACGCTTTATCGATGCCAACAAACACAATTTGGCCGTGAACGATCGTTTGAACCGCGTGTGGTCGGTGTTCTCGCCCACCGTGACCTTGATGACCGAAGTCGGTTTGTTGGTGGTATGGGGCTTTGGCATTTGGTTGGTCTCCAAAGACCAAATTACGGTGGGTGTTCTCACGGCCTTTTTGGCGTACATCGGCCGCTTCTACACGCGCCTGGATTCCATGAGCCGCATCGTGTCCACCACGCAAAAAGCGGCATCAGGTGCCAAGCGAATTTTTGAAATTCTGGACCACGTGTCCAGTGTGCCTGAGCCGGTCAATCCAGTGGCCTTGCCCAAAGTCGAAGGTCGCATCACCCTGACCGATGCCAGCTTCCGCTATGGCAACCGCGCCGTGATCAAGCAATTGAACTTGGACATCCAGCCGGGCGAAATGATTGGCTTGGTGGGACACAGTGGGTCTGGCAAAAGTACCTTGGTCAATTTGATGTGCCGTTTTTATGATTTGTCAGAGGGCAGCATTGCCCTGGATGGCGTTGACATCAAACAGTTGAAAGTGGCCGACTACCGCAGGCACATTGGTTTGGTCTTGCAAGAACCGTTCTTGTTCTTTGGCACGATTGCCGACAACATTGCCTACGGCTTGCCCCATGCCTCGCGCGAAGACATTGTGGCCGCAGCCCGTGCGGCTCACGCCCATGAGTTTATTTTGCGCATGCCCCAAGGCTATGACTCCTTGGTGGGTGAGCGGGGCCAAGGCTTGTCGGGTGGCGAGCGTCAGCGCATCTCGATTGCGCGTGCCTTGTTGATCAATCCGCGCATTTTGATCTTGGACGAAGCCACCTCTGCGGTGGACACGGAAACCGAAAAAGAAATTCAAAACGCACTGGACAATTTGGTGCGCGGCCGAACCACCATTGCCATCGCACACCGCTTGTCAACCTTGCGCAAAGCCGACCGCTTGGTGGTCATGGACAAGGGGCTGATTGTGGAAGAGGGCACGCACGATGTGCTGATTGAGCTAAAGGGCGCCTACTGGCGTTTGTACGATGCCCAACAACGGCAAGCTGAATCGGAAGGTGCTGTATTGAGAGAAACGGTCACATCATGAGTGAACTGCTGATGAACATTCAATTTGACCAAGGCCCGTCAGGTCGTTGGTACTTTGTGAGCGCAGATGGCGTTCAGCACGACCACGTGATGGCGGTTCGATCTTTTCCCGTGGCAGCGCCAGACGAAGGCATTGCGGTGGTGGATGTGGATGGCAAAGAATTGCTGTGGATTCCACATCTGAATCAGCTGCAAGAAACCGTGCGGGCCAAGATTGTGATGGCCATGCGACAACGTGAGTTCATGCCGCAAATTTTGAAATTGCACGGGGTGAGCAGTTTCGTGACACCCAGCACCTGGGACATTGAAACAGACCGAGGCCCCACAAGCTTGTTGCTCAAGGGCGAGGAAGACATTCGCCGCTTGTCGGCAACGGTGCTGCTTGTCACCGATGGGCACGGTGTGCAGTTTTTGATCCGAGATTTGGCCCAAATGGACCGTTACTCTCGCAAATTGCTTGACCGATTTTTATGATTTGCTGCGGCAGTCCGCATGCACATCCAACTTGGCCTGATACACCTCTGAGCTTACCGACATTAGTCCCAAGACGGAATGGAAGTAGCTGTCGTGCGTCAAAGGCGCAGCGGCCTTGTTTTTCAAACAGGTGCGTGACAAACCCGATTGTTTTTCAAAACGCGAGGACCACCAGGTGATCCATGGCACGCGTTTTTGCACATCGGGTGCCACCCGATAGGGCAGGCCATGCAGATACAAATTGTTTTCGCCCAAAGATTCTCCATGGTCGGAGACATACAGCAACGCAGGGGCGGATGTTGCTTCAGACTTCTTGAGCCATTGAATGGCTTGACCTAAGAAGTGATCGGTGTAGAGAATGGTGTTGTCAAACGAGTTGATGACTTGTTCGCGTGCGCATTCTTGCAACGCATTGCTTTTGCATTCAGGTTGGAATTTCTTAAAGCTGTCTGGTACCCGTTTGTAATAAGCGGGGCCGTGACTGCCCATTTGGTGCATCACCACCACCACGCCTTTGGCACGGCGCTCTGCAGGCAAGGCTTGGATGCGTTCATCCAATTGCTGCAGCATGATTTCATCAAAGCATTCGCCGTCTTTGCAAAGCGTGGGATGCTTGAGTTCTTTGGTGAGAACTTGCGGGACGCGCTCGCACACACCTTTGCAACCTGATTGATTGTCGATCCACAAGACCGCCAAACCTGCGTGCTGCAAGACATCGATCAGACTTTCGTGGTTATTTTTTCGAGCCTCAAATTCTTCTTTGCCGAGATGTGAAAACATGCAGGGCACGGAGGTGGCCGTGCTGGTGCCACAAGACATGACGCCTTTGAGGCTGATGATGTTTTCTTTGGCCAGCTCCGGCGTGGTGTTGCGCTCGTAGCCATTCACGCCAAAGTTGCCCATGCGGGCTGTTTCGCCGAGAACCAATAAAAGCAGCGGTGGTTTGTCTGTTGCTTTGAGTGAGGCGACTTTGGCATCTCGGCCCGCAGGCAGCAAAATGGTGTTGTTGCGTTGGAAGGGCTTGGCCGACACCATGCCAATGGCGTAGAAACTGTTCAGAGGGTTGACCAAGTAGCGCAATTGGGTGTGGTTGCGCATGATCGATGAGAAGTCTTGAAAAACGGCAAGCAAGGCAGCAACGATGAGCACCACTGAAGTCGCAAATGTCAGCGCGTTGCTCAGCGCTTGTTGGCCCCAACGAAGAGTTTTGAGAGGGGTTTTCCAAAGAACCCAGCAAGGAAGCACACCCAAGATCAACAAGCTGATCAGCATGCGCCAATTGAGCAAGTCCAGCGCCTCTTTGGTGTCAGTTTGAACCACGTTGGTGATCATGGTGCTGTCGATCACAATGCCGTAGCTCACCATGAAATAAGCGCCACTGGCTGCGCTTAAAAAGAACACAGTTAGCAAAGGCTTGAGAAGACCTCGCCAATTGAAAAAACTCAAAAGCGCTGTGAGTGCGGCGGTAATGATGACGCCAAATCCAACGGCAAATGCCAGTCCACGCAGACCCGTCACTTCGGGCAGTTGGTGGACTTGTTGCCACAGCGCAAAGTTGCCGACGCTGGCCAGCCACAGGCTGCCCAGTACGGCCACCCAAGTGGGGTGCCATGCGTTGCCGATCCTTGCTTTGTGTCTATTTGGGGAAGATGTCATAGTGCCAAGTTTAAAGCTTCAGTCCCTCAACCGGGCCAAACCGAGGCGTGCTCGGGTACCACGGCACGCATCTTCAATTCTCTTTCAATGCGCTGTCGCAAAGTGTCTGAGGCTTCAATTTCGCCGTGAACCACATACACCTGCGCTGGGGGTTTGGGCATTTTTTGCAGCCACGCCAGAAGCTGGTTGCCATCTGCGTGGGCTGAGGCTGACGTGAGCTGAACGATTTCAGCGGCCACAGGCAAGTCCTTGCCATGCAAACGGATGGTGGGGGCACCGCTGGCCAAAGTGGCACCGCGTGTACCGGGTGACTGGTAACCCGTGAGAATGACCATGTTGTGGTGGTTGCCGACGTAGTTGGCCAAGTGATGCAAGACGCGTCCGCCGGTGGCCATGCCACTGGCCGACAAAATCACCATGGGGCCGTGGCGCTTGATCAAGGCCTTGGACTGTTCGGGTGTTTCGATCATGGTGGCCACATGGTCCATGGCTTGAACCTCTTCGGCGCTGAGGCGGTGCTCGCCCATGTGGCGCTTGAACAGTGCGGTGGTGTGAACCGCCATGGGGCTGTCCAGGAAAATGGGCAGACCGTGCGGAATTTCACCTTGGGCTTTGAGCTGTGCAATGCTGTGCAAGATGGCTTGTGCGCGGCCCACCGCAAACACGGGCACCACGGCAACACCACCGCGCGCAGAAACTTTTTTCAAAGCAGCACCAAGCTCGGCGTTCACATTTTCAATGGGGTGGCTACGGTTGCCGTAGGTGGACTCAATGAGCACCGTGTCGGCCTGGGGCGGCGCATCCGGAGGGTTCATCAAACTGTCGTCGGGGCGGCCTAAATCGCCAGAGAACAAAATGCGTCGGCCTGCAACTTCCAGCAACAAACTGGCGGCACCCAAAATGTGGCCTGCGGAACTGAATTTGGCGTTCCATCCCTTGATGGGCTGAAACCATTCGTTGAGCTTTTCAACGTGAAACTGCTGCATGCAGTACTTGGCGTCTTGCTGCGTGTAAAGCGGCAGGGCGGGGCTGTGTTTGGAGAAGCCATGCCGATTGGCAAAGTAGGCGTCTTCTTCTTGAATGTGCCCACTGTCTGGCAACAAGATGCCGCACAAATCGCGGGTGCCGGAAGTGGCGTGGACCTTGCCTTCAAAACCATTGCGTGCCAGCAGTGGCAAATAGCCACTGTGATCTAGGTGGGCATGCGTGAGAATGACGGCATTGACATCGCTGGGGGAAACAGGACATGCGTCCCAATTGCGCAAGCGCAATTGTTTGTAACCTTGAAACAAGCCACAGTCGACCAACAGCCTTTTGCCGTCATGCTCAACGCAGTATTTGGAACCGGTGACGGTGTCGGCACCACCTAAAAATCGTATGTTCAGAGTCATGCAGACATCTTAGTCCTTTTAGGCGCCGAACAGTCCTTTCAGTTTGTCAGTCCAGCTGTTGCCTGTGGGCATGTGCTTGGCACCGCCTTTTTGCAAAGACTCGTCAAACTCTTTGAGCAGCTTGCGCTGATGCTCGGTCAGTTTGACAGGCGTCTCCACGGTGATGTGGCAGTACAGGTCACCCGGGTAACTGGCGCGCACGCCCTTGATGCCTTTGCCGCGCAAACGGAATTGCTTGCCTGTTTGCGTGCCTTCAGGAATGTCGATGGCCGCTTTGCCATTGAGTGTGGGGACGTCGATCTCGCCGCCCAATGCGGCTTTGGTAAAGCTGATGGGCACTGAGCAATGCAAGTCGTCACCGTCGCGCTCAAAGATCTCGTGTTTCTTGAGGCGAATTTCAATGTACAAGTCGCCGGGTGGGCCACCATTGGTGCCCGGTTCACCGTTGCCTGTGCTGCGAATGCGCATACCATCGTCAATGCCCGCGGGGATTTTGACTTCGAGTGTTTTTTGCTTTTTGAGCTTGCCTTGACCGCTACACGTTGGGCAGGGGTCGGAGATGATTTTGCCGGAGCCACGGCAGTGCGGGCAGGTTTGCTGCACACTGAAAAAGCCTTGGCGCATTTGCACGGTGCCTGAACCTTGGCAGGTGCCGCAGGTTTTGGCGCTGGTGCCTTTTTTGGCGCCAGTGCCATCGCAAGGCTCGCACTCTTCCCAACCGGGAATTCGAATTTGGGCGTCCTTGCCGGTAGCCGCTTCTTCCAAGGTGACTTCCATGGCATAGCTCAGGTCGCCGCCGCGAAATACTTGACGGCCACCACGGCCACCGCGTTGTTGACCAAAGATGTCGCCAAAAATATCACCGAAGGCTTCGCCAAAACCACCAAAGCCTTCCGCACCGCCCGCGCCACCACGCATATTGGGGTCGACACCGGCATGGCCGTATTGGTCGTAGGCGGCACGCTTTTGCGCGTCCGACAACATCTCGTAGGCCTCTTTGACCTCTTTGAATTTGGCTTCGGCGTCTTTGGCG
>CALEYZ010000099.1 GCA_937928195.1 uncultured Limnohabitans sp.
ACGCATCCCCCAAGCCGTAAATGACCGTGGGGTCTGTTTGCAAACGCATACCCATTTTGAGTCGGTTGTGGAACACGGCAGAAATAAGCGGTCGATCGCTGGCCCGGCCTGTTTCTTTTTCGACGATGCTGGCCAAGATCAGCAATTCATCAGGATGGGTTAAGGGTAAATTGGATTTCCTTTGATTCCAGACTTTGTCCAAATGACGGTCCATGGCTTTGAGCGCTCTTTGCATCACAGCCAAATCGGTGGCGCCTTTGGCATAGGTGTAAGTGTCTGGGTAAAAACGACCTTCTGGATGGAGATTGGGACGGCCCAACTTCGCCATGATTTCAGCGTCGCTCAAACCTTGCGTTGTAACTTTCAAATTGTCTGACTTGGCCAGGGCTTGTTTGAATTGCTTGAAAGTCCAGCCCTCGACCAGCGTGATCGTTCTGAGTGTTTCTTCACCACGAACCAGCATGTTGAGCACAACACGAGGCGACATCTCTGGGGTGATTTCATAACTACCCGCTTTGATCGCCCTGTCTTGTCCTGATACCCTGAACCAAAATCGCAACAATTCTGGTGACACATCGGCGCCAGCATCGGCAATTGCTTGCGCAACGCCTTTAGGAGATGTGCCTGGTTCGACGGCCAGATCAAGGACTTGAACGCTGGGGGAAGCATTCAAATAGGAGGGCTTGAAACCCATTGGACTTTGAAGCCAGTACACGGCGGCAGCCAACAAGGTCAAGACCGACAAAGCAAACAGGCTCAGAAAAGCCCCCCACGAGCGTATTTTTCGTGAACTTTTGCTTTTTTTGGCTTTTGCAGCAGGCCGACTCAAACCTTGGATCCTTTGGGTTTTTCAGAGGAGATCATAATTCAGGCATGGACCTGATTGAACCTGATTTGAAATTCTCACCCTCCGGCATTTTGACCCCTCAACATTGGGGGCTTATTTTGGCCGAGGGGCCTGATGCAGGCAGCTTTTTGCAAGGTCAATTGACCAACGATGTGTTGCTCTTGCCGGTGGGGCAAGCGCGATTTGCTGGCTACTGCTCCGCCAAGGGGCGATTGATGGCCAGTTTTGTGGTGCTCAAACTCAGCCCCGAAAAGTATCTGCTGGCATGCCATCAAGACTTGTTGCCAAGCATGCTCAAGCGCTTGTCCATGTTTGTGATGCGCGCCAAGCTTAAACTGACCGATGCCAACGCCCACTATGAAATGCGGGGTCTCTTGGGAACTACGGCAGATCAAGCCTGCCCAGCATTGCAGTCTGAAGTGCCATGGCGTGCCATGCAGGAGGGCGAAGGCCATTTCATCAAACTGCACAACGCCAAGAATTCTGGGATGCACATTTCACGTGTCCTGTGGATGGGTCTGAAAGAATCGCCCTCTTCTCTGGCCTTTTTAAACCAGTCATTGCCATCCGCAACTGAAAATGAATGGCAATTGGCCGAAGTTTTATCGGGGATCAGCAGTGTTCAAACAGCCACGTCCGAAGCCTTTGTGCCACAGATGCTGAACTACGAATCGGTGGAAGGCGTGAGTTTCAAAAAGGGTTGCTACCCAGGACAAGAAGTGGTGGCCAGAAGTCAGTTTCGAGGCACCTTGAAACGACGTGCTTTCATTGTGGCTTGCAATTCACCTATGCAAGTTGGCCAAGAGGTGTATTCAGCCGATGACCTAGACCAAGCTTGCGGTACGGTGGCCAGTGTTGCTGAAAATGACAATGCGACTAAAACAGAAGCAGCTAAGTGGTGGGGCATCGTGTCGATGCAAATCAATGCAGCGACTCAAGTCTTGCATGTAGGCAATCCAGAGGGGCCTAAATTGCACCTCCATGCCTTGCCCTATCCTTTGCTTGAAGACATTTAAGCCAGCTTCAAACTCATTTCAATGTGATCGATGCCGGCGTCTTGAAAGATGGCGCCATGTGCATGAAATCCCAATCGACGGTAAAAACCTTCCGCACTGCATTGCGCATGCAAGATCACTTCTTTGTCGCCACGTTGGCGAGCGGTCTCAATGAATGCATCAATCACTTGGCGGCCTAAGTTACCACCTCGCAAAGGTTTGGATACAGCCATGCGGCCAATTTGCGCAACTTGCGCATGGGGTTGCAGCAAACGACCTGTTGCAACAGGCTGACCCAGTTTGTTCCAGATCACTGCATGGACGGCCTTCGCATCATGTTCGTCCCATTCAAGTTCCTGCGGAATTTCTTGCTCATGCACAAAAACTTCTGTGCGCAAAGCAGCGGCACCATCTTTCAATTCGTCCCAATTGCCTATCCTCAAGTCCACCACAGATTCACCGGCCTCATATATCAACAAGATGTTACGCAAGGCTTCTGGAATAGGCTTGGAAGTTTGAGTCAGCGGATCCGCAAACACATAGATCAATTCGCCACTGATCAGCAACTTGTCACCGCGAAAAATGCCTGCCTCAAACACCATGGATGACTTGCCAAGTCGGCTGCACTTCATGCCCACACTCAGGTCATCGTCCATGAGCGCTGATGCGTGGTACTCCAAGGTAGCTTTCTTGACATACAGCTCTCCACCCAAGATGTGAAAAGCAGTTTCGTAAGGCAAGGCCACGCGCCCCCAATAAGCAGTGACAGCGGTGTCGATGTAGGTCAAGTAATGGCCATTGAACACAATTTTTTGCATGTCAATTTCAGCCCAACGCACGCGAAGGCGATGGAAGAATCGGAAGTCACTGCGTTTCATGAAAAAGTTCTTTCTGACAAACAAAAATCATTGGCCTAAAGCGAAGGCATTTTTCAATGCGCGACCCGCATCCTGATGGGCTTGACGCGCTTCTGGTATGACGCGCCCCATGTTGACAAAGCCATGAACCACCCCATGGTAAATCTCAAGATCAACCTTCACACCCGCCATGCGCAGCATATCGGCATAGGCAACACCTTCATCGACCAACGGGTCACATTCTGCCAAACCAATCCAAGCCGGTGCAAGACCGTCATGTCGTTCTGCCAGCATGGGTGCGAAACGCCAATCGTCTCGGTCTTTGGCATCAATGTAGTGGTCAAAAAACCAATCAACGGTGGCTTTGTCGAGCATGAAACCTGATTGATAGGTGTTGTGGGAGGTGGTTTCTTGGCGTGCGGCGGTCCCTGGGTAAATGAGCAGCTGAAGGGCCAATTTCAAGCCGGCATCTCTGGCGTGAATGGCGCAAACAGCGGCCAATGTGCCGCCAGCACTGTCACCCCCCACAGCTAAAGCGTTGGCTTGTAGACCCATCGAATCTGCATTTTTTGCGACCCACTGAAGCGCATCCCAAGCATCGTTTGTTGCGATGGGAAAGCGATGCTCTGGTGCAAGAC
>CALEYZ010000100.1 GCA_937928195.1 uncultured Limnohabitans sp.
TGTTCCGGGAGGACTTGTTCCACCGTTTGAATGTGATTCGTTTGCGGTTGCCCGCATTGCGCGAACGGCGTGAAGATGTGCAGGTACTTGCCAAACATTTTTTGTTGCAAAGCGCACAGCAACTGGGCGTGGAGCCCAAGCGTATTTCTGAGCAAGCTTTGGAAATTTTGAGTCACTTCAATTTCCCAGGCAATGTGCGTCAGCTTGAAAACATTTGCCATTGGTTGACCGTCATGGCGCCGGCGCAAATGATTGAGTCCAAAGATTTGCCGCCTGAAGTTTTATTGCCACCGGATGATGCGCACTCAGTTGCGGCAACATTGCGGCGTGATGTTTCTGGTGCTGCCAACGAAACGACGGGCGCTCATACTGCGCCTGTCAGTTCTTTGGTCAATCTTGGCCCCCACGCCGGATGGGAAAGTGCCTTGGAAGTTGAGGCGCTTCAATTGTTGGGCACAGATCGTCAAGACGTTTGGGATGTGTTAACGCGTCGTTTTGAATCTCTGTTGATTCAAGCTGCATTGGCCACCACGCGAGGTCGTCGCATTGAGGCGGCTGTGAAATTGGGCATTGGTCGCAATACCATCACGCGCAAGATTCAAGAGTTGAACATTGATGCTTAAAAAGCTTCACTCATGAAAAAAAGGCCTTCGCATGAAGGCCTTTTTTTTGCTGAATGGTGTCGCCCAGTGGGTGGCCCCTGGCGCATTATTTCGAGGCGATGATGCCGCCCGCTGTATTGACCACAAGGTATTGATTCTCAGCGCGCAGCAGCGACTTCAGTTCTGCGTCTGTGTTGCTGGTTTGTCGAGTCCAGGTGATGCCATCGGTGCTGGTGATGATGGTGCCGTTGCTGCCAACCACCAAAAACTGATTGACTGACGACAGTGCATTCAACGAGGCGGTGGTGTTGGCATTTTGGGCGGTCCAGGTGATGGCATCCGTACTGCTCAGAACCGTGCCGTAGGTTCCCACTGCAATGAACTTGTAGCTGGTGGTGCCATTGAGGACACTGGCCAGTGCGCCAACTGCCTTCAAGTTGGCGGAACTGTTGGATGCTTGCGCGGTCCAGGTTGCCCCGTCGGGACTGGTCAAGATCGTGCCTGCATCGCCCACCGCAACCCAAGTGCCCGACACTGTGTAAGCAACGCCATTTAAATGAGCAGAACCGGGCACACTGGCCGCAGCACCCCAAGTGATTCCATCTTTGCTGGTGATGATGGTGCCGTTGTCACCCACGGCCACAGCAATGCTGCCATTGACGGCCAAGGCATTCAAATTTTGGCCAGTGATGCTGGCCGCTTGTGTCCAAGTTTTGGTATCGGTGCTGTAAATGATTTTGCCTGCTGCACCGACTGCCATGAATTTGGCAAAACCGAATTCAGCGGCATTCAAGTCGGATGCAACGACTGGTGTGAGCGCGCTCCAGGTGTCAATGCTGGTGGCGTTGTACATGCGGCCACCATTGCCTACCGCTAAGTAGGAAAATTTGGTGGTGTTGGTCGCAGTGTCGACATAGCTACCGTATGTCAAACCTGTTTTGGTGCCCGTGTTAAGGTTGGCGCCAGGTGTCCAAACCGTGCCGGCCAATCGAGGTGTAGCCGTCACCGTGGGTGTTGCATCACCACCGGGGCCGCTGTTGATGCGACCTGTCATGAAAAAAGAATAGGGTGTACCGTTGGTAAGGCCTGTGACCACGAAAGGCGATGTCACCTTGAGGCGGTAAGTCGATCCTGTTGTGGCCAACCAGTTGCCAATGGTGAGACCTGGATTATTGGGTGCAGCAAAGATCCAATACTCGACGCCTGGGGTTTCTTTCCAGCTCACGGTGACTTGGCTGTCGCCTGCAATGACGCCAATGCCCCCCACTGGCGGTGCTGGTGTGTTGGAGGTTGAACTGCCACCACATGCTGCCACCAGAATGGCAGATACAAAGGCCAGCAATGAAGCGCGAATTGAATGCAAAGACATGAATATTTCCTGTACGGAACCGTATAGACCCCAAATTCTAAGTGACCAGACTGGGGATATTGCCAATGCCTGAGTTTAGGGCCTAGGGCATACTGTTTTCAAGTTCACGCACAAGGAAAGAACATGGACCGTCGAAATTTCTTCCAAGGCTCTGCCTTGATGTCAACGGGTGCGCTTTTAGGCTGTGCAAGCCCTGGCATCGCCCAGCAAAAAGTCAAAACCCCCTTTGACGTGCCGCAGGTTTACATTCCGGTGGTGGGGTCGGACGAAATGTACCCCGTTCGCCGCATTTACTGCATTGGCCGCAATTACGCAGCACATGCCCGTGAAATGGGCTCCGATCCAACCCGTGAGCCACCGTTCTTCTTTCAAAAACCGACCGATGCCATTCAATATGTGGCAGCGGGCACTGTGGTCCATCATCCTTACCCACCGTTGACCAAAAACTATCATTACGAGGCCGAATTGGTGGCCGCTTTGGGCAAAGGCGGTCGCAACATTCCTGTCGACAAAGCTTTGGAGTTGGTGTGGGGCTACACCTTGGGACTCGACATGACCCGCCGCGATTTGCAGCGCGCCATGGGAGACGAAAAGAAGCCCTGGGAAATTGGCAAGAGCTTTGACCTGTCAGCGCCCATCGGCGCTTTGCACAAGTTGGCCAACATTGGCCATTTCACTGAAGGTCAAATTTGGTTGAAGGTAAATGGACAAGTCAAACAAAATTCGAACCTGAAGAACATGATCTGGTCGGTGGCCGAGCAGATCAGCAAGTTGTCTGAAGCTTTTGAGCTATTTCCTGGTGACATCATTTATTCAGGCACGCCTGAGAATGTAGGTCCCGTGGTGCGCGGTGATGTGATTGAAATGCACATTGATCGATTGCCCAACTTGAGTGTCAAAATTGTTTAAAACCTCTGGAATAAAAAAATGAACATTGCCATTGTGTCCGTGTTGATCGCTGGATTGATGCCCTTAACGTGTACTGTGATTGCCAAGGCGGGCAAAAGAAATTACGACAATCACAATCCGCGTCAGTGGTTGGCTCAGCAGACGGGCTATCGCGCACGTGCCAATGCGGCGCAGGCCAATTGTTTTGAAGCGTTTCCGTTTTTTGCCATCGGCATCCTGTTTGCCATGCACTCCCAGGTAGATGCTTCGCGCATTGACCTGTATGCCAGTGTTTTTGTGGTGGCTCGGATGATCTACATCGTGAGCTACATCATCGATCAAGACAAACTGCGCTCACTGGCATGGCTGGTTGGTTTGCTCAGTACCATTGGCTTGTTTTCAGCCAGCATGGGCAGTTGATACAGAAACGCCCCGCAAGAGGGCGCTTCCTTTTCAAACTTATTTGCTCCAGGTGTCTTTCAAACCTGTGCAACGATTGAAGACCAACTTGGCGTGACCGTGGTCTGACCGGTCTGCCACAAAATAGCCATGGCGCTCAAATTGAAATTTGGCGTCGGGCTGGCAGTGGGACAGTGCGGGTTCCACAAAAGCCGTGATCACTTTCAGGCTGTCGGGGTTCAGGCTGGTCAAGAAGTCTTTGCCACCGGCGTCTGGGTGTGCTTCGCTGAACAAACGATCGTACAAGCGAATTTCGGCAGTGACGGCATCGGCTTGGGCAACCCATGTGATCACACCTTTCACCTTGACACTGTCAGAGCCAGGGGTGCCACTTTTGGTGTCTGGAATGAGTTGTGCCAGCACTTCAGTCACTTGGCCGTTGGCATCTTTGATGGCGCCTGTGCATTCAATGACATGACCGTACTTCAGACGCACCTTGTTGCCTGGGAACAAGCGGAAGAAACCCTTGGGCGGTGTTTCTTCATAGTCTGTGCGCTCAATCCAAAGTGATTTGCCAAATTTGAAATGGCGCTGCCCTAACTCGGGGTGATGCGGATGCACGGGGGCGTGACAATCGTCCAAGGTGCCTGCGCCCATCAATTCATCCCAATTGGTGATGGTGAGGGCGATGGGGTCCAGCACGGCCATGGCTCGCGCTGCTTTGGGGTCAAGGTCGTCACGCAAGCAGCCCTCAAGGGTGCTGTAGTCAATCCATGAATCACTCTTGGTCACACCAATGCGTTCGGCAAACAGTTGCAGGCTCTCGGGCGTGTAGCCGCGGCGGCGCAATCCTACGATGGTGGGCATGCGAGGGTCATCCCAACCATTGACTTTGCCTTCGTTGACCAGTTGCGCCAATTTGCGTTTACTGGTGATCACGTAAGTGAGGTTGAGGCGAGCAAATTCGTATTGCTTGGGTGTAGGCTGTGCCAACAAAGCCGTGAGCACGTTGCCATCTGGCAAGTTGTGAGATTCGCTCAGGCGCGCCAATAACCAATCGTAAAAAGGCCGCTGATCTTCAAACTCCAAGGTGCAAATGCTGTGCGTGATTTGTTCCAGTGCATCCTCAATGGGATGCGCGAATGTGTACATTGGATAAATGCACCAAGTGTCACCTGTGTTGTGGTGCGTGGCCCTGCGGATGCGGTAGATGGCCGGATCGCGCATGTTGATATTGGGTGACGCCATGTCAATTTTGGCGCGAAGCACGGCTGCGCCGTCGGCCAATTGACCGTCGCGCATTTCTCGGAACCGACTGAGATTTTCTGCACGAGTGCGGCTTCGGAAGGGGCTGTCTTTGCCGGGTGTGTTGAAGTCTCCGCGGTTCAGTCGCATGTCTTCGGCCGATTGCTCGTCGACATAGGCCAAGTCGGCCTGAATGAGGAACTCGGCTGCGCGGTACATGAAGTCAAAGTAGTCGCTGGCTTGGTACAGGTGGGAGGTGCCATGGGCATCCCAATTGAAACCCAACCACTTCACCGCATCCAAAATGGTATTGACGTATTCGGTGTCTTCTTTTTCGGGGTTGGTGTCGTCAAAGCGCATGTGGCACACACCACCATAGTCGCGCGCCAGTCCAAAATTCAGACAGATGCTTTTGGCGTGGCCCACGTGCAAATAGCCGTTGGGCTCGGGCGGGAAGCGCGTGCGAATTTTGGCGGGGTCGGGCGTGCCTTTGGCGTGATGCGCGGCATCACCAGGCGTGCCGGCCCATTGGCGCTGAGCGTAGGTGCCGTGTGCCAGATCAGCTTCGATGATCTGGCGCAGAAAGTTACTGACCTTGTGGCCGTCGTGGGGGGCGTCTGTCGTTTTGACTTTGTCGTTGGCTGTGCTCATGCCTCGATTTTAGAGGCAGACAGCTGGCGTGGGGCCTGTGAAGAGCGATAATTCAGGCATATCGAAGGAGTACCTGTGGATTCATTGTTGCTGGCCAAAGCCGCGGTCATGGGCGTGGTGGAGGGCTTGACCGAATTTTTGCCCATTTCATCAACGGGGCACCTCATTTTGGCTGGGGCTTTGCTGGGTTTTGACGATGACAAGGCCAAGGTCTTTGACATTGCCATTCAAACCGGTGCCATCTTTGCCGTCATCTTGGTTTATTGGGAAAAAATTCGCAGCACGCTCAAAGCCCTTCGTTACCAAGTTGAGGCCCAGCGATTTGTGCTGAATGTTGTCATTGGTTTTTTGCCTGCCGTCGTGTTGGGTTTGCTGTTTGGCAAGCTGATCAAAGCGCATTTGTTCACCCCTTGGGTGGTGGCCACCACCTTCATTGCGGGCGGCTTCATTATTTTGTGGGCAGAAAGAAGACCTGCTTCCAGCGTGCGAATTCGTGCTGTGGAAGACATGCGGGGACGCGACGCCTTGATGGTGGGCTTGGTGCAATGTTTGGCCATGGTGCCTGGTACCAGCCGCAGTGGTGCAACCATCATTGGCGGTATGTTGCTGGGCTTGTCGCGCAAAGCGGCCACCGATTTTTCATTTTTCTTGGCCATTCCCACTCTCATTGGCGCGGGGGTTTACAGCCTTTACAAAGAGCGTGCGCTCTTGTCGATGGCCGATGTCCCGCTGTTTGTCACAGGCTTGGTGGTGTCCTTCATCAGCGCTTGGATTTGTGTTCGTTGGCTGTTGAAATACATTGCCAGCCACAGCTTTGAGGTCTTTGCCTGGTACCGCATTGCGTTCGGTTTGGTGGTGCTTGGCACCGCTTGGACAGGCCTGGTGACTTGGGCCCCTTAAGCATCTTTCAAAGCTGCGAAAGGGGTGAGTCGTATTGACTAAGGCGTGGCGCCCATGTTACGCAGTGCAGCCTCAACTGCTGCCGCTGTGGCAATGGGTTTTTCCATTGGGAACAGGTGAGAGCCGTCTAGCCACATGACGCGCCCCTTGGCGATGCTGTGCGTCATCTCGCTACCGACCACTTTCATTTCACGTGAATGCGTGCCACCGATGAAGGCCACTAGGCATTTAGGCGGATGGCGCTTCAGCATGGAAGGCAAGTTGTGGGGCAGGGTGTTGTAGATCAAAGTTTCGATGTCGCGATCAAAACTCAGCACCCGTTCACCTTTGTCATCTTGCGTACCGTTGAGCGCATAGTCGTGCAGCACTTCTGGGTGCCAATGGGCAAACGCACGTTTGTGTTGGAAGTGCTCAACGACAGCCTCGACGTTGGGCCAGTGTTGCCGACGTGATTTGCTGATGCGACCAGGACTGACGTTGCCAATCCAGTTGGTTTTCTTGGCCAGTTGAAGGGCACTGGCTTTCCAGCCCCCCACCACCGGAGAGTCGAGCAAGACAACGCCTGCGGCCACTTCAGGGTGTTGCGATGCGCACATCAAGCTGAGCATGCCGCCCAAAGAGTGACCGACCAAGTAAGGTTTTTCGCCAGTCTGCGCCATCACCTGGTTTGCAAACTCGGCCAGCTCTTTGACCAAGTGTGGCCAATTGCTGGTGACGGGGTACTCAGGGCTGTGGCCCAACTTTTCGATGGCATGAACTTGAAAGCCACGCGCTTCTAAGTCTTCTCGCAGAACCCGGTAGGTGCTGGCAGGAAAACTGTTGCCGTGTGAAAAAACAATCTGCGCCATCAGATGAGTTTCTCTTCAGGGGTTGCAATCTTTTTCAAAGGCGCATTTCTGCTGGTGGTTTTCAAGGGGATGGTGGTGGCTTCGCCATTCCAAACGGGGTCTTCCAAGCTGTCAAACATGGCGCGCAGTTTTTGGCCCCAGCTGTCGCGCAACATGTTGAAGTAGGGGTTGTGCTCATCGATGCAGACCACCCGATCACTTTGCAATTTGTCGGCTTCATAGACCACCATGTCCAGCGGTAAGCCCACTGACAAATTGGATTTGAGCGTGGAGTCCATGGACACCAAGGCGCATTTGGCTGCTTCGTCCAAAGGCGTGTCGGGAGTGATGACGCGGTCAAGCACATGCTTGCCGTATTTGGATTCGCCAATTTGGAAGTACGGCGTTTCAGCGGTGGCTTCAATGAAATTGCCAGGCGAGTAGACCTGGAACAGTCGCATGCCTTCGCCGGCAATTTGGCCACCAAAAATCATGGACACATTGAAATCAACGCCGCCCGCTTTGAGTGCTGCGGCATCGCGTTCATGCACATGCCGAACGGCCGCACCCAACACGCGCGCAGCATCGAACATGCTTTTGGCATTCCAGATGGTGATGGGTTCTTCATCGGGGTGGTCGATGATTTTTTCGACTTGCAGCATCTCGCGCACAGATTGGGAAATGCTCAAATTGCCCGCAGACAACAAGACCATGAAACGGTCGCCCGTTTTTTCATAGATGATCATCTTGCGGTAGGTGCTGATCATGTCCAGGCCCGCGTTGGTGCGCGAGTCTGACAAGAAGACCAAACCCGCACGGGTTTTAATGGCAACGCAATAAGTCATTCAACATCCTTCGAAAGGTGTTTCATTGTTCGGAACGCTTCATCACGCGCTGCAAACTGTAAAGGGCTTCCAGTGCCTCGCGGGGGCTGAGGGCATCTGGGTCAATTTGGCCTAAAGCGGCTTCTAGCGCGGAAGGACCCGTGTTTGCGGCTTCAGGCGGTGGGGCAAACAAGTCAACTTGAATGCGATTTTCATTGGCACCGGCTTCGAGTGCAGACAGTGTGTGCCGCGCATGGTTCAACACGCCCGTGGGCATGCCTGCCAAGCGCGCTACTTGCACGCCATAACTCTTGCTGGCGGGGCCTGCTTGCAGTTCATGCAAGAACACAATGTCGTTGCCAGACTCTGTGGCACCCACGTGCATGTTCAAAGCGGCATGGTGGGTGGCAGGGAATTCTGTGAGCTCGAAGTAATGCGTGGCAAACAAAGTGAAGGCTTGTGTTTTGTCATGCAGGTGCGTGGCAATGCCACTGGCCAGCGCCAAGCCATCAAAGGTGGACGTACCGCGGCCGATTTCATCCATGAGCACCAAGGACAACGGTGTGGCGCTGTGCAAAATTTGAGCGGCTTCGGTCATCTCTAGCATGAAGGTGGATTGGGCATTGGCCAAGTCATCGGCCGCACCGATACGGGTGTGAATGGCGTCAATGGGGCCCAGTCTGCAACTGCTGGCGGGCACATGGCTGCCAATGCTTGCCAAAAGCACAATCAATGCCACCTGGCGCATGTAAGTGGACTTGCCGCCCATGTTGGGGCCGGTGATGATTTGCAATCGCTGCTTACTGTGCATCAGGCAATCGTTGGCAATGAAACTGCCGCCTGAGGTCTCGGCCAAGCGCGCTTCCACCACAGGGTGGCGGCCTTGGCGAATTTCAATGCAAGGCTCTTTGGCAAATTGTGGGGCGCACCAATTGAGTGTGGCCGCACGCTCTGTGAGGGTGCACAGTGCATCCAATTGCGCCATGGCTTGCGCCAATCGGGTGAGCGCTTGAATGTGGTTTTGCAATTGGTCGAGCAAGAGTTCGTACAAGTATTTCTCGCGGGCCAATGCGCGTTCTTGTGCAGACAAAGCTTTGTCTTCAAAGGCTTTGAGTTCTGGCGTGATGAAGCGCTCTGCATTCTTCAAGGTTTGACGGCGTCGGTAATCGTCGGGAACTTTGTCGATTTGACCCTGCGTCACTTCAATGTAGAAACCGTGCACCTTGTTGAATTGCACACGCAAATTGGCAATGCCCGTGCGTGCTTTTTCGCGTGTTTCTAATTCGAGTAGGAAGTCATCGCAATTGGTTTGAATGGCGCGCAACTCGTCCAGCTCAGTGTCGAGGCCGTGGGCCATCACGCCGCCATCTCGAATCAAATTGGCGGGTTCTTCAAGCAATGCTTGCTGCAATATTTCTGTGAGGCCAGTCGGTGGCTGCAAATCAAAATGAATGTCATGCAAGAGCTTGGTGGGGGCCAGGTGACCCAAAGTTTCCTGCAAGTGGTGCGCCAATTTGGCAGAGCGAATCAGTGCATTTTTGAGCGCGACCAATTCACGTGGCCGCACTTGCCTGAGGGCAATGCGTGCCGTGATGCGCTCAACGTCGCTGGCGCCTTTGAGTTGCTCACGCAAGCGTGCCCAAATGGCCACACCACTTTGTGCCGATGCGCTGGGGTCGTTCAACTGCGCGATGGCGGCGAGTCGCTCCACGGCAATTTGACGATCGCGGGGTGGGTTCAGCAGCCATTGTTTGAGCTGGCGACTGCCCATGCCGGTCATGCAGGTGTCCAGCAAAGAAAACAAGGTGGGTGCATCTTCGCCGCGCAAAGTTTGCGTGAGTTCCAAATTGCGGCGTGTGCTGGTGGGCAAGTCAATGAGGTCGTTGGCCTTTTGAACTTTGAGCTGCGACACATGCGGCAGTGTTCGGCCTTGCGTGTGTTCAGCATACGTGAGCAAGGCGCCGGCTGCAGCGTGCGCATGACCGAGCTTGTCTGCATCCCATGCTGCCAAGCTGGCCACGTTGAGTTGCTTGATGAGTTTGTTGTGACCTAAACCGGCGTCGTATTGAAAATCTGGACGCAAAGTCAGCGACAACGCCAGGCCACGCTGACCCAAACGCATGGACTGCAGTTGCTGTTCCCATTTGGGCGTGATGCTGGCACTGACCAGCAACTCGCTGGGCGAAATGCGCTCGAGCCAATCGGTCAATTCGTCGTGGGTGCACTCTGCCAAATGCAAGACACCCTGCGTGACGCTGAGCCAAGCAAGACCACAGGCATTGCGCGGTGCAATGTGCAGCGACAACAAAATGGCTTCGCTTTTGTCCGACAACAATTCGGTGTCGGTGAGGGTGCCAGGGGTGACGACCCGAACCACTTTGCGTTCAACCGGCCCTTTGCTGGTGGCCACATCGCCTACTTGTTCGCAAATGGCAACCGACTCGCCTAACTTGATCAGCTTGGCCAGGTAGTTTTCAACCGAATGAAAGGGCACGCCCGCCATGGCAATGGGTTTGCCTGCGGTTTGACCGCGGTGGGTGAGGGTGATGTCCATGAGGCCGGCAGCACGCTCGGCGTCTTCAAAGAACATTTCGTAAAAGTCACCCATCCGGTAAAAAACCAGGGTGTCAGGAAACTCCGCCTTGATGCGCAGGTACTGCTGCATCATGGGGGTGTGGGCACTCAGGTCGAGCGCGTCAGTCATGGCTTAGAACGGGCTGTCTGTTGAGTCTTGTTGTGCCGCGGTGTCCTTGGCATCGTCCGCACGCACGGCTGCTTTTTCGCCAGCACTGGCGAACTTGCTGTACTTGCTGAGGATGGGCACCAATTGACCGTAAATTCTGGGCGTACCGGCCAAGCATTCTTTTTGATCCAAGAAATCGGCTTCGCCTGTGAAGTTGCCTACCAAGCCACCAGCTTCTGTGACCAACAATGAGCCTGCCGCCACATCCCAAATTTGCAGACCTGTTTCAAAGAAGGCATCGGTAAAGCCAGCCGCCACATAGGCCAAGTCCAAGGCCGCAGCACCAGGACGGCGCAAGCCGGCGGTGCGTTGCATGACGTCACCCATCATGCGCAGGTACTGGTTGAAGTTGTCACCAGGGCGGAAGGGGAAGCCTGTGGAAATGAGGCACTCATGCATTTGCGTGCGCTTGCTGGTGCGCAGGCGGCGGTCGTTCATGTAAGCGCCGCGGCCTTTGGTGGCCGTGAACAAATCATTGCGTGAGGGGTCGTACACAACGGCTTGTTCGACTTTGCCATTGACAGCCAGCGCAATGCTGACGCAATAGACGGGGAAGCCGTGGATGAAGTTGGTGGTGCCATCGAGGGGGTCGATGATCCAAACGTGGTCAGCGTCGGGGTTGCCGTGCGTTTTGCCAGACTCTTCGGCCAAGATGCCGTGATGCGGATAGGCAGTCAGCAGCGTTTCAATGATGGCGTTTTCGCTGGCCAAGTCGACTTCGGTCACGAAGTCATTCACTTGTTTTTGCGAAATTCGAACAGCCTCCACATCCAAAGCGGCGCGGTTGATGATGGCGCCTGCGGCGCGTGCAGCCTTAACGGCTACGTTGAGCATGGGGTGGAGATTGGTCGACATGAATTTTTAAGAGCAAAAACGGAGGTCCTCCGTGCGATGACAGAGGCGAATGGCACATTTTCCCATGAAATTGTCGGATCGGCAGCGCTTGCTGGCTGAATTTGAGCATTTTGAGACGGCTGGAACTGGGACAATGTCGCTTATGCGAACCCGATTTATCTTGATTGAAACCAGCCACCCCGGCAATGTGGGGGCGGCTGCCCGTGCGCTCAAAGTCATGGGCTTTGATGACATGGTGCTGGTGGCACCCCGTTATGCCAACGTGCTGCGCAAAGAAGAAACCATCCAGCGCGCCAGTGGTGCCAACGATGTGTTGGACAAAACCCGCATTGTGGACACCCTGGAGGAGGCGTTGGAGGGGATTTCGCATTTGTGCGCCACGGCCATGACACCTCGAGATTTTGGGCCACCCACGCGCGCCCCAAGGGAGCACTTTGACATGTTGCTGGGACGGCAACCCGCTTCAGCGAATTCGCCTACCACTGCGTTGCCTGTTGAACCCATTTCTTCCATTGGTTTCTTGTTTGGCTCTGAACGCTTTGGCATGAAAAACGAGGATGTTTACAAATGCCATGTGGCTTTGTCGATTCCCACCAATCCCCAATTCGGTTCACTGAATTTGGCGGCAGCCCTGCAACTTGTGGCCTATGAATGGCGCTTGGCTTTGGGAGGTTTTGCCGTTGCATCGCCCGTGGCTGAATCTGCTTTGGCGGATGCCGGTCAGGTGTCGGGCATGCTGGCGCATTTGGAAAAAGCCTTGGTCGACATTGGTTTTCTGGACCCTGCAGCCCCTAAAAAACTCATGCCGCGCTTGAACCAGTTGTTCAACCGGGCCAACCTCAGCCCCGAGGAAATCCATATTCTTCGTGGTGTTGCTAAGGCCATGATCGAAACGGCGCAGTCAAAACGCTAGACTTGGCGCATCGAAAAGAAGCTTATGTTTGCACGTTTACATTCCGACATCCAATGCATCCTTGACCGTGATCCTGCTGCGCGCAGTGCATGGGAGGTGCTAACGTGTTACCCCGGTCTGCACGCGGTGGTCTTGCACCGTTGGGCCAACGCTTGCTGGCGTGCAGGTTTCAAATGGTTGGGTCGCTTCATTTCCAATTTTTCACGCTGGATCACGGGCATTGAAATTCACCCGGGCGCCACCTTGGGCGAGCGGGTTTTCTTTGACCACGGCATGGGCATTGTGATTGGCGAAACCGCTGAAATTGGCGACGGTTGCACCATTTATCACGGCGTCACCTTGGGCGGTACCTCTTTGTACAAAGGGGCAAAGCGACATCCCACTTTGGGCAAAGATGTGGTGGTGGGTGCAGGTGCCAAAGTCTTGGGCGGTTTCACCGTGGGTGATGGCGCCAAAGTGGGCTCCAACGCCGTGGTCACCAAGCCAGTGCCAGCGGGCGCCACAGCGGTAGGTAATCCAGCACGCATCATTCAAGAAGACCAAGACGTACAACGTGAAGCAGTCGCCTCCAAGATGGGGTTTTCTGCTTATGGTGTGACACAAAATGACGATCCCTTGTCGCAAGCCATGCGCGGCTTGATTGACAACGCCGCCAGCCAAGGACACCAAATTGCCTTGCTGTGGCAAGCGCTGGAAAAAATGAACGCGCAGCAAGGCAATGCACAAGGCATTCAGATGCCTGGTGATGCCGCCAAGCGCGAAACCTTTGAAGCTGAAAAACTCAATCAGTTGGTGGGCAAATAAGTCCTTTGAAGTGACTCAGGCTTGGGGTGGGCGGATGGCCGTCTTGGGCCTGAATGCTTTGCAAACCTCGTCATGGGTTTCGAGGTAAGGGCCACCTATCAAATCAATGCAGTAAGGCACCGCTGCAAAAATGCCATCCACCATTTGCTGGCCTTCGGCGTTACGCAAGCCTCCCAGGGTCTCCTGGATCGATTTGGGCTGACCT
>CALEYZ010000101.1 GCA_937928195.1 uncultured Limnohabitans sp.
GTCGTTTTGCCAGATCCCGGGAGGCCAACAAAAATAATGAGCAAAAGAAGAAATTAAGGAACGATTGAGCCTCTAAGTGTATTCGAGCCAGCCCGAGTCAGCGATTCGGCCAACACCCGAGGGGTGACAAAGATCAGGAGCTCGGTTTTGCGCTGAGTGACCTGCTCGCTTTGAAATAGGCGGCCGAGGACAGGCAGACTCGCCAAACCAGGCACTTTCGTCTCATCTTGCTTGTCCGCCGTCTCCAAAATACCGCCAATGACCACGGTGCCACCGTTGTCCACCAGCACTTGGGTTTTGACATGCTTGGTGTTGATGGCATAGCCCGCTGTGGTGGTCTGCCCCACACTGTCTTTGGCAATATCGAGCTCTAAGACCACCGCCCCTTCTGGCGTGATTTGAGGGGTGACTTCCAGTTTGAGATTGGCCTTGCGAAAGGCAATCGATGCCGCGCCGTTGCCATTGTTGACCTGGTACGGCAGTTCAGTGCCCTGCTCGATGAGGGCCTTGGTTTGATCGGCCGTGACCACCCGCGGACTGGCAATCACCTTGCCTTTGCCATCGGCCTCTAAGGCTGATATTTCCAAATTCAAAAACTGATTGGCCGCAGCATTGAACAAAGAAACTGCAAAACTGGCCGGCGGAAACAGGGTTTGGCCCGCCGGCCCTGCAGGCAGATTGAGCCAGTAACTGGGTTGAACACCACCCGCGCCGGCCACACCCTGACCACCGATGGCCACATTGACCGGCTTGGCAGGCGTCGCAAATGGTGCGGCAAAAGTGCTGGCAAAAGCACCCCCCAAGCGCACCCCCAAGGATTTTCCGAATTGTTCTTCCGCCTCCACAATTTGCGCTTCAATCATGACTTGGCGAACGGGAATGTCGAGCCACTGAATGACCTCATTGAGTTGTTTGAGCGCTGCAGACGTGTCTAACAAGAACAACTGATTGGTCCTGGGTTCGGCCATGACCGTGCCGCGCGGACTGAGCCAGCGTGGCCCTGCGGCTGAGCCCCCCACACCGGCAGACTGCAGTCGCTGCGCAACGTCAACCGCCTTGGCGTACTTCAACTGGATGGCCTGCGCTTGCAAATTTTCGGTCGCATCACTGCGTGGGCTGATCCACAAAACGCCATCCTTCAACGTGGCCAGCAGTCCTTTTGACTGAACCACCACCTCCAGGGCTTCGCGCCATGTCATGTCTTTCAAGTGCAAGCTCACCGGTCCAGAGACTCCCTCAGCCACAATCAAATTGTGCTGACCAATTTGGGCCAGTGAATGCAGCAATGCTTTGACCTCCATGTTCTGAAAAGTCCATTTCAACTTTTCATCTTCTGCGTGCACGGGCCATGACAACGAAAGTGCCACGACGCCTGTGACCCAAGCTGCGCCTCGAGGCATTGCGCTCATGGTTTGCCCCCTTCCCAGCTCAACTGAGTGTCTGGCATGCCCCGGCCCGATTTGAGCCAAAGACCTTGGTCATCGCTGTACCCGGCCTGGCTTTGCTCTAAGCCCAAGCGCTGCCCTGACTGGACCAATTGAATGTGGCTGCCGTGGCGAATCCAAGTCCAGGCGGTGCTGTTGTCGCCAGGCTGCGCTGCGCGTGCTGCGCCTACAACACGCATCTGTGATTGACTTTGATCGGGCAGAACGTGCACCGCCGAATTCACATGGGGGGCAGGTTTTTCAGTGGGTTGGGCGGCCATGCTTTGCAATTCAAGCCCTGTATCGGTGAACGCATCTTGTGCATCCCATAACAGCGTCATGTGCCCCTCGAAACTGTATTGACCATCGGGCAGCAAGCGACACGACCACGACAACCACAGACCGTTCTGAAAGAGTTGATTGAGTGCTTGCCAGTAGGCATGTGCGGCCCACTCCGTGCCGCGCACACTGAACTTCAATTGGGTGGCTTCATAACCTTGTTGGGCCGCATCAGGCAACGCCTTCATCTGCAGGGTCTGCAAGCCCCGCAATTGCGCCATGCTTTGCAATCGACTGAGCATCGACATGCGCAAGTTGGCGTTTGGCCACGCCAGCACAAGTTCATCGATTTGGGTTTGATGATCGATGCTGGCACGCCTAAGTTGTTCCAATTGGATTTGCGAGGATTGGGCCTGTCTTTGTTGTGCTGCATGCTGACTTGCCACAGCCAAGGCATGCTTCTGAATTTGCGTCCACTGAACCGACGGCACCGGCAAAGCCCACGCAAGGCACAGGCTTTGCCACACCACAAGCACCCCCCCAACAGATGCCGCACACAAGCCCAGTGCCCGCATGCCACGTGCCAGTGGCGTGGTAAACAGGCTTTGGTTTTGCCATCGCAGATGCAACAAGGGCAAGCACTTGAAAAACCAGCGCGCAAAAAGCTCGCCCAACATCTGCAGGCCATTTGAGAATGTCATAAGCCAGCTCCCTGCCCAACTTGAAGTTTGCCTTGCAACTGAAAAGCCAAGCCTGGATGCGGCCCTGCACCTTGGGCAGCAGGTGGCGATTGAATCTGCACCAACACGGGCACCTGTTGCCACCGAGGAAAGCGATTCAGGGCTTGCAACATGCTGTCGATGTCTGAACTTTGTGTTGCGACACCTTCCCATGTGAATTGACCTTGCTGCCATTGCTGTGATTGCAATTTCAAGGCCCCCGGTGCAGTTCCCAAGCGACGCAACAACCAAGCCTCTTGAACTTCCGTCACATCTTCACGGGCTGCCTGCCTTTGCGCCAAAAACGTTTGATGCGCAGCATTTTCAGAAACAGTGCGTTGCGCTGCTGCGAGTGCGGCGGGAGAAGCGTCTGACATCAACCCCGCAGCGGTCGTTATTGCGCCATTTTCTGTTTCGCTTACAGCTGTAACTGCTTCGGCTGCGCTGCCAGTTGCCATGGCCGTTGCAGCGTCACGCTCTTGCAAGATCACGCAGAGAATGCCAAGCAACAGACCGCAAGCTGCGGACACATGCATGTCGCGGCGTGAACGTTGACGATCCAGGTGGGGGCTCTGTGCCAAGTTCAACATGTCAATTCACCTTGTGCCAACAAGGTGGGCACTTGCAAGCCGATGCGCTCATGCAAAGCTTGCTGGACCGGAAGTGACAAGCCCAAGAAACTCGACATACCGGTCACTTGGCTCAGCGTGGTGAACACCTGCAATTGCAAACCTAAGTTTTTCAGTCGCTCTTTGTGCTCAGCCATCAGCGACTGCTGACACACATCGACCTTCACGCGCAAGGCCCCATTGGACAAGCGATGCACATGGTAGGCAAGCGCCAATTCAGCTGAAGGCAGGTGGATACGCGCGCTGGCTTCCAAACGACATTCCGCGGCCACATCGCGTGGCCCCCAATGGGGTTCGCACACGCACTCAAAACTGAAAATCTGCGCATCTGGCACGATCCAAGCGGCGGCCATGGATTGCGCCTTGGTGGCCTGTCGATGCGCCCAACGCGGCCAAGCCAAACAACTGGCCTGCAACACATCACGCACCAGCAAAGGCAGATTCCTTCCCGTTTGGCTCATCACTTGCCCGTCTTTGGCGGCCACCAATGAGAGTTGCTCAGAAGGCGTGGCGTGCACGTAAACAGCCCAGCGCGGCATGGTGGGCAGGTGAAGAAGATTCATGAAGGACAAAGCGAGGCTTTCTAAAGCGAACTGGAATCCCTCATTGAAACCCTCAAAAGGGCTCGAAAAGACTACAATTCCCGCCATTCCAGTTGCTTTGCGCAACATTCAAATTCCGCCATCTGCCCTGCAGTTTTTATAATGCGGTCAGCGGTTTTTCCCGCCTTCAACATGTCCAAAAAAAGCCACGATTCTTCGCCTCAACAACTCGACTTGATCGAGGCACCACGCCTGCATTGGGCCTTGCGGGTGTGTCTTTGGGCCGCGGGCTTGGTGGCCGCCGGCTTTGTGTCCCTGTTGATGGTGATCGGTGTGGCCATGGTCATGGCCTATCCCCAATTGCCGGACACGTCTGACTTGGCCGAGTACCGACCCAAGTTGCCGCTGCGCATCTACACCGCCGATGGCGCACTGATGGGCGAGTTTGGTGAGGAGCGACGCAATCTCACCCCGATCAAAGAAATTCCACAGGTCATGAAAGACGCGGTGTTGTCCATTGAAGACGCGCGTTTTTACCAACACGGTGGCCTGGACTATTTGGGCATGATCCGTGCGGGCATTGCCAACTTGGGCAAGCGCAAAAGCCAAGGCGCATCCACCATCACGATGCAGGTG
>CALEYZ010000102.1 GCA_937928195.1 uncultured Limnohabitans sp.
CCTTCGTAGTGCTTAGGCAGGTCTTCACGTTTGACTTTTTGCGTGTTGAAGGCCACCACAAAGAAATTCACGCGGTCGGGCATCCACATGCGGTGCTTGGGGATCATGCCCTGCGGCAAGTCCGCAATGTGGGGGCTGTGAAACTCGCTCAGCACTTTTTCGCGCGCCAGCATTTCCATCTCAGGCCCATTGGTTTCAATCACATCCACCACATGCCGTTTGGCGCGCGCCTCATTCACCACACGTTGCACCACGCCATCACTGAGACCACGCCACACGGTCACCTTGATGCCGTATTTCTTTTCAAATTCGGCCATCAACGGGCCCGACTCGGTGGGCGAGAGTGATGTGTAGAGGGTTAAGCTGCCTTCCTTCTTGGCACGCTCCAACAGCCACGCATCACGGTCTGCCGCCTTGTTCATGAAGATGGCTTCATGCGGGTTGGCAGATTGTGCAACCGCGGCTTGCATGCCGATGGACGCTGTCACACCCAAGGCCAGCACAGCGCTAAAAAAAGCTGGCGCGATCACCTTGTTGACCTTCAAACTCAAGGGCTTCATGACGTGTTGCAAAAAGTGTTGCATGAGGCGCTCCTTCAAGCTTTGCTCAAAACAGTTTTCACACGGGCTGGGTTCAGCGGCGCTTGGCGCATGCGCACTCCTGTGGCATCAAAGAACGCATTGGCAATGGCGGCGGGTACCACGCGGCAGGTGGCTTCGCCAGCGCCAGTGGGGGGTGCTTCGGGCCGGTTGATCAGCACGATGTCAATGCTTTCTGGCGTGTCTTTGATTTCCAAAATGGGGTAACTGCGCCAGTCCACACTCTTGACCTGATCGGGTGCAAATTGCACCTCTTCGTACAAGGTGCGCGACAAAGCTTGCACCAAACCGCCTTCAATGGTGTAACGCAAACCTTGTGGATTGACGATCAAACCACAGTCGTGCGCTACCGTGAATTTGCGGCCCCAAATGCGGCCTGTTTTGCGGTCCACTTCAATTTCGGCTACCACCGCCACGATGGTGCCCGCGCGTTGCGCATAGGCGATGCCACGGCCTGTCAGCACAGCGCCCGAGCGATCGCGCTTGGCCTTGCCACGTGGCTCCCAGCCCGATTTTTCGGCTGCGGCTTTGAGCACGGCAATGTCGCGCGCCGCCTTGGCGTATTTCACGCGGAAGGCAATGGGGTCTTCGCCCGTGGCATAGGCCAATTCGTCAATGAACTGCTCGCTGGCAAATTGAATTTGCAAGCCCACTGGATCGCGCATGTGCGAGGTGCGCATAGGCGATGCACTGGCAATCAAATCGGGAATGACTTCCCAAGCCAGCAACTTGTTGTCGAAGCCATAACTTTCTTCAGGCGTGCCAAAAGTGATGCCGCCTTTAGGCGGCAAACCCAATTCCATGCCCACCAAACTGTCACGTGGATCGGACTCATTGCTGTCGATGGTGGCTCTGGAGAACGCACGTGTGGTGAAGTCATAGGCCACCACTTTGCCTTGTGCATCAATGGCTGCGCGCGCACGATGAACCGAAGCTGGTGCTTTTGGGTCCCACGCCGTACCGTCATGGCGCATGCCTTGCACGCGCACAGGCTGCCCCACTTTGGAGGAGATGAAAGCAGCGTCCATCACCGCATCGCCCGCATCATTGCGGCCGTAAGAACCAGGCCCTTGCACCCAAATGGCTTCAACTTTGTCGACAGGTACTTGGAGCAAAGCGGCCACGCCATCGCGGGCGTAGTGTGGTTTTTGCGAGCCTGTCCAAATGGTGATTTTGTCGGTTTTGACATCGGCCACTGCACTGGCAGGTCCCATGCTGGCATGCGATTGGAAGGGCCACAGATATTCGGCCTCCACCACTTTCACGCCGTTTTTCAGCGCTGTCGCCACATCGCCTTTTTTGACTTCTTCTGTTCGTTTGCGTGTGGGGGCCTGGCGAATGTGCTCGTGCAGCTTGTCAAACTCTGGGAACGGCTTGGTCGATGCGCGCCATGTCACCTTCAGTTCTTTGGCGGCACGCACAGCATCCCATTCACGTTCGGCAACCACCGCCAAAAAATTCTTCTCACGAACCACACGTGCGCCTGCAATGTGCTTGATCGATGCCTCGTCTACTTTTTCGGCGATGCCACCCGCCACTGGCGTGCGAATGACCCGGGCATGCAACATGCCAGGCACTTTCACATCGGCAATGTTGCCGCGTGTGCCAAAGACTTTCCAAGCCACATCGTTGCGCGGCAACGACAAACCCACCACCTTGTACTCAGCGGGTGATTTGGGTTTGGCAAGGCCCTTGACATCCAAGGGGTTGCCGATTTGTTTGTTCCACTCCACTTTGGAATTGAAATATTTGCCGCCGATCAACTCAGCGTACGTGACCTTTTGCGCACTGTTGCCTTTGACTTCAATTTCACCATCGCTCACCTGCAAGTTGGACACAGGCACGCCGAGTTTTTCACTGGCCAAATTCAACAAAATTCGACGTGCTTCGGCTGCCGCATTGCGCAGCGGTTTCGCGCCTGCTTGAATGCCAAGCGCGCTGGACGCACCGCCTTGATTCAAAGAACTGGCCGTGTTGCCCATCACAATTTTGACTTTGCGATATGACACGTCCAGCTCTTCAGCCACGATTTGACCAATGGCAACTTCCAAGCTTTGACCTAAATCGACTTTGCCGTAATAGGCCACCACACTGCCATCCGCTTGAATGGCCACCCAAGAGTCAAGCTCGTCTGCTTTGAGTGCTGGCTTGACAGCACTGATCGTGGCCAAGGTCGTGCCTACCATGCCTGCACCAGCGGCACCTGTTGCGGCAACTGCACCGGTGGTTTGTGCTAAGACCTGGGTTGACAAACCACCACTGGCGACCGACACCACCAAGGCGCCCGCCGCGCTGAGAAAATCTCGGCGCGATGTGCCACTGAGGTTTTCGTCGGTGCCGCCTGAAATCACTTCTGGACTGCTCACATCTGAATTTGAAAGCTTGCGCATGGTGTTCTCCTCAAGCCATCAAAGTTTGTGCGCGCTTGATGGCTCGCAAAATAGACACATGCGTACCGCAGCGACACTTCAAACCTTCCAAGGCCGTTTTGATTTCTGCGTCCGTGGCCTTGGGGTTGCGTTTTAAAAACGCAGCCGAGGTCATGGCCCAACCATTGATGCAGTGACCGCACTGCGGCACTTGCTCTTCTAAAAATGCCACTTGAATGGGGTGTGGGTTTTCAGGGGTTCCCAAGCCTGCCAGGGTGGTGACCTTCTTGCCCTTCACCGCCAACACCGGCAAGACACAAGAGCGAACAGCTTGCCCGTCCAGATGCACCGTGCACGCACCGCATTGCGCCAAACCACAGCCAAATTTAGGATTGTTCAATTTCAAATCATCACGCAAGGCGTACAGCAAGGGCATTTGCGGATCACTGTCAATTTGGACGGATTTGCCGTCAACAAAAAAGGGGGTCAAAGCCATGTTGTCTCCTGTGTATTTTTTTTCAAACTTCTGTCAACATTTCATCCAAGGCCGATACCAAGGCACTTTGCAATTCAGGATCTTGGCTGGAATGGCCTGCGGTGTGCACCACACGCAGCTGCGCCAAAGGCCAGACTTGCTTCAATTGCCAAGCGGTTTCGGCAGGCGTGACCATGTCAAACTGGCCCTGCACAATGATGCCTGGGATGTTCTTTAAAAAGTCATTCGCACTTGCCGGCACGATGTTGCCGCGACTTCCCAAATCGGGATCGTGCGCAAACATGTGCGCAGAAATTTTGGCCATGGCCAAACACTTCATGTCTTCTTCTTGGCTGGCTTGCGAGGCATGTGCAGGATCACCGGGGTACACGCTGCTGAGCGCATCTTCCCAAGTACACCAAGCACGTGCCATGGCCAATGCTTGCGTCTTTGTGCCTTCCTGCAAGACCTTGTCATAGGCATTTAAGAGCACGCTGCTTTGACCACTTCTGGCTTTCACGTTGTCTGCATCAAGGGCCATGTGCGTTTGAATGGCCGACACATAGTCTTGCCACTCACGACAAAATACGCGACTGGCACCACCGGCCTTGTAGAGCCAATCGAGTTCATGGTCTTGCGCGGCAAACACACCCCGCAGCACCATGCCAGACACATGCTGAGTGAACTGTTTGGCATAGGCCAGGGCCAAGGTGCAACCCCAAGAACCACCGCACAGCAACCATTTGTCCACCCCCATGTGCATGCGCAATTGCTCTACATCGGCCACCAAATGGGCCAGAAAATTGTGCGCCGTTTCGGCATGCGGCAGAGAGCGACCGCAGCCACGTTGGTCCATCAAAATGATGCGGTAACGACGAGGATCAAACAACCTTCGGGCTGTCGGTGAACAACCACCACCCGGACCGCCATGCAGAAACACCACAGGGCGTCCCATGGGATTGCCACATTCTTCCCAGTACACCTCATGCCCATGTCCAACAGCCATGTGACCTGATCGATACGGCGTGAGGGGTGGGTACAAATGGCTCATCAAGTTTTCACCGAAAGTTCATGCCTTCAGGGCCGTCCTGCCAAGGCCAGCAGAACCTGGAAACACCAAGCTCTTGATCACCACGGGCACAGCACCAGAAGTTTCAAGCATGGCACCAATGTCGATGAAATCCAATTCCTTTAAGGTAATGCCATCAATCGACAACACAGGACTGCGCAAGTGCAGTTCTTCATGGCAATGAATGCCAATCAGGCCGCCGCAATCTGCCTCCCCGACCAACAACAAAGGATGGCCCTGGGCAAGCACCGTCGACATGCCATCGGCCACCGCTCGGCAAAATGCATCCAAGCGGTGAAACGTGGCCGAACCTTGCCAGCGATAACACACGGCCACAGCCTGATGGCCCTCATGTAAATCAAGTCGACGCAAGGCGCGACGAATACTGTCAGCAATGTCTTCAACGTTCAAGGTGTCTGCCGCCAAATCAAGTTGCGGCGCTATCACAGGCACGTTGCGCACCGGCAAAATGTGGGAAGGCTCCACATAAATGGTGCTGCCACTGACTTGCACGGTGTACTGCGAGGCACCGATCACGGTGGCACGGATGCCTTGGTCGGGCACTTCCAACCGGGGGCCCCAGGTTTCTGCTTTGCGCCTGACAGCTGCAGCCAACAAAGGCCCCAAATCGCCGTAGGCTTGTGCTTCTCGGCCATACACGTACTCCGACACCCCCCCTGAAAAGGTCAGCACATCGGGCAATTTGCAGTCTCGCAAAGGTTCTAACCTGAGCAATGACTGGCTGATGGCATCGGGTGTCGAAGGGCCAGCCACGTCAAAAATTCGTTCGGCCATGCGGTCGACCATGCGCACCAAATCATTGTGCGCCACGGGCTGACCCAGTTGCAAAGTGACGCCCACCTCTTCCGCAAATTTTCGACCAGCCTCTTCCAAACGCACCAATCGTCCCTGCGCATCCAAGGCCACGATTCGCGCACCAATGTCAACGGCCGTGAGGTCCACCAGTTCACCGTTTTCGCAAACTGCAATTTTGGTGGTGCCGCCGCCAATGTCGATGTTCATGACACGTGCGGTTTCGCGCACGGAGCGGGCGGCCGCACCCGAGCCAAATGCGGCCAACGTGGTCTCTAGTGCATCGCCTGCACTGACTGACACAAACTTGCCTGCTTGTTCTGCAAACAAATCTGCGATGGCGCGCGAGTTACTGCGGCGCACCGCCACGCCCGTGAGAATCAATGCACCGGTGTCAATTTTGTCAGGCGCAATGCCTGCCTGCGCGTACTGCGCTTCAATGAATGCACCCAGTGCGACCGCATCAATGCTCTGATCGGAGGCATAAGGCGTGAGCAACACATCCGACTCATGCAACACCGTGCGCTCACTGACAATGTAACGATTGTCCAAACGCTCCAACACCAAGCGCGAAAACACCAGATGCGAGGTGGACGAGCCAATGTCAACGCCCACACTGACCAAAATGATTTCGTCTTCGCCTTCTAGACTGCGGCGCACGTTGCTGAAGAACACGCGACCGCCCACTGGCGCTTCTTGCGCAGTGGGCTGTGTCGAAGCTTCGCTCATTATTTTTTCGGCCCAAACTTTTCCATGAACTCGGCTGGAATGTTGTACCAGTCGGGGTCCATCCGGTCAGGCACACTGTTTTTCTTCAAGAGTGCTTGGTACTCTTTGCGAATGTGTGGATCTTCCAACCAGTACGGAATGGTGGTGCCGCCTTCGGTCACATCTTGTGCGGTGTAGTCCGTGTGCTTAGAACCCGGCGCGCCTGGATCACGTCCAGGGTTGTGCGGTCCAAACCATGCGGTTAAGCGCAGCGCTTCTTCGCCGGCGCTGAAGTGCTGGTGGTACCAACGCGCACCGCCCGGTGCCGCTGACACCAAACCGACTGGCTCGTAATCGATGCGTCGCACCAAATGCTCTTTGCCATCTTTCCAAGGTGTTTCGCCTTCGTCTTCTGGCCAAGTGTAGGTATAGCCTTTGCCATTCAGACAAATCAACACTGCAGCGGAAGTGTGCGCATGTGCACGTGAATAGCGACCATTCTCGTGTTGCCCAATCCAAAAGTAAAAACAGTTGTTGGTCATGAAAGGCTCAATGCGGCGATACCCGGGGGAGCGACGATTGTCCAAGGGCAACTCGCACTTCATTACATCGGGAATGAAGTTGGTTTTGCGCATGGCCAAACCGCGTACGGGATCGGCTTCAACCTCGTCCCGTGCTTGGTAAAAATCGTCAGCGCCATTGAAGCGGTCACGGAACACGAAGGGGTTGTTAAACACCGCCTCTGTGCTTTGCAACATGTTCAACACGTTCGGCGCTGTGGTGCCTGCCAACAACAATGCACCGCTGGAGGTGGCATTGACAATGCGGTGCCAGGCGTTGATGGGAATGGAGAACATCGAACCCGCTTGCCATTCAAACACGTGCTTCTTGGTGTCGCCTTCTTGCCAGACCTCGGTGGTACCGCGTCCTTCGACGACCAAGTAGATTTCTTCGTACATGTGCTTTTCGGGATGCAATGCACCGGCACCTGGCACCTCGACCACATAGCAACCCCACTTGGTCTCTGTGCCATACAGTTGAATGAAGTGGCCTTTGCCACCTGTGCGCTTCCATGGCACCAAGGGCAGGTTCTGTACCTTGTTAATGCCGACATCGCGGAATACTGGCAAACCTTCCGCCTCCATGTAAGCGTCATAGGGCGTGGGCTGTTTTTTGAAGACGCCGTAACCGGCCTTCTTGTTGCCCGCTGGCTCGTGCCAGTGGCTGGTGTCTTTATCGTGAGGCATGCAAAAGGTCCATCTAAAAAGCGTTTTGAAGGGCTGCTGACGTCGTTCTTCTATATTGAACAGCGTTCTACTATGCTAAACCAGCACCCTCAGAGCGTCAACAGGGTTCCCCTTGTGAAGGGTGGTCCCGGGTGTGGCTTTTTCTCACAAGTCGCTCTACCAAAAAGTGTTGTTATGGCACCAATTAAGAGGGGGGCTAGGGTATTTACGAATGGGGTGGCGTGCCAATTTTTCGCTTAATAACACCACTGTCTTTCAAAAGAGAACAGTGTTCTTCATGCCGGAACAGGCGGCTGAACCTCCCAGATCACTGGGCTCAACGATTTCACTTTCTATCACTTGGAGATACACATGACTTTCAAATACCGCGCATTGACATTGGGTTGCTTCGCAGCAATTGGTATTGTTGGCAACGCACACGCTGTCAAACTGGCAGGTGACCTGCTTGAGGTTTACGGCAACCTTTACCCACAGTACCAAACTGTAACGTTTGGTGATTCTTCTGCCACTGGCGCTGAAGTCAGCACCATGACAAAAGGCAAGACTGGCGCTCAAACAAATACATTTGCAGCGGGTGCAGTGAGCGCAACCAAGTTCACGCCCGTTAACTCTTACATTGGGTTCAAAGGTCAAAAAACAGTTGGTGAATTGACTCTGGGCTACGACGTTCAGGGCGTTGTAAACATCGACAACTCCAATGGCTCCTCTTTCTTGTCTGAGCCACGCGATGCATTCGTTTTTGTAGAACACAAAACACTGGGTTCTTTGACAGCAGGTCAACAAGATACCTATTACAAGCAAAACGGCGACAAAGTTCGCATGTTAGGCGTTTCTTCTAGCAACTTTGTTTCAAGCGCCAATGTGGCATCTAACCCAACTTGGGGCAACAAAGGTATTTCTACATCTTTCAACACACGCATCAATGGTCAACTGTTGTGGGCAAGCCCACGCATCAATGGTTTCGAAGTAGGTTACTCTTTGCGTCAAGATCCTACTAAGACAGCGACAAAGAACGCCAGTTTGTCTTCTGTTGGCATCAACTGGACTGACAAAAAATACTATGTTGGTTTGGCTCAAGAGACTCACAACGATTACTTTGCAGTTTCCGGCACAGCCTCCACAGCAACAGCAGGCTCAATTTACAACGCCGCAGCTGGCTTGCGTTCACAAGACACTGCCACACGCTTGTCATTTGGCTACCGCGTCTCCGGCATTCGCATCGGCGCTGACACCTCCACGTTGAAATACACAGAGACCTCAACTCAAGCCAATGGCTTTCAAAGCTACAAAACCACCACTTACCAAGTTACTGGTGAGTACGATTTGAACAGCCAAATCACTTTGGCTGCTCAATACGCAAACAATGCTGCGGGCAATTGCACATTGAATGGCACTATCTCTTGTTCAACTGCAGGTTTAGGTGGCAACTTGGTGGGCTTTGGTGCTAAATACAACTTGGACAAAAACTTTGCTGTCTTTGCACTGGCAGCTAAGGGCACGGCCAATTCTGGTGCAGTTATTTCCTTCGGAAGCGGCGCTGGCAAAACAGCAGTGGGCGGCACGATCAACGCTGCTGCTGTTGGCATCCAAGCTCGCTTCTAATCAACGCACTTCGGTGCAATGACCCAGCAGGTGTTCTTCACGGAGCACCTGCTTTTTTCTTGCCTGTTCAGGACACGTCCATGAAAAAGTTGATGCTTATTTTGTCTGTGCTCAGCAGTGTTTTTGCCAGTCATGCTGTGCAAGCGGCCGATCCAGAAGCGGCCAAGCGCGGGGAAGCACTGTTCATGCAAAACCAGTGCTTCAGTTGCCATGGCACGCAAGGTCAAGGCGGCGAGCGCAATGCAGGGCCCAAAATTTTCCCCAACCCCACACCCTTTGTGGCGTTTGAATTGCAGCTGCGGACCCCACGCAATCTCATGCCCCGATATTCGGTGCAAGTCGTCAATGACGCGCAGTTGAAAGACTTGTACGCCTATGTTGAAAACATGCAGCCCAGCCCAAACGCAGCACAGATTCCGTTGCTGCAGCAAGCCATGCGCTAAAGCCTTCGCAGAAGGCTGCTCACTGCTTCATCGCGCTTGGCAAACCACGTCGAGCAATGCAGGGCGGCCTTGTTTGACCTCGGCCAACGCGCGCTGCAGTGCACCTTTGAGCTGAGCTGGATCTTTGATGGGGCCTTCTGCCCAAACGCCCATGCCCTGTGCGATCTTGGCAAAGTCAATGTCGGGATTGCGCAAACTGTTGCCAATCCACGCCTGATCGGTGCGCCTGTTGTGAAGTGACGCCATGCGCTGCAAGTGCATCACCTCTTGGTAATAACCACCGTTGTTGTGCATCACCATGAGCAAGGGGATCTTGTGATGAGCGGCCGTCCACAACGCGCCAGGGGCATAGAGCAGATCGCCGTCAGGTTGAAACGTGACGGTCATCCGGCCCAAACTTTTATTGGCCAATGCCGCACCCACCGAAGCCGGCAAGCCGTAACCCACGCCCTGTCCACCCGAGCCTCCTAACATTTGGTGAAACGCTGTGGTTGGCCAGAGTTTGCGAGCCCATGCAATGCGATCGCTTACCGCCAAACACCATGGTTCATTCTTGATCACTTCAAAGGTTTCCATGGCCAAGCGCGCGGTACTGATCGGCGAGGCATCCCAGCCCAAAGCGGCCCCTTCTTTGGCCTCTTGCAGTTGCTTGTCCCAACGCTTCTTCATGAGTTCACGCCGCGCCTCAAAACTTGTCTTTTGCGCAGCCGTGGCATGTTTCAAAATGTAGTCTGTGAGCACAGGCATAGACGCTTGTGCCTCACCAGGGATGGCCATCTCAACCGACAAGAATCTTTGGAAGTCTTGGTAGTTGGAACGGATCGACACATCGTTCATGCCAATGGTGATGATTTTCACATCGGGTTTGGCTTCTGGGCGAACCGTTTTGAAGGGATCACTGAGCCCATTGACCTGGCCCCAAGGGTCATACACCTCCAACATCAAGATCACATCGGCATCGCGCACCAATGCACGCTTCATGTCACTCAGGCACAAGTGATGCGTGTTGGGGAAATTCATGCGTCCACCCAAATCAATGACGGGCGCCTGCAAACTTTCCGCCAACTTGACCAAGGCCTTCACACCGTCTTGGTTGCGCGCAGCACGGTCGGCCATGATGACGGGGTTCTTCGCATTCAACAGCAACTTGGCCGCCTCTTGCAATGCCCCGGTGTCGCCTTGCAGCGGCAAAGTAGGTCGCAATTTGGGAATGCTAGGCGTTTTGCCATGAATCGCATCTTCTTGCAGATCAATGTCGGCCATGATCACCACAGGACCCATTTGACCTGTTGTGGCCACGCGATAGGCACGTACTGTGGACTCTGCAAAATGCTGAAGAGAACCGGGTGCATCGTCCCACTTCACATAATCGCGTAACAAGAGCGCAGGGTCTTGCACAGAATGCGACCACTCGGTGCCAGGTCGACGCTTGTCAGCATCGACCCCATTGCCCCCAAACATGATGACTGGCACTCTGTCACACCAAGCGTTGTAAACCGCCATGGCGGCGTGTTGAAAGCCCACACTGCCATGCGCCATCACGGCCATGGGTTTGCCAGCGGCTTTGGCATAGCCATGGGCAATCGCCACTGAAGACTCTTCGTGCAAACAAGTGATCAGCTCGGGGCTTTTGTTGCCGCCATAGTTCACCACGGATTCATGCAGACTTCTGAAGCTAGAGCCTGGATTGGCTGCCACATATTCCACGTTCAAACTTTTGATCACATCCACCATGAAGTCGGAACCTGGGCGCGGTATGAGGCGCCCACTCTCAACGGCTTTGGCATCGACAGGACTGAGGCTACTTGCCACATCAGGCGTTGCAGCTTGAACTTGTTGCGCCATGGCGACGCCAGCAGCAGATGCTGAGGCAACACCTTTTAAAAAATTTCGACGTGCGGAAGCTGATTTGTTTTCTTCTGAATCAGTCATGGGATGCATCCTTTGCATTGGCGGGAATCCAAACCACCATGATGTTGGCAATGATGATGGTGGCGGCCAACAAATAGAACGCCGCCAACAAACCGTAGTGGTCGGCCACAATGCCACCCAAAATAGGCGCCACCGCCTGCGCGCCAGACTGCATGCCAAACATCAAGCCAATGGCTGTGCCACCCATGTTTTTAGGTGTGGCCTCTAACATCCAAGCCTGCATGATGGGGCGGGCGGCATACAAAAAGAAGCCGAGCACCGCAATCAAAAATACAAACCAGGGTGAGCCCCCCACAAAGGTCATCATCAACAAGACCACGCCACTCATGCCAAAGGAAGACATCAGAATGGTTTTGCGGCCCATAGTGTCTGACAGATGGCCCGCGATCGGCGCAGCGATGAATCCGGCCAATTGGAGCAGCGCCATGCCAGCGCCAACCCAAAACACGTCGTAGTGCATTTCTTTGGCCAAGTAAAGAGGCAAGAAAGTCAGCAAGGTACCTTGTGTCATAGAGCGAAAGCCCGAGCTGAGGGTCAGCAAGAACAAGCCGGGTGTGCGCATCAAATCTTTCACCCCCTGCAAATAGCTGTGCATGCTCTGGCCTTGTGTTTCTGTCGCAGCCACAACTGAGTCAGGCGCAGCTTTCTTTTTGGGCGCAAAAGTCATGGTGCCTAAAAAGAACAAAATCAACATGGACATGGCGGCACCCGGCACGACATTCAGCACCACAATTTCTCGCCAAGACAAAGTGGTCAGCAAGGCCCCGACGGCCAAGGGCGCCAAGGCATCGCCCACATTGCCGCCCATGCCATGCAATGACAAGGCCAAGCCTTTGCGCTTAGGGAACATACTGCCCAGCAATGGAATGGCTGTGGGGTGCCACAAGTTGTTGCCAATGCCCACCAACATCACACAGATGAGCAGCATCCAGTACTGAGATGAAAAACCCATCATCAAATACGGAAAGCCCACCCAAAAAAGCGAAAGGGCCATCAACTGACCCTTCTTGCCCCACATGTCGACCAACATGCCGCCAGGCACATTGGACACAGCACCCGCTGCGTATTGGCAAGTCATGATGAAACCAATTTGACTGTAGCTGAGCCCCATCTCATTGCCAATGAGCGGCAACAGCATGAAGAAGGTGGCAGGGTACCAATGCGTGAGTGAATGGCCCAATGTGATCAGGCCCATGTTGCGAATGTCCAGTTTGGACAGTTGAGTGGCGTCGGCCACAGCTGCATTGCTGGCACTCATTTACTTAGCTCCACGCATGATGATTTCATCGTACAGCTTGCGCCATTTGTCGCGGCGGTCCAAGCTCTCTTCTGGGTCAACCACCAGCATTTTGTAATTGCGCAAAGCGCTGGCAATTTTGGTGTTGGCTGGCAGGTACTCAAGGTCGGCATAGGCCTGCTGGCCTTCACCCAACAAGTAATCCATGAACAGTGCGGCAGCAGCGGGGTTCTTAGCGTTCTTCATCACACCTACTGCATTGCCTCGCACCACCGCAGGCTGGAGCACCGTCCAATCAATGGGTGCGCCTTTTTTCTTCAACTGCTCAGGCATGTAGTTGTAGACCGTTAGCGCAACAGGCACTTCACCAGCGGCCACCATGTTGGTCAGGTTGGTGTGGCCCTTGCGCACCGAGATGCCATTGGTGGTGGCCAAATCACGGAAATACTGCAGGCCTTTGGTCTCACCCATGGACTGCACCACAGTCACAAACCAATCGATGTTTTCAACTTCATATCCCAAGCGACCTTTCCACTTTGGGTCTAACAAATCTTGATAAGTTTTAGGCAGGTCTGCTTTTTTCACAGTCCCTGTGTTGTAAGCCTGCACCCACATGGAATAGATGGTGGTGGCATATTCTTTGTGAGCAGGCACACTGCCTGGCATCAAGTCGGTAAAGTGAGGTGACGCCACAGCTTGCAACATTTTTTCACGGTGCAACACTTCCAACTCAACCGCACCTGCGTGCACCACGTCCACGTTGTAACGCTTGGCCTTGGTTTCATTCAAAGTACGGTTCATGACGCTGTCGCCACTGGCTCGCCACGTTGAAACCTTGACACCGTACTTTTTCTCAAACGGCTCAATCAAAGGTTTCAAGTCTTTTTCGGCAATCGAGGTGTACAGCGTGATGGCACCCTCTAGCTTGGCAGCAGCTGCCAATTTGGCTGTGCGATCAGGCCCGGTGCTTCGCAGCAAATTGGGGTCAGTTTGCGCCAAGGTGCTGAAAGACAGCCCCCATAAACTCAGACATGCGAAAACACCAAATGCTTTGCGAATCATGGGTAGCTCCTTCATCGTTCGCTTTCTGCACGAACGAAATTACCTGCGGTTTAACTCAACCCTTGCGGTTGAAAATCTCGTCGTAAACTTTGTTCCACTTGTGACCGTCGTCCAACGTCGTTTTGGGATTGGCGAAAGTCAGTGGCATTTTGTTCAAAGTCGATGGCACCTTGGTGCTGGTGGGAATGAAATCCCGCTTGCCCAAAATTACCTGTCCTTCGCTGAGCTCAAAATCTTGGAACAACAGCGCAGCATGTGGATGGGGTGCACTGCGTGCCACGCCATTGGCGTTGGGGCGTGCAATGGTAGGGTCCAAAGAGAACCAATCCACAGGCGCTCCTGAGTTTTTCATCTGCTCAATTTTGTAGTTGTACAAAGTCAGTGCCATGGGCACTTCACCTGATGCAACCATGTTGCCCAACAGCGTATGGCCTTTGCGCACGGACACGCCATTTTTGCGAGCAATTTCTTTGAACAAGGCAATGCCTTTTTCTTCACCCATCTTCATGACCGTTTCGGCCAACCAATCACTGTCATCGGCTTCAACGGCCAACTTGCCCTTCCATTTCGGATCGAGCAGGTCTTGGTAAGTTTTAGGCAAGTCTTCCTTGCGAACCAACTTGGTGTTGTAGGCGCAAGTAAAGATGTTCAAGCGGGTGGCGATCCATTCTTTGTGCGAGGGGATGGCTTGCGGAATCAACTCGCTGAGAAAGGGTGAGTTGGCAGCGATCAGCACCTTCTCGCGCGACAGCACTTCCATCTCGGGGCTGTTGGTTTCAAATACATCCACCTCAAAGCGATTGGCTTTGGCTTCCAGCAAGCCGCGCTGCAAAATTTTCTCGGAACCACTGCGCCAAACTTTGGCTTTGACACCGTATTTGGCCTCAAAGGCCGAGGTCAGCGCCGCCATATCGTCTTGAGGCATGGAGGTGTAGATGCTGACCACGCCTTCTTTTTTGGCGCCCTCTGCCAGGCGTTTCAAACGCTCAGGTCCTGTGAGTGCAGCCAAAGCTGCAGTCGTGGCCGCTGAAGGTTGCGCCATCAAAGGGCCCAAGGTGGCGGCGCCGAGAGAGGCGGCCCCAACTTGGATCATTTGGCGGCGAGAAAAACGAGAAACGCTCATGGCAATCTCCAATTAAGACTTGGGTGGCAAGGTTGGCAATTCAGCTTCGTAGGCTTCTTCCATGCGAGGCGTCATGCCATGCTTGGCCAATGAGTCTGCAAAACGCGTGCGGACCGCTTGGCTTTCATCAGCATAATCAATTTGGTCACCACCGACACGGCGGCTGATCCAAGCCTTAGGCACACCCTGGGCATTGCGCACCGACACCACTTCGTGTTTGAAAGCAAGGTAACGTGCAGGCGTATTGCCCGTGTTGAAGTGCTGGTGGAACCACATGTTGGGCGGCACAACCATGGCGCCCACTTCCCAATCGTATTGGCGTGGCTCTTCGCCTTCAGGCCACATCAAGCTGTAGCCTTCACCGCTCAAAATGATCACGTGCGCGCCTGGACCATGGCAATGGGCCTTTTTGTAGGTGCCCACTGGGAATTGTGAAATGTGGCTGTTCATAGAGCCACGCGCCATGTTGAAGCGAATGTGGCCACCACCGGCGCCACGCTCTTTGGCACTGATCAAAGGCAAGTTCACGGCATCGGCCACAAAGTTGGTTTCGAGCAGCAAACCTTTTTGCTCGCCCTTGCCGCTGAAGTAATCAGGCTCGCCGTTGAAACGGTTGGCAAAGTCGTGCTGTGTGTTGAAGACGAAGTTCAGGTCTTCGTACAAGTTGATGACGGGGGGACCGTTGGTCACGGCCACAAAACGCGCAGCGTCTTTGCCTGAACCATTGAAGTGCTGGTGCATGCAGTTCAAAGGAATGGCAAACAAAGCACCCGCCTGCCATTCAAACGTGATGCGATGGCCTTGGTCGTTCCAAACGGTGGTGGAGCCACGGCCAGACAACACATAAATCATCTCTTCAAAAATTTGACGCTGTGGCTCGAGCTGTTTGCCTGGGGCAATTTCACACACGTAGCAGTCGTTCGACGTACGTGAAGCTTCGTGGTTGATGTAAACACCTTTGCCACCGCGGCGTGCCCACGGTTTCAGGTCAACCGTGTTCAAACTGCGAATGTAATGGGCACTGATGATGTCCAAACCTTCGTTCTTGACCCATCGCGTGTAGGGTGTTTCTTTTTCAGTCGCGAATTTGGAAGCAAGGTCTTCCGATACGAGTGCGTCTTTTGCCATGTGCTGCTCTTTTGTATTTTGTGAATCGATGTGGGCGCATTCTTGCGCCCACAAGGGTTTTTATTTGCGCAAATATTTCAGAATGGCTTCGCCATCCAATGTCACCGAAGGATCAAACTCAGGTGCATTCTCAATTTGCTCCAAATCATTCAAGCCGCAGTATTTGAAAATGCGGTTGATGGAGGAGATCAAGCGCACTGGGCGATCTGGATCTGCATTGAAGTGTTGGTGAATGGTATTTGGTGGAATGTAGATCACATCGCCCGCTTCCCATTCGTAGCGCTTCACTTCGTCTTGTGGCTTCCAGTGGTACGTGTCTGTAATTTCAACATCGCAGTCTTGGTGCAAATCGTAACCACGACCTTCGAGCACATACACACACTCTTCCGCCAAGTGACGGTGCTTGCCAGACTTGCTGCCGGGTGGAATAACCTGCATGTACGCATCAACGGTTTCGATGCGCGTGTTCATGGACTCGTTCAACAAGTGTTTGAGCAAACCTTGACGCGCCATTTCCCATGGCATGTTTTCAGGGTGAACCACTTTGTGACGCTTGGAATTGCGCGCAGGCATTTGCTCTGCATCGTCCAGCAAACCTTGGTAGTACTTGCCTTGTTGGTTGCCTTGCAACCATGATTTTGATTCGTCCCAAGCCATCTCAGTAGCCTCCCTTTGGATGGTTAAAGTCTTCTTCGTCGTTGCGCGCCACAAAGCCTTCGCCGCCAGGTGCGGGTTCGCTTGGACGAGGTTCCACTTGATGCTGGAACAACATGTTCATGAACATGTACATGGGTTTGGTCTTGATCACCAACGCACGGGCAGGGCGCTCGTTGCTGGCGTTAAAGTGCTGGTGCACGCAGTTGTTGTGAACCACCGCAATGTCACCGGCCTTCCAGTCGTAGCGAATGCCGTCGTGAATTTCGTAACCCGTGCCATCCAAAATATAGAAGGCCGCCTCATTCACGTGACCATGTTTTTGTGAGTTGCCACCGGGGCCGTACTCTTCCAAATGCATGTGAAACGTTTGCGTGATGCCATCCTTGGGCTCCACATAGTGACGGCTGAATGCTTGCGGTCCGTCGTTGAATTTGATGTCTTTGCCTTTGCGCACGCGGGGCATGGCACGCAAGCGTTTCAGTTCATCGCCCAAGTTGTAAGGGCCAGCAATGGCGCGCACAAAGGTGCGGTCTTTTTTGCTGTGGTAGTGCGACTCGTTGGGAACGAATTCCGTCGAGGGCGCTTTTTTGTCATCAGCACTCATGGTTTTCCTTTTGGTAATTGATGGATTTAATTGTTTTTCAAGACGATGAAGTCTGTGGGGTCCACCACGATGTGGATCGGCGCACCCACAGGTGTTTTTTGGCTAGGGTGAACACGCGCCAGCATCACTTTGTCATTGACTTGCACTTGGAAGTCGAGCACTTCGCCCAAGAAAATTTTGGCAAATACAGTACCCAAATAATGATTGCCATGGTCTACCGGCGGCGTGGAATCGCTGAGATGAATGTCTTCAGGTCGCACACACACTTGAACTTCTTCACCGACGTGGAAGTGATTGATCATGGGCACCTTGATGACACCAATTTCAGAGTCCACCACCATGGTGCCGTTGACGGCATCAATGCTTCGCACCGTGGCTTTGACGAAGTTGATGGTGCCCACAAAGTCAGCCACAAATTCACTGTTGGGTGTTTCGTATATTTGACGCGGGGTGCCCAACTGCACAATGCGGCCACTTCGCATCACGGCAATTTCATGCGACAAGGCCAAAGCTTCCGATTGATCGTGCGTGACGTAGATGGTGGTGATGCCCAACTCGCGTTGAATTTTTTTCAATTCAAAGCGCATCTTCTCGCGCAGCTTAGCGTCTAAGTTGGACAGTGGCTCGTCCAGCAACAACAGTTTGGGCTCCATCACCAAGGCTCGGGCCAAGGCCAAGCGCTGCTGCTGTCCACCTGAAAGCCGTGTGGCATCACGGTCATGGTATTGCGCCAACTCGACCGACTCCAATACACGCATGACCTTGGTTTCAATTTCTTTGCGGCTGTATTTTTTTTGTCCCACTTCCAATGGGAAACTGGCATTTTGAAACACCGTCATGTGCGGCCAAATGGCATAGGACTGAAAGACCATGCCAAAGCCCCGCTTGTTCGGCGGTACAAACACGTTTTGCGCTGCGCTGTACACCGTTGTGCCGCTGACAGCGATGGTGCCCTGCGTTGGCTTTTCCAAGCCAGCGATGGACCTGAGTGTGGTTGTCTTGCCACAACCGCTGGGGCCTAGCAAGGTAAACAATTGGCCTTCTGGCACTTCGAAGCTGACATCTTGCGCAGCTTTCACCACCACGCCTTTGTCGCTGACATATTCAGTGTGCAATCCGCTTACATTTAACACGTTGATTCCTCGTTAAAACTTAAGAACTGTTGGGTGCCTGATGGCATTCAACTTCTCTCTATCAACCTTCTTTGACACCAAATCGTTTGCCGGCCATCTGAGCCAAGCCCACCAGCACCAGCAACATGAAAATAAAGATCACGCTCAGCGCAGACAGTTCTACGTATTGACCGTTTTCCCACAATTCCCAAATCACGATGGAGATCACTTCATTGCCTGGGCTGTACAGCAAAATGGAGGTGGACAACTCACGGATCGAGACGATCATCACGTAGATCCAACCCGCCACCAATCCCGGCTTGAGCAAGGGCAACACAATGCGTCGAAACACCGTCAGCCAACTGGCACCACTCATACCACCCGACTCTTCCAAGTCTTTGTGGATTTGCAACATGGACGTGGTGCTGTAACGCAAGCCATAGGGCAAGAAGCGTGTGATGTAAGCCAGCAAAATGATCCAGAAGGTGCCGTAGATACCAATGTCAAACGTGAGATAGAAAATCATGATGGACACACCCAGCACCAAGCCTGGGAATACCATCGGCAACGACGCCAAGTTATCGAGCATCCAACGACCTGGGATCTTGGTTTTCACCACAATCCAGCAGACCACAGATGCCAGCAGCATGACCACCGTGGCGGTGGTGATGGACATCCACAAACTGTTCAATGCTGCCGTGCGGATATTTTCCGAACCCAAGATATAGCGATAGCCGTCCAAGGTAATTCTGGACAAAGCCTCCATGGAGGGTGGCGCATAAAACTTCTGCAAAGAAGACCAAAGCAACACCAAGAACGGCATCACCACGATCAACAAGAAGTAAACAATGAAAATGGCCAAAGTGAAATAACGCCATGCACCCAAATCAATGGTGCGCGGCCTGAAGCCTTTGCCCGTCACGGTTGCGTACTTGCTGCCAGAGGCAGAAATGCGCGCCTGAACATAAATGCCGCCCGTGGTGAGAAGCAAAAGAATCACGGAGTACGCGGCGGCCAAACCAATTTGACTGGGGTACTGGTGAATGGCCTGGTAGATGGCCGACGTGAAGACTTGAATACCGCCGGGCAAACCCAACAGTGCAGGGACCTCAAACGATTCAATGGCACGCACAAACAAGGTGAGCACAGTGGCCACAATGGCAGGAAAAGCCAACTTCAAGGTAATGCGATACAAGGTGCTGAACACACTAGAACCACTCATCACTGCAGACTCTTCCAGCGAAGGGTCCATGGCCTTGAAGGCAGAGGACATGAGCAAAAACGCCATGGGCGAGTAGTGCAAGCCGTCCACCCAAATCATGCCCCACATGGAGTAAATGTTGAAAGGCGGCGTCTCCAAACCAAACCACGACATGGCCACTGTGTTCAGCAATCCAATTTTGGGGCTGGCCAACATGATCCACGCAATGGTGAACAAAATGCTGGGAATGATCAGCGGCACAATGGACAAAGCAAAGAACAAACGTCGCATGGGCGTGTTGGTTCTCTCGTTCATCCAGGCCAAGGCCGTTCCAATGACAAAGGCCACCATCGAGCCACCCAATGCAAATTGCACTGAATTCCAAAAAGTCACCACGGTTTCAGGGTTGGTGTAAGCCGTGACGTAATTCCCCAAAGTGAGGACCGCAGGGGCATCGGCTGTTTCAGCCGTGTTGAAACTCTGCCAAATCATGAAGCAGAAAGGAACCAAGGCCAACACAGCGACGATGGCCAAACACACACCAATCACCAACCATTTGGCGTCAAATCCCGCTCCAAACTTTGGTTTGGCTTCTACCGCAACTGAACTTTGCACGAATGAGTTCTCCAGAATGATGTCGACTGAATCTGAACCGATTTAATCGTTCCTTCATGCAGAACCGCAGTCCATATGAAGGCACAAATGACATTAGGCGGGAATCGTCGGAATGTGTCAAGCAAAGCTCTGACGGGTTTTCCCTATCGAGAGTTTTCCTCCCACAACTCGAGAAAGAGATTCTCACGAAGCTCTTTCCACAATCTTTGATTTGGCTCATCATTCTTTTATGAGGAACGATGTTCTTTCGAGCGGGAAATAGATATGATGTCACGAAACGTCTTGAAATGCCATGAAACAAGGGTCTTAAAGAAAGCAGCGCCAATGTGGCCACGCCCTTAAGAAGACCTTGATGACCCATTCAATCTTCACCGATCAACTTCACGCCTTTGCCATGACCACTGAAAGCACCTCATCCAAAAGCTCACGCCTGTCCTCTGTGGCAGCTGCTGTTCGCGTGCTGAAATGTTTCTCCGAAGTGGAGCCTGAAATTGGCATCAGCAGTTTGGCCAAACGTTTGTCTTTGGCCAAAAGCACGGTACATCGTTTGGCCGTGACACTCACCAGCGAAGGCTTGCTTGAGCAAAGCCCCGAAACAGGTCGCTACCGTTTGGGCATCAACTTATTTGTCATGGGCGCTCTGGTGCGTCGCCGTCTGGATGTCTCCAACATGGCGCAGCCTTTCCTGAATGTTCTGCGTGAAAGAACTGGCGAAACCATTCATCTGGCCGTCATGAACGAAACCAACATCTTGTACCTCTACAACTTAGAAAGCCGACAGGCCATTCGCATGAAGAGTTACATCGGCACCATCAAGCCTGCGTTTTGCACTTGCGAGGGCCGCGCCATTGTGGCCTTTGGCGGCACCGAGCTGATGAACAAAGTGCTCAGCAGCCCATTGGCATCTCGCACCCCAGAGACTCAAACAGACCCTGCCAAACTGATGAAAATGTTTGCCGAGATTCGCGCCCATGGTTACGCCATTGACGACGAAGAGTCAGAACAAGGCATGCGCGGCATTGGCGCGCCACTTCGCGACATTACAGGCCAAGTGGTGGCAGCCATCGGCATTGGCGGGCCCAGCCAACGCCTCACCTTGAAAAAGTTGCGAGGTTTGGCACCTGTGCTTCTCAGCACAGCCGAAGCCATTTCCACCCAACTCGGTTATCGCGCCTAAACACCACGCATCACCCTCAGGCTCTACAACATGTCACACGCAGTTCACACCATTCAACTGGCCGGCACAGATCAATCGTTCTCTTGCGCAGAAAACGACACGCTGTTGCGCGCCGCGCTTCGCAATGGCATCGCATTTCCTTACGAATGCAATGTCGGCTCGTGCGGAAATTGCAAATTCGAGCTGCTAGAGGGCGTCATGGCCTCTTGCTGGCCCGAAGCACCGGGTCTGTCAGACAAAGACCGCGCCAGAAACAGAGGTCTAGGATGCCAAAGTCGCCCCACTGGCCCACTGCAAATCAAGCTCAGAACCAGTGACAAATATGCGCCGCAGTTCTCGCCCGTGCGCACGCCTGCCAAGTTCATCGCCTCGCGTGTCATCACACATGACCTGTCCGAGTTCACTTTTCAAACCGACTTGCCATTGCCATTTTTGAGTGGCCAATATGCGCTGATTCAAATGGACGGCATTACCGGCCCGCGCGCCTACTCCATGAGCAATGTGGGTCTGTTCAATGGCGAAAACCAAGGCGGCAACTTGATCGAGTTTCAAGTTCGACGTGTGCCAGGTGGCCAAGGCAGCGCGCATTTGTTTGACCAATTGAAACCGGGGGCCATGGTTGAAATTGACGGCCCTTACGGCATGGCCTACTTAAGAGAAAACGTTGAGCGTGACATTTTGTGCATCGCCGGCGGCTCTGGTTTGGCGCCCATGATTTCCATCGCGCGAGGCGCCTTCAGCAGCCCCCGCATGACCGGCAGAAAACTCAGCTTCTTTTATGGCGCGCGCGCATTGCAAGATGTGTGCGGCCTCGACATGCTGCTAACCTTGCCCAACTGGCAAGAGCGCGGCACATACCAAGCGGTGGTGTCTGGCGCCACCGAACAAGTCAGCTTGCCCGAAGGCTACTTGCGCGGCTTTGCGCACGACGCCGTGGCACAAACATTTGGCGAACGTTTGCAGCAAATGGAAATTTATTTTGCGGGTCCGGCCATGATGGGTCAGTCTCTTTTGAAAACATTGATTGATCTGAAAGTGCCGATGGACCAAGTGCACTTTGACCAGTTTTATTGAACGGCGCGTATGAGCAGCGAAGACATCAAAAACAAACACAGCGTCCAAGACCACCAGTACGGCGCTGACACGTATCACACGCACGACGGTGATGCCGATCATGACCACGACCATGACTTTGCCGGTGATGACCCTTCACAAGAATCGCTCTGGCGCCAAGACAATGTGATCTTGCACAGCGTGGGCATTGACGTGGGCTCGTCGGGCACTCAGGTGGTTTTCTCTCGCATTCATTTGCGCCGCATTGCCGAAGATTTGTCCAGCCGTTACACCGTGGTCGAACGCACGGCTTTGTACCAGTCCCCCATCTCTCTCACGCCGTACTTGAACGACAGTTTGATGGACGCCAAGGCCTTGGGCGCCATCATCGACAAGGCTTACCAAGAGTCTGGTTTGCATCCCGATGAAATCGATGCAGGCGCTGTGATCTTGACAGGTGAGGCCTTGCGCCGTGAGAACAGCGAATCGATTGCGGCCGTATTGGCGGAACAAGGTGGCGAGTTTGTCTGCGCCACCGCAGGCCATCACATGGAAGCCATGCTGGCCGTTTACGGTTCTGGTGCGGCCAAGCGTTCTTACGACGAAAAGCATCGCATCTTGAACATCGACATCGGTGGCGGCACCACCAAGCTGGGCTTGGTGCAAAACGGTGAGCTGGTTGCCACCGCAGCCGTGCACCTGGGTGGCCGCCTCATGGTGGTGAATGAAAAAAATGTGCTGACGCGCCTCGATCCTGCAGGTGCTTACCTTGCCAAGCAAGCTGGCTACGATTGGAAGTTGGGCGATCAAGTGACACGCCAAGACCTGGCCAAAGTGGCGCAGTGGATGGCCGATGCACTGGTGCGCATCCTGACGCAAAAATTCACGCGAGAAGACTTGTCCAACCTGTACCTCACAGACCCGGTGGACGATTGGGGTCAACTTGACGGCATCATGTTCTCGGGCGGTGTGGGCGAGTATGTGTACCGCCGTGAAATGCGCGACTTTGGTGATTTGGGCAAGTTGTTTGGTGAAGCTGTGCGTCAGCGCTTGGACCAAAACGCAGTGCCCGTGCCATTGCTGCCAGCCGGTGAATGCATTCGCGCCACCGTGCTGGGCGCTTCAGAGTACAGCGTGCAATTGAGTGGCAACACCACCTTCATTTCAGAACCGGCCGCCTTGCTGCCACGCAAAAATCTGCAAGTGATTCCCTTGAACCTTGAGCTGAAAGAAGCCATTGATCCGGTGGAAATTGCGGAGGCACTGGGCAAATCCTTCCGTCGTCATGACCTGGTAGAAGGCGCACAAGATGTGGCCATTTCATTGCGATGGTTGGGTGCGCCCTCTTTCACACGTCTTCATGCGCTGTCACAAGGCATTCTGAATGGCTTGCCTGAAACCTTGAAGCAGCAACGCCATTTGTACATCGTGACCGACGGCGACATTGCCCACAACTTGGGCCACCTCTTCAAAGAAGACGCGCGCGTCAAATGTGAAGTCTTGGTGATCGATGGCGTGACCTTGTGGGGTTTTGACTTTGTCGACTTGGGCCGCATTCGCATGCCCTCTTGGACGGTGCCCGTCACGGTCAAATCGCTGGTCTTCAATGAAGACCCGCGCGCGCACGGCAAGTCTGACCCGGGCGAATGGCATGCCCACGAAGATGGCAAGATGCACCGCCATGATCACGCCAAAGCCCATTCGCATGGGCACGGACATTCACACGATCATGGGCACTCACACGGCCACAGTCACGACCACAGTCACGGTCACACGCATGGCCATGATCATGACCACGGTCATTCCCATGACACACAGCACGCCTTGAATTTGGCCCACAAGGCCAAGCCATAGGTTTGTGCCGGCACTAAAAAGCGCAGCCCCTGTGCTTTTTTTTCGCACCCAAGTATGACGAATTAGAAGAAAATCACACCATGGATTTGAACACCACGTCACTGCTCGCTACGTCTGGTTTGTTGCTCGCTCTGGGCTTCCGGCATGGCCTTGACCCCGACCACATTGCGGCGGTCGATGGCATGACGCGGCTGCGCCACAAGGGCAGTGCCTATTGGCAAGCACGACTCACAGGGTTCCAATTTGCAGCAGGCCACAGCCTCACCATTTTGTTGGCCACGTTTGTGTTTTACATGTACGGCATTCAATTGCCAGAGTGGCTTGATGCTGTTGGCCTTTGGATTTCCAGTTTCTTCTTGGTTTGGTTGGCCTATCGCAATTTGAAGTTTTGCTTTTCTGGCAACGACGATCACCACCATGCCGGCAGCCCAGTGCAGCGCAAAATCTTGCAAGCCATGGGCCCCTTCGCCCACCCTATGGGCGTGGGTTTTGGTTTTGCTATCTCGTTCGATTCTCTGGCCCAAGCAGGCCTCATGGCGGCCAAGGGTCACGAACTCGGCGGCTTCTTTGCCATCGTGGCCATGGCCGGAAGTTTTGGCTTGGGCATGACGCTGGCCGACACCAGCAATGGCTTGCTCATGCACTGGTTGGTCAACCGCAGCCACGATTTGGCGCACAACGCGGGTCGCATCATGAGTGGCGTGATAGCCGCGCTGTCATTGATGGTGGTGGCAGTGGGGCACACCAGCCAACACTTTGAACACCTCGACGCCCTGTGGGACGCTTGGGGTGCCTACATTGGCTTGGGTGTGACGGGCATGGCGGTCCTGGTGTACTTGGTCAGTGCTCGCTTGTATCGCCACCAAAATGCTAACTGGCAGGTTGTAAGTGCACATGGTGCACACCATCACCATGGTCGTGCCCCTTCGCTGCTTTTTCCAAAGTAACCGGCACAATTTGAACCGAGCCATGGCGCACACCCGTTTGCGCCACAATGCGATGCGCAAACTGCTTGACCTCTTTGGTTTTACCGCGCAAAAATGCCACTTCCAAACAGTTGTCATGGTCTAGATGCAAGTGCATGCTGGACACTGTCAGGTCATGGTGATCGTGTTGCAAATTGGCAATGCGCTCTGCCATGGTGCGGTCATGGTGGTTGTACACATAGCCCAAATGCGCGATGCAATGTTCGCTTTCGTTTTGACGCAAAGTTTCTTGCGAGTGCCAACCACGAATCAGATCTCGAATGGCTTCAGAGCGCGAGGCGTAACCATTTTTCTCAGTCAATTGGTCCAAAATGGCAGCCAACTCTGTTTCGAGTGAGATTGTGATGCGTTCCATGAAAGTGCCTTGCAAAAATAGTCAGCGAATGGCTGCATGATACGCAGAAGAACCCCCTCCTCCCCATGAACACCTCCGACAAACGCATTCCCGTCTATTTGCTCACAGGTTATTTGGGCAGTGGTAAAACCAGCCTTCTCCAATCTTGGCTGAATCAAGACGCGTTCAAAGATGCAGCCTTGGTGATCAATGAATTGGGCGAGGTGGGTCTGGACAATCAGCTGCTGCGAGGCGCCACCGAAAGCACAGCGCTGGTGGCCAGTGCCTGCGTGTGCTGCACCGGTTTGCCGGGTTTGGCCGAAGCGCTGGAAGATTTGTTTTGGGCGCGTCTCGAAAGACGCATGCCACGCTTTCCCAACCTGGTGATTGAGACCACGGGCTTGGCAGAGCCCGGTCCTGTGGCCGAGGCCTTGCGCAGCAGCGATTTGCTCAACGAGCGTTACCGCTTGGCCGGTGTGATCACCTGCCTCAGCGCCAGCACGGCCGACGCCGTTCTGACGCAGCATGCACAAGCGCGTGCGCAATTGGCAGGCGCCGATGTGCTGGTCATCACCAAAACAGATTTGGTCAGTGACGCGCAGTTGGCGGCACTGTCACTGCGAGTGCAGCATCAGCTGGCGCATTTGGAACTGGCACAGCCGCCACACTTGCTGACCTCTGAGCATGCCAGTTTGTCGGCAGATGATTTGCTGCAGTGTTTGTCACAGCGTCCTATTTCTGACAACACACCGGTGCAAGCGGCCAGCCAGCGCCCTGCACTGCAAGCGGTTCAAACACCGGTTCACGGCTTGCATTTGCACAAACCAGGTGAGCACTGCGCCATCTGCGACAGCACGCATGCTTCGGCGCACGCAGCGCAAGCACTGTGGTGGCCCATTGAACAGCATCTGCGCATTGCCGATCTAACGGCACAAGTGCAGAAACTGCAACAGACGCTGGGTTTTGAATTGCTGCGTTTGAAAGGCCGGGTGCAAACGCACGAGGGCAAGTTTGTGGTTCAGTTGGCACCGTTTGAAACACAAGCAGAGATTTGCGCAGACGACTTGCCATGGTCAGACAGCACGCGCAGTGGCTTTACCGTCATTGTGAGCCACCAGCTGTCGGCCGCTTCAGCGCAGTGGCTCGCGCAAAATGGTGTGACAAGCCTTGTCACTTAGCGCCTGGCAAAACAAGGCTTGAATGCAAGCCTTGTCATTGCTCACACATTACTTCCAAGGATCGATGGTCATGTGAATGGCGTCTTCTGCGCCTTCACCGACCAAAGAGCGAATGGCATATTCGGTTTGGTCCAAGCCAAACATGTGCGTGCTCATGTCTTTCACGTTGTGGCGGTTGCCGGCAATCAGCTGTAGCGCCAACTCAACCGACTCATAGCTGTGGCCACGCATGCCTTTCACCGTCAGGAATTTGGCGATGATCATGTCGCTGTCAAACTGCGGTACTTTCTGGCGCTTGATGCCACCCAAAATCACGCGGCCTTTTTTGCGTGCCAACTGAATGGCGCTGATCACAGAGCCTGGGCCACCCGAAGCACAGTCAATCACCAAGTCGGCCATTTGCCCTCCGGTGATATCGGCCACAGACTCGAGCAAATCGTCATCGCCAATGGCCACGGTGTGGCTGGCGCCCAAGTGCTTGGCCATGGCCAAACGCTTTTTGTCTGAGGGGGTGTTCAAGCCCGTCACAATGATTTTGTCGACACCCGCTTCACGCGCTGCCACCACACATGACAAGCCTTGCTGACCTGGGCCTTGAATCAAAACAGTTTGACCGGGGCCCGCGCCGCCATGCAGGTACGTCCATTCAATGCCGTTTGACATGGGCAAGGCCAAGGCCGCGTACTTGGGCTCAAGTCCTGCGGGCACCTTGTGAAACACGGTGTTCATGTGCAGTTCTTGGTACTGTGCAAAACCACCCCACAAACCAGAACCACGGTTCAGACCTGTGGCGCCATAACGCGGCCCGCCCAAGCGCCAATCGGTGGCATTGCACAAACGGAAATCGCCGCTTCTGCAAAAGTCGCAATGGCCACACGGCAAATACTCTTCCAAGGCGACCAAGTCGCCTTCTTTCACACCCCACTTGGGGCCCGCAATGGCACCCACTTCTTGAACATAACCCACTGTTTCGTGGCCCAAAATGGCGGGGCCTTGAAGCTTAGGGAAGTCTTGGAAAAACATCCAATCGCTACCGCAGACACCGGTGACCGCCACCTTCAACAAACCTGCATCCGGCTTGGGATCGGGCGTTTGAAAATTTTGAATCTCAATGGTGCCGTTGGGCATGGCCACGGCGGCCTTGAATGTTTGTCCCATGAGTGGTCCTTTAAATCGCAGGTTTAAACGCTGGAGTGTGGCTTGCCAGGTGCTGACTTGAAGTGCTCTTTGGCGCCTTCTTTGTAGTGCACATCGCGCTTGATTAGCATGGCCACAGAGCGAACTTTTTGGTGTTCAGGATTCAAACCTGGCAATTCGAAATCTGGGTTCTCTGCCAAGGCGCGCGCGGCTTTAATCAAACGTTGGCGCGCCATGATGATGCCGTTGTCCGTGGACACCAAGTTCTCTTTGGTGCGGTCTTGGATGGCGCCCATGCTTTCTTGCAAGGATGCGTCTTGCATGCCAATGCCTTCGATGCCGCTGTACAACAGGCCTTCGCGCTGGGCTTTGCGGTCCATCAGGTAGTCGTTGTCCATGCGCTGCAATGGCACGTAGTCTTTGTCGACCTTTACGTGAATGCTGGCGCCGCCCTTCATGGCATCGACTTCTGCGGTGGTCAGTGGGCGTGTGGGATGGTAGTCAAAACTCCAAGTCCAGCAGGCATGGTCATTGATGGGCACCCAGAAGTGGCCGTGCACAGGGTGATCACCGCGCGGTGGCACCATCGTGAAGCAAGGCATGATCCAAGGTGTGATGCGCCAGTAGTACTGATCGTCTTCTGCATTGCGGCGAGCACCCACCAACAAACCACCGTCGGCCTCAACCACCTCAAACACAGGGCTCAAGTCGTTCAGGTTGTATTGGTTACCTTTCGCGCCTTTGAACAAGGGGTCGCGGCTGAGGGAAGCGCTGTGCAAGAAGGACACGTGGCTGGAGTCGATGCCGCCTTCGAGTGCTTGCAACCAGTTGCTGGCTTGCAAACGCTTGGACATGTAGGAGTGCTCGCGCGGCAAAGTGGCAAACTCCCACTCGGGCAAGGGTGGCTGTTTGTCTGCAGGGCCCATGTAGACCCAGATCACACCACCGCGCTCCACCATGGGGTAGGACTTCAATTTGATGCGCTCGCAATAACCGGATGTGGGTTCGGAAGGCACATCGGTGCAATTGCCGTTCACGTCGTATTTCCAACCGTGATAAGGGCAGCGAATGCCGTTTTCTTCATTGCGGCCGAACCACAGTGACACGCCACGGTGCGCGCAAAACTCATCGATCAAACCCAGCTTGCCATCGGTATCACGGAAGGCCAGCATTTTTTCCGACAACAACTCCAAACGCACGGGATCGCAATCAGGGCCAGGCAACTGCTCGGACAACAAGGCAGGCAACCAGTAACGACGGAACAAATTGCCCATGGCCGTACCGGGGCCGGTTTGGGTCACCAAGTCATTGAGTTCTTTTTTCAACATGCAAGTTTCTCCTCAAGTGCGTTTGCACGGGGTCATAAAATGGTCGATATTTCTGTGTGAAATTTCCGCCGATGAAGTCGTTCCACATAACAGAACATTGTTCTTTCATTGGAAACGAGGTTATCATCAGCGACTTGTCATTGTCAACTGGAGATTCTTTATGTCGGGTGCGTGCCGTTTTCTCTCTTTGTGCAAAGCTGCCGAGGTTGCAGAAGGTAAAGCCATCAAGGTCGAAAAAGACGGCCTGACCTTGGCTGTGTTCAACATCGACGGGGAATATTACGTCACCGACGATACCTGCACACACGGCCCTGGCTCTCTGTCAGAGGGCCCCATTGAAGGCGATGTGGTCGAATGCGACTTTCACAATGGCGCCTTCAATATCAAAACGGGTGCAGTGGTGGCAGCCCCTTGCATGATCCCTTTGAAAACCTACAAAGCCCGCTTGCAAGGCGACGAAATCGAAATCGAAACCTGAGACAGAGGCCAAGGAGCAATCCTTTTTCTCACATCAGCGTGAAAAAAAAGGCCCTTTTCAGGGCCTTTTTTGTGGGTGTTTCACGACAACGCCAAGGCTCAGTTTTCGGGCTTCACCGTTTTAATCATAGGAGCCCATTGCTTCAACTCTTCACCCACATACTGGGTAAAGCGAGCTGAATCCCAATCAAATGTTTCCATGGAGCTTTTGGCCAACATGTCTTTGGCGGCCTGACTTTGCATGATCTTGCGAACTTCTTTGTTCAGCTTGTCGACCACAGGGGCAGGCATGCCCGGCGGTCCAGACAAGGAGAACCACGTCAAAGCCACCAACTTCGGATATCCCTGTTCTGCAAATGTCGGTACGTTGGGAAACTCTGGCATCCGCTTGGATGAGGTAATGGCCAAAGCTCGCAACTTGCCCGCTTGAATTTGTGCACTGGCCGTGGACAAAGTGGTGAACAAGGCTGGAATGTGACCCGCGATGGTGTCGGCCACAGCAGGGCTACCGCCTTTGTACGCCACGTGCTGCATTGGCGTCTTGGACATCACCTCAAACGCCTCGCCAATCAGATAGCCGTGCGTGCCCTTACCGGGCGAACCCCAGCTCACAGGATTGGCCTTGGCATAAGCCATGAAGCCCTTCAAATCAGTGATGGGCAATTGCGCGTTGATGGCCAGCACAATGGGCGGGCCGCCCAACATGGCGATGTGCGTGAAATCCTTGATGGGATCGTAAGTTTTGGGGTTCTCAGACGGGCCAATGACGTGCGAAGCCACTCCCGAAATTACCAAGTTGTAGCCATCAGGTGCTGATTTGGAAACTTGCTGCGACCCAATCATGCCGCCTGCACCGCCTTTGTTTTCAATCACAAAAGGCTGTTTGAGTGATTCCGTCAGGCCCACAGAAATCAGACGGCCCAAGCTGTCGGAGCTGCCGCCGGCGGCATAAGGCACGATGATTTTGACGGGACGTTGTGGCCAGGTGGGGTCTTGCGCAGATGCAGTCACCGCACCCAGCGCCGCCAACAGGCACACGCCTGCGCGCCATGCGCCAACGGCTGACGGGAGGGCCGTCTGTCGAACAAATCCGAGACTCAGGGAAAAGCGTTTCACGTTCAAATCCTTCAAGCAAACCCAGCTGGGTATGCCCTGAACTGTCGGTGAAACGCCTCACGCTGTCAAGCATAGAGAACCGACGTTCCTCATACGGGAACGAGCAATTCTCACAGCGCAACATGTCTCAAACGGAGCTGTGCGGTTTGCCCGGCGCCGCACGCAATGCCTCTTTGGCCGCATCCTTGAACGCCAAATCTCGCTTCAACAAAATCGCAGCCGAACGCACCTTTTGCGCCTCGGGATCGATGCCAGGCAATAGGTAGTTGGGATCTTCCGCCAAAGCTTTGGCCGCTTTCATCAAGCGCTGTCGCGTCATGATGATGCCGTTGTCGGTTGACACCAAATTCTCTTTGGTGCGGTCTTGGATGGTGCCCATGCTTTCTTGCAAGGACGCATCCTGAATGCCGATGCCTTCAATGCCACTGTAGAAAATGCGCTTGCGTTGCGCATCGCGGTCCATGCCGTAATTGTTTTCTTTGCGCTGCAGAGGTTTGTAATCGGCGTCGACCTTCACGTGGACACTGGCGCCACCTTCCATGGCGGAGCGCTCTGCATGCGTCAATGCGCGCGTAGGATGGTAGTCAAAGCTCCATGCCCAGCAGGCATGGTCATTGATCGGCACCCAGAAGTGACCATGCACCGGGTGATCACCGCGCGGCGGCACCACGGTGTAATTTGGCATCACCCACGGGGTGATGCGCCAGTAGTACTGGTCGTCCTCCGCATTGCGGCGCGCCCCAATGTACAAGCCACCAGTTGCCTCGACCACTTCGAACACGGGGCTCAAATCATTCAAGTTGTACTGATTGCCCTTGGCCCCTTTGAACAAGGGGTCGGTGTTCAAACTGCCACTGTGCAAGAAAGACACGTGACTCGAGTCAATGCCCCCCTCCAAAGCTTGGAGCCAATTGCACTCTTGGTAGCGCTTGGACATGTACGACTGCTCGGCCGGTACGGTGGCAAATTCATATTCAGGGAAGGGCGGCTGCTTGTCGGCTGGGCCCATGTACACCCAGATCACACCACCGCGTTCCATCATGGGATAAGACTTTAGCTTGATGCGGTCACAGTAGCCGGAGGTGGGCTCGGAAGGGACTTCAATGCACTGACCCTTGATGTCAAATTTCCAACCGTGATAAGGGCAACGCAACCCATTCTCTTCATTGCGACCAAACCACAAGGACACGCCGCGGTGCGCACAAAACTCATCAATCAAACCCAAGCGGCCTTGCGTGTCGCGAAAGGCCACCATCTTTTCTGAAAACAGCTCTAAGCGCACGGGGTCGCAATCAGGGCCTGGCAACTGCTGCGACAGCAAGGCTGGCATCCAATAACGCCTGAACAGATTGCCCATGGCCGTGCCGGGGCCAGTTTGTGTGACGAGGTCGTTTTGCTCTTTTTTCAACATGATCGGTCTCCGATGTGGAATGAATGTTCTGCATGAAAGAACAACGTTCCCTCATGAGAAACAATCTTAAAACCGTCGTGTCGGCGCTGTTTTGATCTAAATCAGGAAACAGTGCTGCAAAAACAAGCACTGTGAACTGGCCGAATACGTCACTTGAGAAATTCTCTCAAGGTTTGACCCAACCAGTGGACATCATTTTTTCGGAGACCGGTTTGGTCAAAAAGATGGTTGTCAAAATTCGCGTCAAATGAAACGCCGTCACGATGGGCGCCCCCAAGCCAAAGGCCTTGGACAAGATGCCCATCTCGGTCATGCCGCCAGGTGCCATCGACAAGAAGGCCGTCATGATGGCAATGCCCGCGCCTTGTGAGATGAACCAAGCCGCCACCATGCACACGCTCAAAATGCCCAAGGTCACAACGGCCACCGATGCCAGCGTGCGCGGTGCCCGCGTGAAAAACGCGCGATTGATGTGTTGTCCTAAACCCCAGCCAATCACAATTTGCGCCGCAATCAAGCCCAAGTCAGGCAAGCGGCCTGTGATGTCATGGTTGGCGCAAATGGCTGCGATCAGCAAAGCCCCCAAGACCCATGGGTTGGGCGTGCGAATTTTTTGAAACCCCCAGCCCACCAACGTGGCGGTGATCAACAAACCGGCCGAGACCGGCAGACTCAGCACCCCAATGCCCGGCGTGGGCATCACGGGCGTTGCGCCACTGGCCCACGCAATGTAGGAAGCGGTCGATGTCACCATCATGATCCGCACCGCATGCGCCGATGCCACCACGGCACCATCGGCACCGGCACGTTGCGCTTGCACCGACATCTCTGCGGACGCGCCCAGGGCCACCGAGTAGATGGCCGTCGGTCCATCCACATTGGCCAGTTTTTGCAAAGCACGGGCCGACATCACGGACATGAAGATACCGACAAATGCACCGAGCACCATCCACGGCGCCAGTCCACCAATCAAGGCCAGCACCGCCGGCGTGAAATACAAACCGATGGAGGCGCCAATGTAAATTTGAGCCGACTTGCGCGCCAACACTGGTTGCTTGTGAACGCGATTGGCCATGCTCACACACGCCACCGCCACCATCGGGCCCAAGACCCAAGGCAACGGCACATGCAAATGAAATGCACACCACCCACCCACCACCGCAAAGCCAATGGTCAAAGCCAGACGAAACCAGCGATCGAAGTCCACCATCATCAAGAACCTAAATAAGTGCCGCCGTTCACATGCATCACTTGACCGGTGACAAAGCGTGCTTGATCACCTGCCAAAAATGCCACCATGCTGGCCACTTCATCGGCGGTACCCCGACGGTCCATCAAGGGATGGTGCTTGGCATGGTGATTGGGCTCTGCCGAAGCCGTACCGCTGTTGCGCTTGGTTGAAATCATGCCAGGCGAGACACAGTTGACTGTGATACTCGGCGCCAGGTCATGCGCCAAGGCACGCGTCAATCCCACCAAACCTGATTTGGCTGTGACCACATGCGGGCGGTTCATGGCAC
>CALEYZ010000103.1 GCA_937928195.1 uncultured Limnohabitans sp.
ATCTAGCAGCACCTGCGCTCGGACCATCTTTGGGCGTTGCGCCATCTGGCACGTGAATGTGAATGTCACGTTTTTCGAGCATGTCTTCAGAAATGCCGAGGTGACGTGCACGGCTACGGACCACCGTACGCGCGGCCTCGACCGACTCTTTCATCACATCACCCAGTGAGCCTGTACGTGTGATGGTGCCTTTGCCAGTCATGATCGCCGCTTCAATGGTGAGCAAATCGCCCCCCACTTCGGTCCACGCCAAACCAACCACTTGACCCACTTGGTTAGCAGCTTCTGCGCGACCATACGTGTACTTCTGCACACCCAAGAAATCGTTCAAATTGTCAGGTGTAACTAGCACCGGTGCGGTCATTTGTTTGAGCAACAAACTCTTGACCACTTTGCGGCAAATCTTAGACAACTCACGCTCTAAAGAACGCACGCCGGCTTCGCGTGTGTAGTAACGCACCACATCGCGCACGGCGGCATCGCTGACGCTGAGCTCTTCTGCTTTCACGCCGTTGTTCTTCATTTGTTTGGGCAACAAATACTTGATGGCAATGCTGGTTTTTTCGTCTTCGGTGTAACCCGACAAACGAATCACTTCCATGCGGTCTAGCAGCGCAGAAGGAATGTTCATGGAGTTGGAGGTGGCCACGAACATGACGTCGCTCAAATCAAAATCAACTTCAACGTAGTGATCGCCGAAGGTGTGATTTTGCTCAGGGTCCAACACCTCAAGCAGCGCGCTGGAGGGGTCACCACGGAAGTCGGTGCCCAGCTTGTCAATCTCGTCCAGCAAGAACAAAGGATTGCGGGTGCCCACCTTGTTCAAGCTTTGCAACACTTTGCCTGGCATGGCGCCAATGTAGGTACGGCGGTGACCGCGAATTTCGGCCTCGTCGCGCATGCCCCCCAAAGCCATGCGCACGTATTTGCGGCCTGTGGCTTTGGCAATGGATTGACCCAAGGATGTCTTGCCCACACCGGGTGGGCCCACCAAACACAAGATAGGCGCTTTGACCTTGTCAACACGCTGCTGCACCGCCAGGTATTCCATGATGCGGTCTTTGACTTTTTCAAGACCATAGTGGTCTTCGTTCAACACCACTTCGGCATTGCCCAAGTCATGCTTGATTTTGGTCTTCTTGCTCCATGGCAAACCGGTCAGCACTTCGATGTAATTGCGGACCACCGAAGCTTCAGCCGACATGGGCGACATGAGCTTGAGTTTTTTCAACTCGGCATCGGCCTTCTTGCGGGCTTCCGCAGGCATTTTGGCGGCTTTGATTTTCTTTTCGATCTCTTCGATGTCGGCACCCTCTTCGCCTTCACCGAGTTCTTTTTGAATGGCCTTGACTTGCTCGTTCAAGTAGAAATCGCGCTGGTTCTTTTCCATCTGGCGCTTGACGCGGCCACGGATTTTTTTGTCGACGTTGAGGATGTCCACTTCGCGCTCAAGTTGCGTGAAGAGGTTCTCCAAACGGTCACGGATGCTGGCCAAGTCCAACACCACTTGTTTGTTTTCCAACTTAAGCGGCAAGTGTGCGGCAATGGTGTCGGCCAAACGGCCTGGCTCATCGATGCTGGAAATGGACGTGAGTATTTCGGGCGGAATCTTTTTGTTCAGTTTGACGTACTGATCAAACTGCTGCATGACCGCGCGGCGCAGGGCTTCAATCTCGCTGCTCTGCTCGGCCTTTTCAAGGGTAGCCTCGATTGGCATGACGCTGGCCACGAAATGCGCTTCGCCATCGGCAATGCTTTGCACTTTGGCGCGTTGCTGACCTTCCACCAACACCTTGACAGTGCCGTCGGGCAACTTGAGCATTTGCAAAATGGTCGAGACGCAACCCACTTCAAACATGTCAGTGGCTTCGGGCTCATCTTTGGCAGCCGTTTTTTGAGCCACCAGCATGATGCGGCGGTCAGTGAGCATGGCACTTTCAAGGGCCTTGATGCTCTTGGGGCGTCCCACAAACAAGGGGATGACCATGTGCGGAAAGACCACGACATCGCGCAGTGGCAACATCGGCAGGTCAAGCAATTCGGCGGGCAGTGGTGTATGTCCAGACATGTGATTCCCTAGGTTATTGGGGATAGATGGCCCCTGAAGTTCCAATTTCAAGCCCAAGGTGTGCAGGGTTTTTCATTGGATTCAGGGGGTGGGCTGGAAAAAACTCAAGCTTGTTTGGCCGACTCTCGGTAGACCAACAAAGGAATGTGGTTGTCCTCAATGGTGGACGCATCGACCACCACTTTTTCGACATTGTTGGCGTTGGGCAGTTCGAACATGGTGTCGATGAGCGCTTGCTCCAAGATCGAACGCAAACCACGCGCACCTGTTTTACGGATGAGCGCTTTTTTGGCAATGGCGTGCAAAGCTTCGGGACGAATCTCGAGCTCAACGCCTTCCATGTTGAGCAATTGGCCAAATTGTTTGACCAGCGCATTTTTGGGCTCGGTCAAGATTTGAACCAAGGCTTCTTCGGTGAGTTCAGCCAACGTGGCCACCACAGGCATCCGCCCCACCAACTCAGGGATCAAGCCGAACTTGATCAGATCTTCAGGTTCAACTTCAGTGAAGACTTCTGTGAGGGAGCGTTGTTTCTTGCTCTTCACCACAGCGCCAAAACCAATGCCAGACGCTTCGGTGCGGTTTTCAATGACCTTTTCCAAGCCGGCAAACGCGCCACCACAAATGAACAAAATGTTGGTGGTGTCAATTTGCAAGAAGTCTTGGTTGGGGTGCTTGCGGCCGCCTTGTGGGGGCACGCTGGCCATGGTGCCTTCAATCAGCTTGAGCAAGGCTTGCTGCACGCCCTCACCCGACACATCGCGCGTGATGGAGGGGTTGTCAGACTTGCGTGTGATTTTGTCGATCTCATCGATGTACACAATGCCGCGCTGCGCACGCTCAACGTCGTAGTTGCAGCTTTGCAGCAGTTTGGACACGATGTTTTCAACGTCTTCGCCCACATAACCGGCTTCGGTCAGGGTGGTGGCATCGGCCATGACGAAGGGCACGTCCAGCATGCGGGCCAAAGTTTGGGCCAACAAAGTTTTGCCCGAGCCTGTGGGGCCAATCAACAAGATGTTGCTCTTTGCCAATTCGACGTCTTCTTTTTTGGCGCCCTCTTTGTGCTTCAAACGCTTGTAGTGGTTGTACACCGCCACGGCCAAGGTGCGCTTGGCTTTCTCTTGACCAATGACGTAATTGTCCAAATTGGTTTTGATGTCCAAGGGTGTGGGCAAACCATTTTTGCTGTCTTTGGCAATTTCGGTGGCTGGCAATTCATCACGGATGATGTCATTGCACAAATCAATGCACTCGTCGCAAATGAAGACGGAAGGTCCTGCGATGAGCTTTTTCACCTCGTGCTGGCTTTTGCCGCAGAAGGAGCAATACAAATTCTTTTCGGTAACTGAGCCTTTTTTATCGGCCATAAACGACGCCCTGTGGTTCTATTTTCCCAATGATAACGAAAGAAAAACGGCGCTCTCCCAGAAAGGGGGCGCCGTCTTCAAAAAACAGGGTGGAAATGGGAATTTCCATCCTGGTGTGTTGCGTCTCAGGGACGTTTTGAGATAACTTGGTCAATCAGACCGTATTCTTTGGCTTCATCAGCGGACAAATAGTAGTCACGCTCGGTGTCTTGCTGGATCTTTTCCAGGGGCTGGCCGGTGTTTTCGGCCAAGATGCGGTTCAATTGCTCACGTGTTTTGAGGATTTCACGCGCGTGAATCTCAATTTCGGTGGCTTGGCCACGAGTACCGCCCAAAGGCTGGTGAATCATGACCTTGGAGTTGGGCAATGAAAAACGCTTGCCTTTGGCACCCGCAGACAACAAAAACGCGCCCATACTGGCCGCCATGCCGGTGCACAGCGTGGACACATCGGGTTTGATGAAGTTCATGGTGTCATAAATGGCCATGCCCGCACTGACGGAGCCGCCAGGCGAGTTGATGTAGAACGAAATGTCCTTCTCAGGATTTTCGCTCTCCAAAAACAACAACTGGGCGACCACGGAGTTGGCCGTGTAGTCATTGACCTCACCCACCAAGAAAATCACGCGCTCTTTCAGCAAGCGGGAGTAAATGTCATAGGCGCGTTCGCCGCGACCTGACGTTTCGATCACCATGGGCACATTGCCCAAAGCTTGAATGTCGAGTGAATTCATGGTGTTTCCAAACTGCAAATGGTTCAGCGTTGATTAGGCTTGTTGGCCCATCAATTCGTCAAAAGAAATGGCTTTGTCAGTCACTTTGGCTTTAGACAAGATGAAGTCAGACACATTGGTTTCAATGACGACGGCTTCGACTTCGGCCAAACGCTGCTGATCGCCATAGTACCAACGCGACACATCTTCTGGGCGCTCGTAGCTGGATGCCAGTTCTTCAATGTGGGCTTTGATTTGTGCTTCTGTCGCGTTCAAGGCATTGGCCTTGACCAACTCGGCCACCACCAAGCCCAAACGCACGCGGCTTTCAGCTTGGGGACGGAAGATGTCGTCAGGGATTGGGGCCTTGTCGGCGTCTTTGATGCCGCGTTGTTTGAGGTCGGCGCGGGCACCGTCTTTCAAACGCTCGATCTCGTTTTGCACCACAGACTGGGGCAAGTCGAGTTCGGCTTTTTCAACCAAGGCGTTCATGGCGGCTTGCTTGTTGCGACCTTGCAAACGGAACTTCACTTCGCGCTCGAGGTTTTTGCGGATGTCAGCGCGCAGGCCTTCAACGGAGGCGTCTGCAATGCCCAAAGACTTGGCCAAAGCTTCGTTCACTTCAGGCAAGTGGGCTGCTTCGATTTTCTTCACAGTGACCAAGAAATCGGCTGTTTTACCGGCCACGTCTTGACCGTGGTAGTCGGCGGGGAATGCCAAGGGGAAAGTTTTGCTTTCGCCATTTTTCATGCCGCGAACGGCTTCCTCGAATTCTTTGAGCATCTGGCCTTCACCCACCAAGAATTGGAAGTCTGACGCTTTGCCGCCGGCAAACACTTCACCATCGATCTTGCCTTCAAAGTCAACCGTGACGCGGTCGCCATCAACTGCGGCTTCTGTGGCGGGACGCTGTGAGAAGGTACGGCGTTGCTTGCGCAAAATGTCAACGGTTTTGTCGATGGCTTCGTCGGTCACTTCAGCGCTGAGTTTTTCAACGGTGGCCGTGCTGAGGTCGCCCAACTTCACTTCGGGGTACACCTCGAAGATGGCCTCAAAAGCCAACTCGCCTTCGGGAGCACCTTCTTTTTCAGAGATGCGGGGCTGACCGGCAACGCGCACTTTGGCTTCGTTGGCAGCAATGGCAAAGGCCTCGCCCACTTTGTCGTTCATCACTTCGTACTGGACTGAGTAACCGTAACGTTGTGCCACCACATTCATGGGCACTTTGCCTGGACGGAAACCGTCCATCTTGACGGTGCGTGCCAATTTTTTCAAACGTGCATCGACTTCAGATTGGATTGCAGTCACAGGCAGTGACAAGGTAATTTTGCGTTCCAATTTTTCCAATGTTTCTACAGTAACTGCCATGGTCTTCTCTTTTAGTAAATGGTGCGCGGGGCGGGACTCGAACCCGCACAGTATTGCTACCGTCAGGACCTAAACCTGGTGCGTCTACCAATTTCGCCACCCGCGCGGGTCCCATCGATATGGGTTGAATCGGTCAACCTTCTATTTTAACCATGGAAGTGAGGACTTCTGAGATGAAGCCCCCAAGTCCAGGGCCGCATTAGGCGGCCTTGGTCGGTGGCGAGACTTTGAACCAAGCCGCGTACATGGCCGGCAAAGCCAGCAAAGTCAAGGCTGTGGCCACAATCAGCCCCCCCATGATGGCAACCGCCATCGGACCCCAAAACACGCTTCTGGACAAGGGAATCATGGCCAGCACGGCCGCCGCGGCGGTCAGCACAATAGGCCGCAAGCGTCTGACGGCAGACTCCACAATGGCCTCCCAAGCTGGCACGCCGGCCGCGCGATCTTGCTCAATTTGGTCGATCAAGATGACCGAATTGCGCTGAATCATGCCCATCAAAGCAATCACACCCAGCAAGGCCACGAAGCCAAAGGGCCTGTCCAACACCAGCAACGCACCGGCCACCCCCGCCAAGCCCAAGGGGCCTGTGAGGAACACCAACAAGGCACGGCTGAAGCTCTGCAATTGCAACATCAGCAAGGTGAAGGTGACAAACAACATGAGTGGCATGCCCGCCGCAATAGAAGCAGAACCCTTGGAGCTCTCCTCTACGGCACCCGCCACTTCAATGCGGTAGTCACCCATGCCTGCGGCATGCCAAGCAGCTTCCAGCTTTTTAAGTTCCGGCAACAATTGGTTGGTGACGGTGGCACCTTGAATGCCCTCAATCAGGTCGGCATTGACCGTGATGGCGTAGTTGCGGCCTTCACGCCACATCACGCCCGGCTCCCAATTGAACACAGGCTTGGCGATTTGCATCAAGGGAATAGACTTGCCTGACGCTGTGGGCACATACGCGCCGGCCAAATCGGTGATGGCATCGCGCTCGGACTGCGGTTGTCGCAGCACGATGTCAATCAATTTGTCGCCGTCGCGGTACTGCCCCACCGGCGAACCGGAGGCCATGGTGCGAGATGCCTGTGCAATGGACTGGCTGGTGACGCCCAATGCGCGCGCTTTGGCCTGGTCCACTTCCAAGCGAATCACTTTGATCGATTCGTTCCAGTTGTCGTTCACACCCCGCGTGTTGGGGTTGGCGCGCATGGCCGCTTTGACTTCATCGGCCTTCAAACGCAGCGCTAAGGGGTCCATGCCCACCACCCTGAACTGAACTGGATACGGCACGGGAGGCCCGTTGGGCAACAATTTGACACGGCCCCGAACCTCTGGAAATTCAGTGGCCAACAAAGCGGGCAACTTGATGCGCAAGGACTCACGGACCTTCAAATCTTTGGGCAGCACAATCAACTGCGACACGTTGGACTGTGGAAACACTTGGTCCAAGGGCAGGTAAAAACGCGGCACGCCAGAGCCAACCCAAGTGCTGACCGAGGTCACGCCCTCTTCGGCCATCAAGCGCTTTTCAATGCGCTTGGCCACTTCGTCGCTGGCCGCAAAGCTTGAGCCTTCAGGCAACCACACGTCGACCATGATTTCAGGGCGGCTGGAGTCGGGGAAAAACTGCTGCTGCACTTTGCCCATGCCCACAATGCCCAAGGCAAACAAAGCCAAGGTGATGGCGATGGTTTTCCATTTATTGAAAACACACCACGTCACTGCGCTTCGAAAACTTTTGTAAAAAGGCGTGTCAAACATTTCATGAATGACGGCCTCTTCGGAGGCAGCCACATGCGGCGGTACTCTCAACAACAAGGTTCCGAGGTAAGGCACGAAATACACAGAAGCCACCCAGCTGATGAGCAAGGCGATGACCGTGACCGCAAAGATGGCAAAGGTGTACTCACCGGTCATGGACTTGGCCAAGCCAATCGGCAAGAAACCCGCCGCAGTGATGAGCGTTCCCGTGAGCATGGGCATGGCGGTGAGTTCGTAGGCGAAGGTGGCCGAGCGCACTTTGTCGTAGCCCTCCTCCATTTTGCGCACCATCATTTCAACGGCAATGATGGCGTCGTCCACCAACAAGCCCAGCGCAATGATGAGCGAGCCCAATGAAATTTTGTGCAGGCCAATGTTGAAATAGTCCATGGCCAAAAACGTGACGGCCAAGACCAACGGAATGGTGATGCCCACCACCAAGCCCGGACGAATGTCCAAGGTCCAACGGCGCCACAGGGGATGAACACCTGGGCGCTTGTGCAAACCCAGTGACAAGAAGCTCACGGCCAACACAATGGCCACGGCCTCGACCAAGGTTTGCAAGAACTCATTGACCGACTTTGAAACGGCCTTGGGCTGGTCTTGGACTTGAATCAATTTGACGCCAGCGGGCAAATTGGCCTCGATGTCTTGCGCCGTGAGTTGGAGGGCCTTGCCCAATTGAATGATGTCGCCGCCCTTGGCCATGGACACCCCCAGGCCAATGACCTGCTCGGCGTTGTGGCGCACTTTGACGGACGGTGGGTCAATGTAGTCTTGCTTGACCGTGCCTAAATCGGCCAGTCGAATTTGCTGACCAGAGGCGCCGCGAATGGGCATCTGCCGCAACGCATCGAGGCTGTTGAACTGGCCGTTGACGCGCAGTTGAATGGCGTCTTTGGGCAAGTTCAAAGTGCCCGCAGATTCCACCGCATTTTGTTGCCCCAGCTGCGCAATGACGGCGCCCATGTCGAGCCCCATGGCAGCCAATTTCTTCTGAGAAATTTCAACGAAAACTTTTTCGTCTTGCACACCAAACAACTCCACTTTGGCAACGTCTTGCACGCGCAGAATTTTTTGACGCACATCGTCGGCAAATTTCTTCACCTCGGCCGGCGTGAAGCCATCGGCTTGCAGCGCGTAAATCACACCATAGACATCGCCAAAATCATCGACAAAGAAAGGCCCCACCACACCTGCGGGCAAGGTGCCCCGCATGTCGCCAATTTTCTTGCGCACGGTGTACCAAACATTGGCCACATCGGCGGGCTTGGAATAGTCTTTGATTTGAAAAATGATTTGCGCTTCGCCGGGCTTGGAGTAGCTGCGAATCTTGTCGGCAAAAGGCACCTCTTGCAGCGTGCGTTCCAACTTGTCCGTCACTTGTTCGGCCACTTGCTGGGCCGTGGCACCAGGCCAGTAGGCCCGAACCACCATGACACGGAAGGTAAATGGTGGGTCTTCGTCTTGACCTAAATTGAAGAAAGCAAAGACGCCCAAGAGCATCAGCACCAGCATCAAATAACGGGTGAGCGCAGGATGGTCCAGCGCCCATTTGGACAGGTTGAAACCTGCTTTGGGTTCGGTACGCATGGCTTATTTGCTTTCAGGCGCTGGTGTCACTTCGGACTTGTAGACAGTGACCTTTTGTCCCGGCGACAACACATGCACGCCCGCACTCACAATTTGTTGGCCTGCTTTTAAACCCGAGGCAATGACCACCTCGTTGCCATCGGCAGTGGCCACTTGAACCGCTTGTGAGCTGACCGTGCTGGAGGCTGGATCAAACACCCAGACGGCACTTTGTTGGCCCTCTTGGCGCAAGGCGCTGGTAGGCACCTTGATCACATTGGACTGGCTGCCCGCCAACTGCGGCGCGTGCACATTGAGGGTGATGCCCAGCGGCAAGATTTCTGCTTTGACCAAGCCCAGTTTGACGGTGAAGGTGCGGGTGGCCGGATCGGCACTTGCACCAATTTCACGCACTTGACCGCTCAAGGTTTGCTGGCCATTGCTCAAAGTGGCCGTCATTTTTTGGCCCAATTTCAGGCGGCTCACCACATGCTCGGGCACAGCAAAGACCGCATCGCGCGGGCCTTCTTGGGCAAAACGCACAACGGCTTGTCCAGCCGACACCACTTGGCCGGGTTCGGCTTCAATGCCGGTGATGACACCTGCGGTGGGTGCGGTCAATTTGGCGTAGGCCGCTTGATTGCTTTGAGATTGCGCTTGCGCCAGCGCTTGGTCTAGCGTGGCTTGCGCGGCCTTGAGGGTGGCAGAGCGGCGCTCGAGTTCGGCGGCACTGATGAAGTTTTGGGCCAACAAAGCCTCGTAACGTTTGTAATCAGCGGCGGCCAGATCACGTTGTGAACGCGCGCCAATCACTTGCGCTTGGGCCGCTTGGGCGGCCAAAGCATAGTCTTGCACATCGACTTCGGCCAACACTTGGCCCGCTTGCACGCGTTGGCCTGCTTCGGCTTGACGCACCAAAATTTTGCCGCCAACGCGGAAGCCCAATCGGCTCTCGACACGGGCTTTGACTTCTGCTGCGTACTCACCTTGCACGTTGACATCGGAGGCACCGACGGTGATCAATTTGACCGACCGAATGGGCTCAGGCGTTTCCTTTTTGCCAGAGCATGCGCCCAGCGCCAGCACGGCAGCGAGTGCGCTGACGGCTGCCAGGGAACGGCCCAGTGGCTGGGGGATCTTTGATGTTGCAGGCCGCGTCTGGCGCAAAATGGGGTGTGGCATGGTGATCCAAATTAATGACTGACTGGTTAGTAATTTAGGGTAATCCATGAGGCTTGTCAAGCGAAAATACCGAGGCCCATGGCGACTCATTCCTCCCCACCGTCCGAAGTTCAAGCACTTCCCGTGACCCATCCTGAAAACTTTCCGGTGGCGTCTTGGTTGTGCCCGCCTGCCCTCAGACCGGCCATTGCAGCCATTTATGCATTTGCCCGTGCGGCCGATGACATTGCCGACGAAGGCGACTTGCCTGCGGCCGAGCGATTGGCGCAACTTCAAGCCTTTCGAAATGCCTTGCACAACCCGGCCTCTGCTGTGCCTGCTTCGGCAAATTCGGCAACTGGGGCCACACCCGCGTTTCTCCCCGAGATTTTCATCCCCTTGCAGCAAGTCATTGCGCATCACGCCTTGCCTGTCCATTTGTTGGACAACTTGTTGAAAGCCTTTGAGCAAGATGTGCAGGCCAGCGAGCAAGGCAGTACCTATGACGACCTGCCAGCCCTTCTGCGCTATTGCCAGTTGTCGGCCAACCCTGTGGGCCGTTTGCTTTTGCATTTGTACGCCGTGCATGACGATGCATCGCTGATGCAAAGTGATGCCATTTGCAGCGCGCTGCAACTGATCAATTTTTGGCAAGACTTGAGCGAGGACCTGCCGCGGGGTCGGTTTTATTTGCCGCAAGACCAAGCCCGCCAATTGCCCAGCGACGCCCTGATCGAGTCACTGTGTCGGCATGCGCAGGGACTGATGCTGCAGGGTGCCCCATTGGTTCACACGGTGCCCGGCCGTGCAGGCTGGGAGTTGCGCTTGGTGGTTCAAGGGGGTTTGCGCATTTTGGAAAAAGTCCGGGCGCTGGGCCCCCGCGTGATGCACACGCGTCCTCAACTGACGCCTTGGGATCTTGCACTGATGTTTTGGCGCAGCCTTTGGATGCGGCCCAGACGGTGGGAGAATCGAGCACCATGACACCCCAAGAGTACGTTCAACAAAAGGCGGCCAGTTCTGGCAGCAGCTTCTACTACGCCTTTCTGTTTTTACCTGCGGAGCGCCGCGCGGCCATCACCGCCTTCTATGCGTTTTGCCGAGAAGTAGACGATGTGGTCGATGAAATATCCGACCCCAGCGTGGCCCAGAGCACCCTGGCTTGGTGGCAAAACGAAGTGACCCAGGCGTTTGCAGGCAAGGCCACCCACCCGGTCATGAAAGCCTTGATATCGCATGTGTCGGTGTATGGCATCGAGCCTCAGCATTTGCTGTCGGTGATTGAAGGCTGTCAGATGGACCTGACCCAAACTCGATACTTAGACTACGCAGGTTTGCAACGCTATTGCCACTTGGTGGCCGGTGTGGTGGGCGAAGTGGCGGCCAAAATATTTGGTCAAACCGATCCGGCCACCACGCAGTATGCACACACCTTGGGCTTGGCATTTCAATTGACCAACATCTTGCGCGATGTCGGCGAAGACGCCCTGCGCGGCCGCATTTACTTGCCCATCGATGAGCTCAAGCAGTTCGATGTGAAGGCGCAAGACCTGATGCAGCGCCAGTACTCTGATCGCTTCACCGCGCTCATGAAGTTTCAGGCTGAACGTGCGCACCGTTTGTACGATGAAGCCTTTGCTTTGTTGCCAGCGGCCGACAAGCGCGCTCAAAAACCAGGCCTCATGATGGCCAGCATTTACAGAACTTTGTTGCGTGAGATCGAAGCAGACAACTTCCAAGTATTGCACCAGCGCATCTCACTCACGCCCTTGCGAAAGTTTTGGCTTGCATGGAAAGTGCAAGCGCTGGGACGGCTTTGACGCCAGCGCGCAAGATTGCCGTGGTGGGTGCCGGCTGGGCCGGCTTGGCAGCGGCCATCACGGCCGTGCAGCGTGGCCATGATGTCACCTTGTTGGAAGCCAGTCGCCATTGGGGAGGACGTGCAAGGTCATTGCCTGCATCAGAAGGTCAGCACCCTGCCCTGGACAATGGACAGCACATTTTGATTGGTGCGTATCAACACACTTTGGCCCTGATGCGCACGGTGGGCGTGAATGTTGACCAAGCTTTGTGGCGCATGCCCCTGAACTTAAGGGATGCCCTTGGTCATGGCCTGGCGTTGCCCGCTGCCCCCTTTCCTTTGAATTTGTTGTGGGGCATTGCGCGCGCCAAAGGCTGGCGTGTCGCAGACAAAGTGTCCTTGTTGCAAACTGCATGGCGTTGGCAACGCATGCAATTTGAATGTAACGAGGCCTTAACGGTGCGCGATTTGTGCCACGGCTTGGCGCCGCAAATTTGGCACGATCTGATTGAGCCTTTGTGCGTGTCGGCCTTGAACACGCCTGCACATAGCGCCAGTGGTGCTGTGTTTTTGCGTGTTCTTCAAGATGCCGTTTTTGGCCCGCCAGGCAGCGCCGACTTGTTGTTGCCTCGACAAGATTTGGGCGAGGTCTTTCCGCATGCGGCCATTCGGTGGCTTCAAGCCCACGGTGCCCAATGCCAGTTGGGCACACGTGTTGAGAGACTGACATTGACCGCGCAAGATTCTTCAAGATGGCAAGTTTTGGACGCGCACTTTGACCATGTGGTGGTGGCCACCCCTGCGTGGGATGCTGCGTCCTTGGTGGCGCCCTTCAATGCCAATTGGTCGCGTGCGGCCAGTGCCCTGACGCACGAAGCCATTGCCACGGTGTACGTTCAAGCGCCCATCGATGTTAGGTTGCCGCAGCCCATGCTGTCACTTGCCTCGAGCACTGAAGCGCCCGCTCAATTTGTGTTCGACCGCGGCCAAATGATGGCCCAGCAAGACATGCCAGGTTTGTTGGCCTTTGTGGTCAGCGCTGCCAATGGCAGCAAGCAAGAATTGGAAATCAAAGTGCTGCGTCAAGCCCAAGACTTGCTGCGTACTTTGAACATGAAGCTCGCAAGCGATTCACTTGAAGTGCTGCAAACCGTGGTTGAAAAACGCGCCACGTTTGCGTGCACACCGCAATTGCATCGCCCTGCTGCCAATCCTTTTGAAGGTTTGTCGGTGTGTGGTGATTACGTGGCGGGACCTTATCCAGCCACTTTGGAAGGGGCTGTCATGTCGGGCTGTGATGCCGGCCGGCATGCGGGCGCTTGAACAGCGCAAGCAACACGCAAGCAACACCCACCTGCGCCAACCACAGCGCCCGGCATTTCGCCTTTAGGCCATTTTGCGTGATGCCGCAAAACCAGGACGAGCCACACAAGTTTCCAACCAAGTTTTGACTGCCGGGAATTCCGCCATCAACACCTCGGATGTTTTAGCCCAAACCAAGACGCTGCTGACGCACAAATCGGCCACCGTGAAGCGCTTGCCCGACAGGTAGTCGGCACCCGCTGCCGCTTGTGCTTTGAGATGGGCTTCCAACACACGGCAAGGCACGCGCAGTCTTTGCTCAGCGGCATCGGCCAAGTCGGGTTTGCGTTGATCGGCCGGCATGGCCAAGCGGTGCATCAGCACGGTCAATGCATCTTTTTCAACTTCCGTGACTGTCCAGAAACTCCAGCGCAAGGCATCGGCTTCTTCGTGTGCTGTGGCGGGCGTGATGGACTGGCCATCGGCTTTGCCATGCACCTTGGCAATGTAGAGGGCGCAGGCCATGCTCTCCCACACGGTCACTTTACCTTCAGGTCGAATGTCTTCAATGACCGGAATGTGGCCATTGGGATTGAGGGCCAAGAACTCAGGCGTGCGCGTTGCACCGCCCTGGTAAGGCACCGACACGTGCTCAAACGTCAGTCCCAATTCAGCAGCGGCCCACAAAGGACGAACTGCGCGTGAGGCACCAATGCCGTAAATTTTCAAAGTCATGTTGTTACTCCAGTGGGTCTTTTAATTGGAAAGGGGCCATGCATCGCACAGCAATTTCAAGCTGGTCACTGTGAACGGTGCAGGATGCGTTTCATGCGTCCATGTTTTTTCTTCGCGATTCACCCACACAGCTTGTAGGCCCGCGCGCTGCGAGGCCAACACGTCCAAATGCGGGTCATCGCCGATGTGCAGCACTTCTTCAGGCAAGACGCCCAAGGCTTGCGCGCCAGCATGGAACATTTTGGGATCGGGCTTGCCCACGCCTAAGTTAATGGGGTTGAAGGCCGCCTCAAAGTAGGCGTCCAGTCCCACTTTGCGAATGTCGGCATTGCCATTGGACAAAGCCACCATGGGGTACTTGGCTTTTAAAAATTGAAGGGCTGGCAAGGCATCGTCAAAAAATACAACCTTCTGCCGGGCTTCGAAAAACACATCGAATGCAGGCTCGGCCAGGTTGGGGTCTTCACCGGCGCGCTGCAACAGCACGCGAATGGCTTCACGTCGAAGGGCCGACAAGTCATTGCCCAAATCAGGCCGCAAAGCTGGCATCTCTTCTCTGATTTGTCGTTGATAACCTGGAATGGCGCAGAGCGGCACGGTGAGGGGCGCCTTGTCGGCCAGCCACTGGGCCAGGGTCTCTTCAGCGCGACCGATGGTGGGCCAAACGGGCCACAAGGTGTCGTCTAAATCGAGCGAGATGGCCTTAATTTTTGAAAAGTCGATCATGGTGGGAGAGAATAACGCATGGCATTCCAAAAAGAACCCCCTTTCAGACATGGTCAAGCGGCAAAAACAGCGGTGCTGTATTGCAACCTTGGCACCCCCGCAGAACCCACAGCCCCGGCGCTGCGTCAGTACTTGGCCCAGTTTTTAGGCGACGCCCGCGTGGTGGAAATTCCCAAAGCCATTTGGTGGCTGATTTTGCACGGCATCATCTTGCGTGTGCGCCCCGCCAAATCGGCGGCCAAGTACGCCAGCATCTGGACATCAGAAGGTTCGCCGCTGCGTGTTTGGACTGACAAGCAAGCGCAAGGCATCGCCGACCAACTCAAGCAACGCGGCCACGATGTGCTGGTGAAGTACGCCATGACCTATGGCCAGCCCAGCATTGCGGCGCAAATTGACGCACTGCGCCAGGAAGGGGCCGCGCGCATTTTGGTCTTGCCCGCCTACCCTCAATACAGCGGCACCACCACAGCACCGGTGTTTGATGCGGTCTACCGCTGGGGTCTGACAACACGCACCTTGCCAGAGTTTCGATTTGTGAACCATTACCACGACGATCCTGGCTACATTGAGGCCTTGGCCACGCGCATTCAAACGCATTGGGCAGCCCATGGCAAAGCCGAGCAACTGGTGATGAGTTTCCACGGCGTGCCCGAGCGCACCTTGCACCTGGGCGACCCCTACCACTGTGAGTGCTACAAAACAGGTCGCTTGTTGGCCGAAAAATTGGGCCTCGACAAAACACAGTACAAGGTGACGTTTCAATCGCGCTTTGGCAAAGCCAAATGGCTGGAGCCCTATACCGAGCCCACCCTCATTGCCATGGCCCAAGCCGGCACGCAAAGTGTTGACGTGGTGTGCCCAGGTTTTACAGGCGACTGTTTGGAAACTTTGGAAGAAATCAGCATGGAAGCGCGAGAAGCGTTTTTGCACGCAGGCGGCAAAAGTTTCAACTACATTCCCTGCTTAAACGATGAACCCACTTGGCTAGATGCTTTGGCCAGCCTCTGTGAGCAACACCTCCAAGGATGGCCAACTGCCGCACAAGCAGACAGCATTCAAGTCGCTGCGTCTGCCCAATCGCGTGAACGCGCGTTGGCCTTGGGCGCCAAAGACTGACCCTTGGCCATGCCATGAATGGCCAAGTGGCTTAGGCTTTCAACAAGCCCATGGCCACCAAGTCACGCCGCACTTGGGCGGGCTCGTCAAACCGCAAGCCAGTCCAGCCATGGGCATGGGCGGCATCAATGTTGTGCTGCACGTCGTCAATGAAGACCGTCTCTTTGCCCGACACCCCAAAGCGCGCATTGGCACTTTGGAATATGGGCAGTTGCGGTTTGATTTGTTGAATGCGTGCAGAAAAAATGCCGTCTGAAAAATGACGGAAAAAATCATTCGAACGCTCCAAATGGTCGGCATAGCCTGCGGGCATGTTCGACAAGAAATACAGCGGATGCCCTGCTGCTTTCAAATCGGAAATGATGTCAACGGTGCCCCCTTGCGGCACCATGTGCGGTGGAATGCTGGCAATCAACAAATGCATGTCGGCTTCGGGAATGCCCACACGTTTTGAAATTTTGGCAGCCAAGGCATCGGGCTCGATGAGGCCCAAATCAAACTGCGCCCAATCGCTCAGTGGATTGAAACTTTCAAAAATCTGATCGGCCCATTGTTTGGCAGCCACTTCATTGGGTGCACGTTCCGGGAATATATTTTGCAACAGCTCAAGAGGTTTCCATTTGAAAACCACGCCGCCCAGGTCAAACACAATTGCCATGAATTACTTTCAAGAAATTAAATACGCGAGACCACGGACACACCGCGGCCAGTGAGAGACAAACCCAGTGTGATGCCCAATGGCCACTCTTGCGACAAATCAGAAGTGACAACAAACAAGGGGCCCAAGGCTGTGTCAAAGGTGAGCTCCAAGGTGCTGCCCAAGTAGGCTTTCTTTTGCAATACACCGGTCAGTGCAGCGCCTTGCGCAGGCACCACGGTCCAGGCTTCTGGCCGGATGGCTGCGGTAATAGCACCTGTTTGAACTTGCTGACGCGCTTGAAACATCAAGGGCCCCACACGCACCTGCCCTTGCGCATTGGCCTCGCCTTGGAACAACATGGCTTCGCCCATGAAGCCCGCAACAAATTCGGACACAGGGCGCTCGTACAGATCTTCGGGCCCACCCGCCTGCGCAATGGTGCCGCCGTCCATCACAATGATTTGGTCGCTCACGGCCAAGGCCTCGCTTTGATCGTGCGTGACATAGGCCACCGTCAAACCCAAGCGCTGCTGAAGGCTGCGAATTTCGTCGCGCATCGAACGGCGCAAACGTGCATCCAAATTGGACAGCGGCTCATCAAACAACAACACCGAAGGCTCGAGCACCAAGGCACGTGCCACGGCCACGCGTTGCTGCTGGCCACCCGACAACTCACTGGGCAGTCGGGTGTCAAAACCTTTCAGGCCCACATTCTCGAGTGCCACATGCGCGCGCTCGGTGGCCTCGGCCACCGACACCCCACTGACCTTCAGGCCATACCGCACATTGTCAATGACCGTCATGTGCGGAAACAAGGCATAGCTTTGAAACACCATGCTGACGTTGCGCTCAGCCGGGCCCAGGTTTGTGACGTCTTGGCCATCGATCAAAATTTGGCCGCCACTGACGGTTTCTAAACCGGCAATCATGCGCAAGGTGGTGGTCTTGCCACAACCCGAAGGACCCAACAATGTGGTGAGGGTGCCTTTGGGCACCACAAAATCAATGCCTTTGACCACCAAAGGTGCATTGCCTTCACCATAGCGTTTGGTGACTTGGCGAAACTCAATGCCGGCCACGGCAGGTTTTGAATCAGTGGTCATGTGGATGCTTTCATTTCTCTGCGGCCCAGCTCACGCTGGCCGACCCAGCGTTGGATGACCACTGTGATAAAGCCCATCAGTGCCATCAGCACCGTGCAATACGCCAACGCCACGCCGTAGTCGCCATTGCCAACGCGGCCAATGATGTAGGTGGTGGCCAATTCGTACTTGGCGGTGACTAAGAAAATCACCGCCGAGACGGTGGTCATGGAACGAACAAAACTGTAGATGAGCGCAGCCACCAATGCGGGTTTGAGCAATGGCAAGACCACTTCGCGCAGGGTGGTGAGCGTGCTGGCCCGCAACATGACCGAAGCTTCATCAAGCGAACGATCGAGTTGCTTGAAAGCCGCGGTGCCCGCTCGCACACCCACGGGCAAATTGCGAAAAATAAAGCACAACACAATGACCAAGCCTGTGCCTGTGAGCTCCACAGGCGGCACGTTGAAGGCCAAGATGTAACTCACGCCAAGCACAGTGCCCGGAATGGCAAAGGTGAGCAGCGCGGCAAACTCAAAGGCATTTTTGCCTTTGAACTCGGTGCGCGCCAACAGCCAGGCCATGAGCAAACCCAGGCCTGCACAAACGGGCGCAGCCATGGCCGACAAACTCAAGGTGTTGAACAAAGAATTCCAAGCCGTACCAGCCCACACCCAACCAAACTCGCCCCACTGCACATCAAAGGCGGTCTTGAAGTGGTTCAAGGTGAAGGTGTAATCGCGGCCCCATGTTTGCACAAAACCTCCGGCAAAGGCGAACACATACACCACCAAGGTGAAGGCCAACCACGGCCCTGCAATGCCTCGGCAGACGTTCAACACTGCGGGCGGTAAATTGAGGGGAATGCCTGCATCGCCCTTGCCCGATACCGTGGTGAACTGCGCACCACTGAGCAGCTGACGTTGAATGACGAACACCGCCAACGCAAACACCGTGAGCACCAAAGACAAGGCAGCGGCCATGCCAGGGTCAATGGCAGCGCCCACAATGGCAAAGAAGATTTCGGTCGACAGCACAGAAAACTGGCCACCCAAAATGATGGGGTTGCCGAAGTCGGCCATGCTTTCAATGAAGCCCACCAAGAAGGCATTGGCCAAACCGGGTTTGAGCAAGGGCAAGGTGATGCGCCAAAAGGTTTGCATGCGCGTGGCGCGCAAGGTTTGAGAGGCTTCTTCCAAAGACGGACTGACGCCCTGCACCACCCCGCGCATGATCATGAAAGCAATGGGCGTGAACGCAAACATTTGGGCCAACCAAATACCAAACACACCATAGAACCACCGTGTGGGGGGAATACCAAAGGCCCACTCCATGGCCTGGTTGACCAAACCTGAACGGCCAAACAACAGAATCAAACCCAAGCCCACCACAAAGGGTGGCGTGATGATGGGCATGAGGGCCAAGGCATTGAGTGGTTTGCCCAAACGCGTGCCACTGCGCTCAGCCCACAAGGCAATGAGGGTGCCCAACCCCGTGGTGCCTGCAGCCGTGGCCAAAGCCAAGCCCAGGGTATTCCAAGCCACACCACATCGGTTGGCAGAGTTCAAGCAACTCAAACTCCAAATGCGGGGGGTGCCGATGCGATCCCAGACCGCCATGAGGCTGAGTTCGTTGGCTTCGGAATAAAAAGCAGAGACCAGAGAACGGCACACAGGGTAGACCACAAACAAGGCGAGCAAGATCACGCACAAAGTGACGGCACTTGAAATGAACACATCGCCCCGGCAATAGCCCAAGCGTGCCAAGCCCGCACCCAACAAGACGGTGAGCGACAACAACACACCGGCAGCGCCCCACCCCATGCCGTACTGACCTTGCGCCAAGGGGCCGAAGCCCTGCTCTAGAAATTCAAACGACCAGCCCACTGCACCAATGGCAAAGCCGCTGAGTGTGAGGCCGAGCAATCCCAGCAAAGCGCCTCCGACCAAGAAAAAGCCTTGGCGTTTGGGGTGAGCAGCAGCAGGAACGACAAGACCGATGAAGCAAATCAGCAAGCCCGCAAAACCAAACCACAACCATGGACGGCCGTGTTGGAATGTTTGAACAAGGGCACTGGCTGTTTCGGGGCCACCCCCAATGTGGGGCATGGCTTCTAAGAGCGAGCCTTGTTGAAGAAAGTACCAAGGCAGCAAACCAAAACTGAGCAGGCCCAACAGGGCCCACAGTGTCAAGGCTCGCTGCGTGCGCAGCGCGGCGGTCATTATTGCGGCAGGCTGTTAACTTCTTTTTCCCAGCGCTGAATCAAACGCTTGCGCTCGGCGGTTTGACCGTACTTGGCATAGTCGTAATTGATGAGCTTGATTTTTTTGAAATCAGGCACTCGCGGATCGACCTTGGTTTCTTTGTGCGAGGGCAATTGGAACTGCAACGTGGCCGCACCCAATGCTTGCGCAGAAGGCGTTAAAGCCCACTCGTAAAACTGCTTTGCAGCCACCAAGTTGCGTGAACCTTTGATCAAGGACATGGAGCCAATTTCGGCACCCGTGCCATCTGCTGGCGTGATGGTTTCAATGGGGAAGCCTTGGGCTTTTTCACCAGGGCCGTCGTGCACAAAACTGATGGACACAGACGTTTCACCGCGCGCCACGGCCTTGATGGGACCGGTGCCAGAGCGTGTGTAAGTGCCGATGTTTTTGTGCAGCTTCTTGAGGTACTCATAGGCCTGATCTTCGCCCATCAATTGCACCAAGGTGGCAATCATGGTGTAAGCCGTGCCGCTGGATGCAGGATTGGCCGATTGGATTTCGCCTTTGTACTCGGGCTTGAGCAAGTCATTCCAGGTTTTGGGAACGGCTAGTTTTTTCTTGGCCAACAACTCAGTGTTGTAACCAAAGCCCAAGGGGCCAGAATAAATGCCCACCGTTTTGTAGCCAGACTGTTTGGCTTGCTGCTGTGCCCAATCATGCAGTTTGGGCAAGGTGGGTGATTTGTATTCAAGGGTGAGGTTTTGCTCAGCGGCTTGCAAATGTGGATCGCCTGTGCCGCCAAACCACACATCTGTTTTGGGGTTGGCTTTTTCAGCCAAGATTTGCGCAATGGCTTCGCCCGAGCCCTTCATGGTCATGTTGACTTTGACGCCTTGGCTCTTTTCAAAGGTGACGGCAATCATGCTGCACCAGGCAGCTTGCGCAGAGCAAATGACATTGACTTCGCTGCTTTGCGCCATGGCAGTCGTAGAGGCCATTAAACCGCTGGCAGCCAAAGCCAGCGCCAGTTGTTGGGTGCGCGTCATAGGGGTAGTTTTCATGGGAAATACTCTGAGAATCAAGTGCCAATATGTTGCGCAAATTTTGCCCTTGCAGCAACAGGGAAAGCACTCATTATGAAGCGAATTGTCGACTCTTTAATCAAAGTCAAAGATTGGCTTTGGCGCGCAGGCGGCCCACGATGCCTGTTGGGAAGTAGTAAACCGACAACACAAACAAAAGGCCCAACCACAGCAACCACCGGTCGGGGGACAGCAAGGCCGCCAAGACTGGCCAAGCCGATACCGCCTCGCTGGCCCAGCGCAGCAAGTCTTGCAGATAACTTTGCGCCCACAAGAACAGCACCGCGCCAATGGCCGATCCGTAAATGGTGCCCATGCCACCGATCACCACAATCAGCAACACGTCCATCATGATCTCAAAACTGAGCGAGGTATCGGGCCCGTTGTAGCGCAACCAAAGCGCCAGCATGACACCGGCCATGCAAGCAAACAAGGCCGACAAAACACTGGACAAAGTGCGGTACACCACCACACGGTAGCCAATGGCCTCTGCCCTGAATTCGTTTTCTCGAATGGCTTGCAGCACACGGCCAAACGGCGAATTCACAATGCGCAGCAACATGAGGAACTGAACCACCGCTGCAGCAAACAAGAGGTAGTAGCACAGCAAGCGGCCATCCAAATTCACCCCCCAGAGCGGCGTGTCGCTGAACTCGGTGCTGGGCAGCAACAAGGCGGGCAGTTTGAAACTCAGACCATCCTCGCCCCCGGTCCATTCAGACAATTGCGATGCCAGTGTTTGAAACGCGGCCGCCACAGCCAAGGTGATCATGGCAAAAAAGATGGCGCGCACGCGCAAAGAAAACAAACCGATCAACAGCGCCAGCACCAGTGTGAGCATCAAGGCCAAGGCAATGCCCAAGCCCAGCGATGACCAGCTTGCCCCCCAATGGCTGGACGCCATGGCCACACCATAAGCGCCAATGCCAAAGAACATGGTGTGGGCAAAACTGACGATGCCGGTATACCCCAAGAGCAAATCAAAGCTGGCCACCAACACAATGAAGACCAAGATCTTGGCGGCCACCGACAAAGCTTTGACACCGGGAAATAAAAACGGCGCAAAGGCCAAGCCCAACAACACGGCAGCCAGCATCCAGTTCAGCCAAGTGCTGCGCGGCACATCGTGGGACAACAAACGTTTCAACATGGTGCGTCCTGAGCGATCAACGGTTGGCCACGGGGTAGACCCCTTGCGGGCGCCACAACAAAATGGCGGCCATGAGTGCGATGTTGGAGAACAAAGCAAGCTTGGGCAACAAGAAACCGGTGTAGTTGGCCATCAAGCCGACCAGCAAGGCGCCAATGAGCGCGCCGCCAGTTGAACCCAAGCCTCCCATGATGATGACGATGAAGATGAGCACGTTCACTTGGGCGCCAATTTGGGGCACCACATTTTGTTGGTACAGGCCCCACATCACGCCGCCCAAACCTGCCAAGCCACTGCCCACCACAAAAACGCCCACAAACAAACGGCGAATTTTGTAACCCAATGACTCCACCATCTCGCGGTCTTGTACACCGGCGCGAATGAGCAAGCCCACCTTGGTGCGGCTCAAGGTCCAAGCCTGCAAGGCAAACACCACCAGGCCCACCACCACCGCCATGAGTCTGTATTTTTCAAGCGAGGCATCGCCCCACAGCAAAGACCCGCGCATGGCTTCGGGCAATGGCAGTGCAATTTGCAACGGTCCCCAAATAACCTTGATGATTTCCTCGCCAATGATCATGCCGCCCATGGTGATCAAAATTTGCTTGAGGTGCTGGCCATACACGGGCCGCACAATGAAGCGCTCAAAAGCCAAGCCAATGACCGCAGCCGCCAACATGGCCAGCGCCATGGCAGAACCCACCGCCACCAGGTTGCGCCAAAGTTCTTGTGACTGAGTCCAGTCGACCATGCCCGACAGCACACTGGTGGCCACAAAAGCGCCCAAGGCAATGAACACACCGTGACCAAAATTGAGCACGTCCATCAGGCCAAAGACCAAGGTGAGGCCCGAGGCCATGATGAAGATGATCATGCCCATGGCCAAACCAGCCACGCTGAGCGTGAGCCACGTGTCCACCGAGCCAATGAGTGGCAAGGCCAACATCGCCAAGACCGGTACCAACAGCAAGGGCTTGATGTCCAAACTTGTTTTCATGTTCACCATCACAATGCCAAGCCCAACAAAGATTGCTGCAAGGCGGGGTCGGCGCTGAGCGCGGCCATGCTGCCTGCATGGATCACCCGGCCGTTGTCCATCACCGCCACGCTGTCGCCCAGTTGCTGCGCAAAATGAATGTTTTGTTCCACCAACAAAATGCTCACACCACTGGCTTTCATCTTTTGAAAAGCGTCGATCATGTTTTGCACAATGGCCGGTGCCAAGCCTTTGCTGGGCTCATCGACAATGAGCAAATCTCGAGGCTCCACCATGGCACGGGCCACGGCCAGCATTTGTTTTTGCCCACCCGACAATTTGCCGGCGGGGTGATGCCAAAACTTTTCGACTGCCGGAAACATGGCGTAAATCCAAGCCAAACGGTCTGCGTCCATTTGGCCGGCTCGCGAAGCTTTGCGTGCAGCCAGTAGCATGTTTTCTTCCACCGTGAGATCTGAAAAAATGCCCATGTTCTCAGGCACATACGCAATGTTGAGGGACGCAATGTCAGGCGTGGCCATGTGCGTGATGTCATGGCCATTGAAATGCACGCTGCCTTGCGAGGCTTGCCACAAACCCATGATGGTTCTGAGGGTGGTGGTTTTGCCAGCACCATTGCGACCCAACAGCAAGGTGAGTTCACCGCGCGGAATTTGCAAATTGACGCCGTGCAAGATGTGGTACGCGCCAATGTGCGTGTGCACCTCTTTCAACTCAAGCAAGACCTTAGAGGACATCAAGCGCCCTCCATTGCGTTGACTTGAGGATGCGCAGGCTTGGCACCCAAATAAGCTTCTTGCACCACCGCCGACGCCATGACTTCTGCGGGCTCGCCATCGGCCACCAACTGACCGTTGTGCAACACAATGATGCGATCGGCCAACTCGCGCACCACGTCCATTTTGTGTTCCACCAACAAGATGGTTTTGGTCTTGTCGCTTTTAAGTTGGCGAATGAGGTTCAAGATGACCGGGGCCTCGTCTTGGCTCATGCCTGCCGTGGGTTCATCAAACATATACACCGCGGGTTTGAGCGCCATCAACAAGGCCACTTCCAATTTGCGCTGATCGCCATGCGGCAAACTGGCCACTGGCGCATCGGCCTGTCCCAACATGGCCACTTGCGCCAAGATGTCTTGCGCTTGCTGTGTCAGTTGCGCATGGTCTTGCCAAATCGACCACAAGTTAAGGCCGCGCAAATGCGCACCCGGCTCCGTGGCTTGAACGGCCAAGCGGACGTTCTCGAGCACGCTGAGATTGGGAAACAAATTGGTCAACTGAAACGCACGGCCCAAGCCAGCGCGCGTGCGGGCTGAAGCACTCAAGCCAGTCAAGTCCTGACCGTTCAAGAAAACCTGGCCTTCACTGGCCGGCAGTTGACCGGAGATGAGGTTGAAGTAAGTTGTTTTGCCCGCGCCATTGGGGCCCACAATGGCCGTGAGGGTGCCGGGTTCAAAGCGACACGAAACGGCATTGACCGCCACGTGTCCCCCAAAGCGAACCGTGAGGTTCTGCGTTTGCAATCCACCCACGGTCTTGGCCTTAACGCTTGTTGCGAATGGGCACGTTCATTTCTTCAGGTTTGATTTCACGAATCAACTCTGGCACACCCCACGCAAATGCGGGGTCCACTTTGATTTTGAAGTGGTACATGCTTTGCATCGCTTGGTGATCTTCTTTGCGGAAGGTCATCTTGCCTTTGGGCGTGTCAAAGCTCAGGCCTTCCATGGCAGTGATCAGCGTGTTGGCATCGGTGTTGCCATTGGTTTTCTTCAAGGCCGTGACCAAGGCCATGGCCGATGCAAAGCCACCTGCTGTGAAGAAGTCAGGCGGTGATTTGAACTGCGTGTAATGACGCGCCACCATGGCATCGTTGACTGTGTTCTTGGGCATGCCGAAGTAGTAATAAGCCGCGCCTTCCATGCCAGGGAACTGCTTGTAGGCCACCATGGCGGGCAGGATGTTGCCGCCTGTGGCGATTTCAATGCCATAGCGCTTCAAGTCCATGTCGGCAATTTTGAAAGGATTGCCACCGGCCCAAATGATGAAAATGATTTTGCGGCCAGGTTGCGTTTTGAGCTTGTCGATCAAGTGCTGTGCACCGGCTGTGAAGTCGGTGGTGGCGGGCGGCAAGTACTCTTCGTGAACCAACTTGGCTTTGCTCAGTGCTTCGCGGAAGGCTTTCACGCCGTCACGGCCAAATGCAGAGTCTTGCGCCAAGGTGGCAATGCTGTAACCCGCTTTGTCCAAAGCCACGGCATTGGAGATGGCGTCTTGGCTGCTGTTGCGGCCGGTGCGGAAAATGTACTTGTTCCACTTGTCACCTGTGATGGAGTCGGCCACGGCAGGCTCGACCAACAAAATCTTTTTGTACTCTTCGGCCACAGGCAACATGGCCAATGCCACGGGCGATGCGGTAGGACCCACAGCAATCTCAACTTTGTCGTCACCGTAGGCAGCAGCCAACAGGTTCTTGCCCAAGTCTGGCTTGCCTTGGTCGTCTTTCTCAATCACCACCAACTTGCGGCCGCCCACTTGCATGGTGCCACCGGTGGCGTAGTCCAAGCCCATCATCAAGCCAACTTGCGTTTGCTTGCCATAAGCCTCTAGGGGGCCTGTCTTGCTGTAGATGTGGGCAATTTTCAAATCCTTGCCCTGAGCCAAGGCCAGCGGCGTCGCTGACAAAGCCGCCAAGCCAGCGAAGGCAGAAACCACGAAGGGAAGAACAGAGCGGCGTTGCATAAGCATCTCCAAAAACTTGATTTAAAATTTACAAATGAGTACCAAAGGATTCATTTGCAGCTCAATGAATTGTCCTGCAATTTGCAGGGCTAATTTCCATCATACCCCCCTTATGTGACGCTTCAAAAGCGACACGAGGCTTCGACACCTTGAACTCTGAAATCTGCATTGGAGAGCCTCAAAGTTGGCATTGAACTCGTGCTAATATTAAATACAAATTAAGGTTTTATTGAATAGTTTTAACAAACACAAAAGAATATATAGGCACCTTTTGCTATGTATTTTTGCGTTGATAAGCGCCTTGCCGCTTTACTCCAGCGCAAAAGATCCTGATTCTGGCTTGGCAGCCCTGCCACAACTTTTTTCTGCGGCTTCCCCACTGACTGCGAGCAGCCCCTCGCAACTCTTGTCGCTCTTGCACAAGGCCACGCACGAGCACCCTCAAATTAAAAGTCAGCTGCAAAGCCTGCAAGCGACTGGATTGGAAGTGTTGGTGGCAGAGCAGTCGTATTGGCCGACCCCCTCCATCACTTTAGAGCGCGCTCAGACGCACGCACCCGACCCCGCCTATGCCGGGTCACCCCAAGTTCTCACTTTCAAATTGCAACAGCCTCTTTGGACGGGCGGTCGCCTTTTGGCGCAAACGCAAAAGGCGCTCGCCACACAGGCCGTCGAACGCGCTCGGCTGACTGAAATACAACAAACAGTGGCCTTGAGAACTTTGCAAGCATGGGTCGAAGTTGTCAGCGCGCAGCACCAGCAAATGGTGTTGCGACGCAGTGACGCTGTACAGACACAACTGTTGAACAAAATCGAGCGACGTGTGGACCAAGGATTGTCCTCTCGCAGCGAAGCCAGCTACTCTGGCATGCGCCTGATGCAAGTTCAACAAGAACTTGCCAACGCCATTCAACTTGAACAGCAAGCGTGGATTCGCTTGAAACAGTGGGTCCCCGAGGTCCAAGTACAGACCTTGGCATCCGACATGATCACCGCTATCCCTCCCAATGATTTGACGCAATGGACGCAACGCAGCCTTGCCAATTCGGGTTGGGTGCAACGCTTGGAGCACATGGCACAGCTGCAATTGGCTGAGCTGGCTGAAAAACGTGCAGCCCTTCAGCCTGAAGTCTATGTGCGTGCCGAGCATCAGCGCGGCAACTACACCTACGCCAACTTGCCCAACGTCAACCGCGTGTTTGTGGGGATGACGGCCAGTACTGGCGCTGGCCTTGGCTTGGCTCACCAGTTGGCTGCGCTGCAAAGCAAACACGATGGCACCTTGGAAGAAATTGCAGTGGCGCAAAGAGGCGTTACAGAAACGCTTCAAACAGATTTTGTGAATGCCAATGCAAGGCAAAGCAAGGCCATGGCCTTGCGCCTCAATTTAGAGTCATCTCAGGAGATGCAAGCCGCTTGGGAACGTCAATTTATCAACGGCAAAAAAACTTGGATCGATGTGATGAATGCAGCCCGAGAAACTTCCCAGGCCGAATTGGCCGTCCTCGAAAACGACATGGCCTTACTGCACAGTCAATGGCGATTGCACATTCAAGTTCAGGGCACTGCCGCTTGGACTGCACCATGACAAGTTTGCAGCCTGCTCTGCTGCGCTTGGCGCAATTGCAACGTCAAAGTTTGGACAAGCCTGAATTGCTGGAAGCGCTCGGCAAATTACAAGCACAGTCACCGCAAAAGTCACTTCAACTTTTAAAGGCACAACTGAATTGGAAATCAGTGCAGTGGTTGAACAACGCGCACATCGACCCCTCTCAACTGCCCTGCCTTGCGGTAGACCATCAAGGCGTTTGGCGTGTGCTCAAAAGCTTCAATGGCCAAGGCCAATGGGTGTTTGAAGGCGCCGAGGGTGAAACCACGCATCACCTCTTGGGCCAGTTTGCTCTGGCCAAGCTTAATTTCAAAATCCCCTTTGAACGTGCCAGCAGCCCGGTTTGGCAACTCATCAAGCAGGAAATCCAAAAACATCAAAGCACCTTGATAGATGCCTGTCTGAACGGTGTCATGCTGAATTTTGTGGCGCTGGGCATCTCTTTTTACAGCATGCAAATTTACGACCGTGTGGTACCCACAGGTGCCAGCGCCACACTGTGGGTCTTGAGTTTGGGTGTGCTGGGCGCGATCGCTTTTGAGTGGTTGGCCAGGCGTTTGCGCTCTAACTTGAACGAGAAAGTCATTGAAGCGGTCGATCAACGTTTGGGGCGCGATGTCTTCATGCGCCTGCTGCAAGTTCGGATGGACAAATTGCCGACCAGTGTGGGCAGCCTGGCAGGTCAACTCAAGGCCTATGAAAGTGTGCGGGCTTTTTTAACAGGCTCGGCCACACAAATGCTGATCGATGCGCCCTTTGCCCTGGTGTTCACCCTGACCTTGTGGGCCATTGCTGGTTGGCTGGCGCTCATTCCTTTGGTGTTTTTGCTCTTGTCTTTGTACTTGGGATGGCGCGGCCTTGATGAAATAGAAAAGCGCAGCCACCAAGTCGCCTTGGCCAACATGCGCAAAACAGGCTTGCTGGTTGAAGCCATTGAAGGCGCTGAAACTTTGAAATCGGGGCAAGGTGGATGGCGTCAACTTAGTTTGTGGCAAAACATTTCGGCCACTGCGCGCGGCGAAGAAATGCGCTTGCGGCGCATCAGTGAATCGTCTCAGCACCATCTTCAAGCGCTGCAGCAAATCGCCTACGTGACCTTGGTGGCCGTTGGTGCGCTCATGATTTCAAAGGGTGAGCTCAGCATGGGCAGCCTCATTGCTTGCACCATTTTGTCCAATCGCATTTTGCAGCCCATTGCCGCACTGCCGGCCCAACTCATTCAATGGGGCCATTGCCAATCGGCTTTGCAAGGTTTGGACCACATCTGGCAACTGCCAGACGATCACCATGGTCAAACACCGGTGGTCTTGGACGGGGTGCAGGGCCACTACGCACTGCAAAATGTGGTGTACGGCTACGGCCCGCAAACGGCCTTGAAAATTGCCAAATTCCAGATTGCCAGTGGTGAAAAAATCGGCGTACTGGGGCCCATTGGGGCGGGCAAAACCACCCTGCTGCGCTTGCTCAGCGGCATGTACAAACCACAAGCTGGCGAGATCACGCTGGACGGTGTTGACCTGGCCTTCATTGCCAAGCCCTTGCTGGCAGAGCAGCTGGGTTATTTACAGCAAGATGGTCGATTGTTTGAAGGCACTCTGCGTGACAACTTGCTGGTGGGCATGACCGATCCAGGTGATGCCATTCTCAAGGCTGTGGCACAGCAAACAGGCTTGCAGCAAGCGGTGCTGGCCCACCACCCCCTGGGTTTTGACTTGCCCATTCACGAAGGCGGCCATGGTTTGTCGGGCGGACAGCGCCAGCTTGTCAATTTAACGCGTGTGTTTCTCAGGCGGCCACGCATCTGGCTCATGGACGAACCCACCGCCGCCATGGACCGTCAGCTGGCCGACCATGTCACGCAAGCTCTTCAGCAAGCCCTTCGCCCTCAAGACACGTTGGTCTTGGTCACCCACAAACCCGAGATGCTGACGCTGGTCAATCGCTTGGTGGTCATTGCTCAGCACGCCATTGTGATGGATGGCCCCAAAGACCAAGTGATCAAACAACTTCAAGCATGAACTCCAAAACTTCCTGGCTTCAATCTCCGTTTGCAGACGGGTGGCTCGCGCGCGGGCAACAACAACTCACTGGCACACGCTTGTTGTTCTTGGGCTTGCTGAGCTTTTTGGGCTGGGCCAGTTTGTCAAACATGGACCAGACCGTGCGCAGCAACGGCCAACTCATTGCCATCGCGCGCAACCAAATCATTCAAGCGGCAGACGGTGGTGTCTTAACGCAAATTCTGGTCACAGAAGGACAACAAGTGCATGCCGGACAAGCGGTGGCGCACCTCGAAACCACGCGTTCGGAAGCGGGGTACCAAGAGGTTCAATCCAAGTTGGATGCGCTGCATGCGGCCTTGGCCAGAGCGCAAGCAGAGTCGACTGGCAAAGCTTTGGTGTTTCAAAAAAGCATCTCAACCAAGCACTCTTTTCAGTCTGGTCAAGAAGAGGTCTACGCGCAAAGAAAACAAAGTCTGGCTGCCGAGCTGAAAATTTTGAACGCCAGTTTGGCCTTGTCTGAAGAAGAACTCCAGATGAGCCAAGCACTTTTGAAAACAGGCGATGTGAGTCAACTGGAACTGATGCGAGCGCAACGCCAGGTGCACGAAACACAAGGTCGCATTTCAAGTGTTCAAAACAAGTTTTTGCAAGAGGCCAAGCAAGATGTGACTCGCTTAGAAGAAGAAATATCGGTCAATCAGTTCAAGTTGAACGAGCGCAAAAGCTTGCTTGACCACAGCGTGCTCACAACGCCCGTCGATGGTGTGGTCAAGGTCTTGCGCATCAACACCGTCGGCGGCGTGTTGCGCGCGGGCGATGAATTGATGCACATCTCTCCCAGCACAGGTGGCTACATTGTGGAAGCCAAAATCAACCCCAGCGACATTGGTGAGTTGCGCATTGGCTTGCCGGTCAGTTTGAAGTTTGATGCCTTTGACTACAGCGTGTATGGCATGTTGAATGGCACCCTGAGTTACATCAGCTCCGACACCCTCACCGATAACAGCGCCTCGGGTGCGGCACAAACTTATTACCGGGTGCAGGTGCAACTCAATCCGATCGCGCCGTCTGAGCAAGACAACGGAAGCACCAGCGCGTCCCTCTTCTCGCATTCGTCCGCCAATCGCTTGCGCCTGAGTGACCTCAAGCCTGGCATGACGGCCACCCTCGACATTCGAACCCGCGCCAGGTCGGTACTGCAGTACCTCGCCAAACCTGTCCAAAAAGCATTTTCTGGCGCACTGCACGAACGGTAATTGTCCATGTCTCTCAACGACGTCCAACTTCAAGCCATCACACCCGAGGGGCGTGTCCAAATTCTTCAGCTGGCCAAGTTGAGCGATGCAGGCACTGGCGGCCCACGCATCATCGCTCCTTTGCTTGTCAAATCAGAAGCCGGTTTTCAATACAAACTGATTGACCTAGAAATGGGCGGCCACCTCAAAGGCCAGAAGCTGCTTCGCTTCCAAAAAAATCTGAAGATTTTGGTCGATGACGCTGTGGCACTGGAGTTGCAAGACTATTTTGTGGCCAGCAATGTGCCTGTGCCCAATTCACCGGTCTACAAATTAGAAAACCAGTCTTGCGAAGAAGTTCAAGTGACTGCCCATTTGCCGCAAGAAGCCTTTGAAGTGCCTGAAAGTTTGGTGTGGACCGAACGTGATGACGCGCTCGATTGCAAAGTGGCTTTGCTCAACCCAGGCAATGCCTTGGCATTTTTGCCAGCAGCGCCTGTGGCTGCCGGCATTGGCTTGGCCGATATTTCAGGTGCCGTCTTGGGCGTGATTGCTTTAAGTGGTGGCGGCAAAGACACGCCGGTGTCGCCGACACCCCCACCTGCGCCGCCCCCAGTTGTCGTCCCAACCACCCTCACGTCCATGGCGCTGACCAGTGCCACAGGCGAGATGAACCAACGTTTGAATGCGGGCGACACGCTCACAGCCACGGTGTCGTTTAAGGGCCTTGTCACGGTTGACGTCCAAAACGGCAGTCCCACCCTCACCTTGCTGATCGGCAACCAAAGTGTTCTGGCGCGGTATGTGTCAGGCTCTGGGACCCATGCCTTGGTCTTTGCGACCACCATCGTCAACGGCCAGACAGACCTGGATGGTGTAGCCATCGCCAGCAATGCGCTTCAATTGAATGGTGCCGCAATCCTCGACGCATTGGGCAAGGCGACGGTGAACACCGCCAGTGAGGTGCTGAGCAATCCTTTGCACATGGTGGACACCACGGCGCCCATCGCCACGCTTGAAGCAGGGACGCTGACCTTGACGCAGGCCCTCAGTGCCACCGTGCAAGTGCAAAGCAACGAGCTGGGAACCGCGTATGTGGTGCCCAGTACCCGCAGCATTGTCAGCTTGAGTGATTTGGAAAATCTCAGCCCACTTGTTTCTCGCCATGTGGCCATTGACCAAGTCCTCACCCGCACGGCCATTTCTGTGAGTGGCTTGCCGGCGGCCCTCTACCACCTCTACAGCGTTGACTTGGCAGGTAACGTGTCGGTGCAGAGTGCAGACACCCTTGAGGTGACTGACAACCCCGTACCACCGCCACCGCCACCGCCACCGCCTCCGCCTCCGCCTCCGCCGCCACCTCCGCCTGGGCCAACACCCCCACCGCCCCCGCCTGCACCCTCAGACACCACGCCGCCCACTCTCACAAGCATTGTTCTGAGCAGTGCCACAGGCGCTGTGAACCACTGCTTGAATGCTGGCGACACTCTCAGCGCCACCGTGAGCTTTGACGATGCGGTCACGCTGAATGCGGCAGGCGGCTCGCCCACACTCGCTTTGCAAATTGGCAGCAGCGTGGTGCAAGCCTCGTACGTGTCCGGCACCGGTACCAACACCTGGGTTTTCACGGCCAGCATCGTGGCAGGCCTCAACGACACCGACGGCGTGTCATTGCCACTCAATGCCTTGACCCTCAACGGCGCCATCATGTCCGATGCGGCAGGCAATGCATGCGTCATCACCAGTGCAGCGGTCATCGCCAATCCCCTGTTTTTGGTGGACACCACCCTCCCGACCGTGGTCATCGCTTCCGACCTCAGCGTCTTGAAAGCAGGTGACACAGCCAACATCACGTTCACGTTGTCAGAAGACGTTGGTAGCAGCTTTGCATGGGATGGCAGCGCCGGTGATGTGGTGGTGACAGGCGGTACGCTGTCAGCACTCACGGGCACAGGCCTGACGCGCAACGCCGTTTTCACACCCAGTGCCAATTTGGCCAGTGGCAGTGCCAGCATCACCGTCACGGCACAAAGTTACGAAGACGCTGCGGGCAATTTGGGGGCTGCTGGCGCATCGCCTTCGTTCAGCCTAGACACCGTGGCGCCTAGCTTGACAAATGTGTTACTAACCAGCGCCATTGGCGCCATTCTCAGCCCCAGTGATGCCACTGTGTCCTTGCTCAATGCGGGTGACACGCTACTTGCAACAATGACCTTCAGCGAAGTGATTGTGTTGAACATCACCGCGGGCTCACCCACCCTCGAATTGACTTTGGGAAGCAGCCCTGTGCAGGCCACGTATGTCTCGGGCTCGGGCACCAACGCATTGGTGTTCAGTACGGCCATTGTCAATGGCCAAATCGACAACGATGGTGTGGCCATTGCACTGAATGCCCTGCACTTGAACGGCGCCAACTTGAAAGATGCTGCAGGCAATGCAGCGACCATCACATCTTCTGCGGTGGCCAGCAATCCTGCCTATTTGGTGGACACGACCGCGCCAAGCGTCATCATCACATCCGATGTAAGCGCAGTCAAAGCCGGCGAAACTGCCAGCATCACGTTCACATTGTCAGAAGAAACTGGCAGCAGTTTTGCATGGGATGGCAGCACCGGCGATGTCGCTGTGACCGGCGGCACGTTGAGCGCACTCACAGGCACGGGCCTCACGCGCACGGCTGTGTTCACACCCAGCGCCAATTTGGCCAGTGGCAGCGCCAGCATCACCGTCACGGCACAAAGTTACGAAGACGCAGCGGGCAATTTGGGTGCGGCAGGTGCCTCGCCCTCCTTCAGTTTAGACACCGTTGCGCCTAGCTTGACAATTGTGTTGCTGAGCAGCGCCACTGGCGCCCTTCTCAGCCCCAGTGATGCC
>CALEYZ010000104.1 GCA_937928195.1 uncultured Limnohabitans sp.
ATAACTGACCCAAACCCTTGACGGTGTTGGTATAGACCTTGGCGCTGTAGGCATCGAGTTTGGATGCACAGTCTAGTTTTCGGACGACGTCTTGGTAGTCGTCAAGGATCACAATGTTCATAGGCACTATTGTGCCTTGCCCGAGGGCCCCTGTCGGCCAGGGGACTTAAATTTTGAGCACCAAACTGCCAGGGACTGAGCCTTGGCCAAGGCTCCAAAATCAATGAGGCAGTGAAGGCTTTTTTTGGGCTTCTAATGCCACGAGGCGGTCGAGTTCGGCGCAGACGTCTGCCATGCGACCTGAAATGACCATGCGACCGGCGCATGACGATGTATCGCCATGCTCCGAAACGCGCAAGACGCGAAGTGCACGTTGCTGTGATTGGCGTGCGGTGGTATGGACAGCTGCCACTTTGAGTGGGCGACTGGTGTGCGCATTGTCAAAGTGCGCTGCAGCGTTCATGAATTTTTGAAAACCGTTGTAAATACTGGCGATACCGAAGAGAGCGATGGTCATATCAAACCTTTAAAAGAGGGGGCTGTATGCGTGAATGTGGGGCGGGCTAGTGGCTTGCCGCGTTACATCAAGAGTGTGTTGCGGATCAGGCCAACTGCCAATCCTTCGATGTCAAATGGCTCGCCTGGGTGGACCAAAATGATGGGGTAATCGGGATTTTCTGGGAGCAGTTCGATGCGATCTGGCTGGCGACGCAAGCGTTTGACGGTAACTTCTTCGCCCAAACGAGCCACGACAATCTGACCATTGCGGACTTCTTTGGTGGCTTTGACGGCCAGCAGGTCGCCGTCCATGATGCCTGCGTCACGCATGGACATGCCGCGCACACGAAGCAAGTAGTCGGGTTGTTCTTGAAACAGGTGGCTTTCGACATGGTAGGTGCGATCGACGTGTTCTTGGGCCAAAATAGGCGAACCTGCTGCAACCCTGCCAATCAGTGGCAATGCCAACTGTGCAAAGCCGGGAAGCGGCAAACTGAACAAATCGCTTGAATTGCGCATGCTGTCTCGAGATGAGCCTTTGAGACGGATACCGCGGGATGTGCCACTGACCAAATCAATGGCGCCTTTGCGAGCCAAGGCTTGGAGGTGTTCTTCGGCGGCATTCGCAGATTTGAAGCCCAATACTTGCGCAATTTCTGCGCGTGTAGGAGGGGCGCCTGTTTCCGCAATGGTGGTTTGGATGAGTTCCAAAATTTGTTGCTGACGGGCCGTGAGTTTGGGTTGATCAATCATGATGCAGTCCTTGAAGGGTGGCTGAGTTCACAGATAACTGTTTTCTTATCCAGTAACTGTATTTTTAACCAGTCTTTTTTTAAATGCAAGCAAAAAATCAAAAAATTGTTGTTTTAGGCACAGGTGGCACGATTGCAGGGGAGTCCAGTTCGGCTTCTGAGGGACTCAGCTACAAAGCTGCTCAGAGGGGAATTGATGTATTGGTCCAGTCTGTTGCAGAAATCGGACAAGGTTTGCCGAGTGCTTTGGCAAGCATTCAATTTGAATCCGAGCAAGTGGCTCAGATCGACAGCAAAGACATGGACTTTGCAACTTGGCGACACCTGGCATTGCGTTGCCATGCATGGCTTTCGCAAGACGATGTGACGGCGGTGGTGATCACGCACGGCACAGACACCCTCGAAGAGACAGCTTATTTTCTATCGAAAGTGATCAACATCAACAAGCCCATTGTGCTGACCTGTGCCATGCGACCAGCGAATTTCAAAGATGCCGACGGGCCTCAAAATCTGCGTGATGCCATGACTGTGGCTGCCGTTGCGAAAGGCGCCGGCGTCTGGATGGTGGCCGCGGGAGAAATTCACCACAGTCATCACGTTCAGAAAGTTCACCCCACGCGCATCAATGCTTTTGACTCTGGCGAAGCGGGCGCAGCAGGTTGGGTGAAAGATGATCGAGTAAGCTGGCGTTTGGGTTTCAAAGTTGATGCATTGACATGTTCATTGGACGCCTTGGCCTTACCAGAAGCCTCCCGTTGGCCGTGGGTGGCGGTGCTCATGAACCATGTTCAATCAGATCCAAAAGTTGTGGATTTGCTGGTTAATGCTGGTGTGCATGGACTGGTGGTGGCTGGCACGGGCAATGGCTCAGTCAGCACGTTGTTGAAGGCGGCACTGAAAAAAGCCGAAACATCGGGCGTCCAAGTGCGCTTGAGCAGCCGATGCAATCAAGGCCCAGTCATTGTCACGGACTCGCATGCATTTCCAGTATTGGCGGGTTTGAGCCCCGTGAAAACAAGAGTGGCTTTGGTGCTGGACATTCTGTCCAAACAGCAAAGCCACTGAGGTGCTTGAGGACGTGGATTAGGACGTACCTAAGGCTTGCATGGCGCGTTTGGTAATGTCTTCAACAGAACCCATGCCGCTGATGGCACGGTACTGTGGCGCGGCCTGAGGTTCAGTTTGAGACCACTCTGAGTAATAGGCAACCAAAGGACGAGTTTGCTGGCTGTAAACGTCTAGGCGTTTTTTCACTGTTTCTTCTTTGTCGTCTTCGCGTTGCACCAAGGCTTCACCTGTGACATCGTCTTTGCCTTCTACTTTGGGTGGATTGAATTTGACGTGGTAAGTGCGGCCGGAGGCTGGGTGGGAGCGACGGCCACTCATGCGTTCGATGATGGCGTCAAAAGGGACATCAATCTCGAGCACGTAATCGAGTTTGACGCCAGCTGCTTTCATGGCATCGGCTTGCGGAATGGTGCGAGGGAACCCGTCGAACAAGAAGCCGTTGGCGCAATCGGCCTGGGCAATGCGTTCTTTGACGAGGTTGATGATGAGGTCATCGCTAACCAAACCACCCGATTCCATCACAGCTTTGGCCTGAAGTCCCAAAGGCGTTCCAGCCTTCACTGCTGCGCGCAGCATGTCACCCGTAGAGATTTGCGGAATAGAAAATTTATCGCAAATGAAGGCCGCTTGGGTACCTTTGCCCGCACCGGGAGCACCTAAAAGAATCAGTCTCATGAAAGTTCCGAATAGTTGTTAAATCTTTCGCCACAGCCTGCATGGCTTTCACTGGAGAATAGCATGGGAAAACCTAGATTTTCCTGACGGCAAGCGCTTGAGCCAATCAAGCTTTGAAAAGCGCCCGAACGCGGGCCAAATCTTCAGGGGTGTCCACACCGGGACCCGGCGCTTTATCGGTCACATGGACTGCTATTTTGTGGCCATGCCACATGGCCCGAAGTTGCTCTAAAGCCTCACAGTTTTCAACTGGAGCGGGGGGCAATTGCGGAAAAGTTCTCAAAAAACCAACTCGGTAGCCGTAAATGCCGATGTGTCTCAAAGGCACCGGTGAGGGCAGGCTCTGAACACCCTGCGCATTGCCGTCACGCCACCATGGAATGGGCGCACGGCTGAAGTACAAGGCCAACTGGGCTTGGTCGATGACCACTTTGACCACATTGGGATTGGTAAATTCAGCCACATTGTCAATGGCATGGGCCGCTGTGCTCATGCTGGCCGCGTCGCGCTGGCTTAACAAGTCGGCAACTTGGTTGATCAGCTCGGGATCAATGAGGGGTTCATCACCCTGCACATTGACCACCATGTCATCGTCGTTCAATCCCAGCAAAGCGCTGGCTTCCGCCAAACGGTCACTGCCGCTGGGGTGGTCGATTTGGGTGAGCAAAGCACGAATGCCATGCGCTTCGCAGGCCGAGACAATGTCGGGACTGTCTGCTGCGACCACCACTTGAGCGGCTTTTGACAAAGCGGCACGTTGGGCAACGCGAACCACCATGGGCAGGCCTTCAATGTCAGCCAAAGGTTTATTGGGCAGACGGCTTGAGGCCAAACGAGCAGGAACGAGAACTGTGAAAGCGCGAGTCATGTCGAAGACGATTGGCGTTAGACCAAGGGGGTGCGAGGCTTGAGTGTTTCGAGCTCGTCGTCACTCAAGGTACGCGCTTCATTTTCAAGCAAGATGGGAATGCCATTTCGGATGGGATAAGCCAAACGGGCGCTGCGTGACCAGAGCTCTTGAAGTTCGCGTTGTATGTCCATGGGACCCTTGGTGACAGGGCAGACCAGCAGTTCGAGTAATTTCGTGTCCATGACATCAATGATAACGGTGACGGGCCTTGACGAGTGCATCGAATGTTTGCCAAAACGACATTTCAGGTTCAAACAGCAAGGGGACCGCGAAGGCTTTGGGGTGGTGGGGCCAAAGTTTGACGGCATCTTTTTCGGTACACAGCAACTTCAATTCGGGACGATGGGCATGCCAGTCGGTCAGTGGGTGGTGGTCGGGCAACGCTGTAAAGTGCGCAATCCGAATGTTGCAAGCTTTCAGCATATTGGCAAAAGCTTCGGGCTTAGCGATGCCACAAACAACTTCGACCTCTTGCGCTTGCAGTTCAGTGAGTGGCACTGAAATGCCATCAGCATTGATGGCCACAGGACTGAGTTGACGAGTGGATTCAAAGCCCTCTGTCAGCGTTCTGTGTTGCGTGTGCAGCAACAAGTCAACTTGACGGGGCCATGCTTCACGCAAAGGGCCGGCGGGCAACAGGTGTCCGTTGCCAATGCCCATTGCGTCCATGACGCAGACCTCGATGTCGCGTTGAAGTGCCCAATGCTGCAGACCATCATCGCAAACGATCAGTTTGACCTCAGGGTGTTGCGCAAGGAGGTGTTGCGCCGCATCGACCCGCTTGGCGCCAACTGCGACAGGGACATGGCACCTTTGAAAGATGAGCAAAGGCTCATCGCCAACTTGATCGGCGGTGCTTTCTGCGTTAACCATTTGAATCTGTTGGCTGAGTCGTCCATAGCCTCTGGACACCACGCCCACTTTGTAGCCTTGTTGTTTCAAGCGTTGAACCATGGCGATGGTCAAAGGGGTTTTGCCTCCGCCGCCCGCCACCACATTGCCCACCACAATGACCGTGGCATCCAGCCTGTGTGTGCGGACCCACCCAAGTGAATACACAACGCGTCTCAAACCCAGCGCAATTTTGTAAAGGACTTCAAGCGGCCACAGCAAACAGGTGAGCGCGGAGCTTGTGTGCCAATGGCGAGGCAGTTGATGAAGCCATTGCATCATGGAGTGCGCCTGGGGTGTGCTTAGGGTTTGGCCGCAGAGGTGCCTGGACTGTTCTGCGTGGCAAACGCAATTTTGGTGAGGCCTTGCATGCGAGCTGCCTCCAGCACATTGACCACAGCTTGATGTGAAGCGGAGGCGTCCGCTTTGATCAGCAATGTCATGTCCGTTTTGTTCATGCTGCCAAGCGCCATGCCAATGTCTTGAGGGGTGCGCCCTTCAATTCTGGCACCGTTGACTGAGTACAAGCCTTGTGCATTGACGGACACCACCCAAGTTTGAGGCTTGCCTTCAGCCTGCGCTGCATTGGCTGTCGGCAAGCTCAAACTCATCTCATTGAATTTAGACCATGTGGTGGTGAGCATCAAAAAAATAACGATGACCAGCAAGACATCAATGAAAGGAATCAAGTTGATGTCTGGCTCTGCCGGGGCGTTGGTTTTGAATTTCAAAATAGGCCTTCGTTTGCTTCAATCGCGCATGGCCGCCAAGTGCCGTGCAAAACGCTCGGAGGCCCACTCCATTTGGAGTACCAGTCGGTCAACCTTGGCTTTGAAAAAACGCCAGGCCATCAGGCAAGGGATGGCCACCAACAGACCCAAGGCGGTGTTGTACAGAGCAACCGAGATGCCGTGCGCCAGCTCTACGGGTTGTTGTTGTCCGGGGGCTTGCAAACCAAACAACTCGATCATGCCAATGACCGTTCCAAACAAACCCAACAAGGGCGAAGCGGATGCCAAAGTGGCCAAAGCTGTCAGGTAGCGTTCTAAGCCCTGGGCTGCCATGCGGCCTTCCATTTCCATGCTTTCGCGCACATCTTGGTGACTGGCGGATGGATTGAGCGCCAGGGTTTGAAGACCAGCGGCAAAAATAGGACCCACAGATCCCATGCGAGCCAATTCCTGAATGGTGGTGTCTGACGGGAAGCCTTGGCGCGTACTGTCAATGGCTTTGTTCAGTGCGTTGGCTGGCAACACTTTGGTAGTCTGCAAGGCATAGACTCGCTCAAAAATAATGGCAAGTGCAAAAATGGAGCATAGGATCAAGGGCCAAATGGGCCAGCCTGCGGCTTGTATGATGCTTAACAAAATCAATCTTTCTACTTCTGGATTCAGTTTTGATTATGGCCGATGGAATTGTTCTTCAAATCTGTGGATAACTTTGTGAAGAACCCTGCGCGAATGCGCTTGGAAGGCGCATGAATCTTGAGTTCTGTTTCAATGCTACTTTTTTGAACAATTTTTTATTCAATAAAATCAATGAGTTATGCTGATGTATGTGCTTGTGTGATGGCTTGTGGTGCTATCAGGACTGCTATTCCGAAGCTGTGGACTCTTTGGTATTGAAAACACTGGCTTTTCTATGGAAATGATGCTGGAAACCGCAATAAATAAGGCTCTTTCATGATGCGCATAGATTCTGAGCCACGTGTTTGGTCTGTTGGTGCTTTGTGCCTTGCAATTGCAGACACTTTGAATGCACGCTTCAATCCCGTCAACGTCAAGGGCGAGATTTCTGGCTTTGCACGCGCTGCCAGTGGGCATTGCTATTTCAACCTCAAGGATGACAGCGGTCAAATTCGCTGTGCCATGTTCAAACGGGCCGCCAGTGCTTTAGGGTTTATGCCCCGAGACGGTGAACTGGTAGAGGTGCGTGGCAAATTAGGCGTCTATGAAGCCAGGGGCGATTTACAACTGATTGTCGAGAGCATGCAGCGGGCAGGGCAAGGCGACTTGTTTGCGCAGTTCCTCAGGCTCAAAGCCACAGATCGGAAGAGCGTCGTGTAGGGAAAGAGTGTCTTCGCCTGTGTAGATCT
>CALEYZ010000105.1 GCA_937928195.1 uncultured Limnohabitans sp.
AGGCGTGCAAAAATGCCCGCCACTTTGAGGTGACGCTGCAAGCCCATCCACTCCACCGCGCGGTAAAAGGCGCCAAAGTCTTGGTGCCAATCTTCGAAATCGAGCAACCCAGCTTTGCGGGCTTTTTCCCAATAGCGAATGGTGATGTCGAGCACAAAATCTTCTTCCCATGTGAGGAAGGCATCGCGCATGAGACTGGCCACATCGTAGGTGACAGGGCCATACACCGCGTCTTGAAAATCCAACACGCCCAAAGCCGATGACGGTCCTGTGGGCATCATCAAATTGCGCGGCATGAAGTCGCGGTGCACAAACACGGATGGCGCGGCCAAATTGCGTGCGACCAAGGCCTGAAACGTGCTGTCCAAGGTGCTGCGCATCTTGCCCTCTACCGTCAGGCCACGGTGCTGCGTGAGGTACCAATCGGGGAACAAGCTCAGCTCTCGCTGGAGCAGGGCTTCATCGTAGGGCGGCAATAGGCCAGGTTTGGAAGACAACTGCCACGCGATCAGCGCATCAACGGCTTGCATGTACAGGCCATGATTGGCCTGTGGGTTCTGAGGGTCGATGGCCGCCATCATGGTTTTGTCGCCCAAATCGGTGAGCAACATGAAGCCTTGAGGCGCGTCCCAGGCCAAGACCTCTGGCGCTTTCAAGCCCGCCGCTTGCATCAGCTTGGCCACTTTGACAAAAGGCTCGCAATTTTCTTTGTCAGGCGGCGCGTCCATCACGATCAGGCTGGCGCCTGACTTGCTGTCAACCCGCAAATACCGACGAAAACTGGCGTCTGCGGAGGCGATGCGCAAAGTGTGCGGCAACACACCCTGTGGCGCGGCCAATGACTGAAGCCACGCCTCGCAGGCCAACTGACGCTGTGGGTCGGCCCAAGGCACATTGGCGTTTGATGTCTGATCCGAATTCAAGGTCTCATTCCAAGTAAAAAAAGGACGGCAAATGGCGCCCTGTCACATTGTGTGATCCACACGGGCAGCACTCATGGATAATCCATTCTACAAACACCCGTCCTACCGGATGAGAGCCCCTTGAAGACCACCCACCTATTTCAGAAACAAAAGCTTGCACAAGCCCTGACTTTGTGCGGGCTGCTGCTATGGCAACTGTCCAGTCTTGCCCAAGAAAAGGGGGCTGTGGCAAACGCCCAAGCAGACAAACCAGCGTCGGGTGTGGTTCTTCAAAACAGCCTCCGTTTGGAAGAAAAGATCTCGGACCTTGAACGCAAACAGTCCCCTGTGTTCGTCTCGGGTCAGCGCATCGACGCTCGGCCCGACCTCGACTTGGTGGTTGAAGGCGATGCCAGTTTGCGCAAGCAAGGCCTCACCGTGCGTGCGCAACGGATTGAATACGATCAATCGCAAGACACCCTCAAAGCACAAGGCCAAGTCAAAATCACGCGCGAAGGCAATGTGTTTGAAGGTCCCACGTTGAATTTGCAAGCTGACTCGTTTCAAGGCAAGTTCTTGCAACCCTCTTATTCCCTGCTCAAAGGCGGCGGTCATGGAGAAGCGTCTGGAATTGAGTTCATCGACGCGCAACGCGCTGTCGTTCGCAATGCCACTTACACCACTTGCGCGCGCGTGCCGGGCCCCAGCTGGTTGCCAGAGTGGGTGCTCAAAGCGGCCAGTCTGCAGGTCAACGAAGAAGACAACACCATCCAGGCCAAAGACCTGCAACTGCGCTTCAAAGACGTGCCCATCTTGGCAGCCCCGTCTTTGACCTTTCCCTTGAACAATGCCAGACAGTCCGGTTTGTTAGCCCCGCTGATTGGCATTGACACGGTCAGCGGCATTGAGGTGTCTTCGCCCTATTACTGGAACATTGCGCCCAACCGCGACGCCACCCTGACCACCACGGTCATGAGCAAACGGGGCGTAGCGCTTGACTCAGAGTTCCGTTACCTGGAAGCAGACAGTCAGGGTCAGGCACGGCTGAACGTGATGCCCCACGACACACTTCGCCAGCAATCACGTTGGGGTATGTCAGCACAGCACATTGGCGGCATTGACACCGGCAACAGCGTGTTGGGCCGTCTGGGCGTGAATGTCAATTTAAACCGTGTCAGTGACGACAACTACTGGCGAGACTTTCCGCGCGCAGGCTTGTCTTTGACACAACGGCTGTTGCCTGCCTCTGGCAGTGTTTACTGGGGACAAGGTGATTGGACCCTGATGACGCAGGTCTTGAAATTTCAAACCTTGCAAGACATCAGCTCCCCCATCACGCCACCCTACGACCGATCGCCCCAAGTCTTGGCGCGTTACAACAAGTGGGATGTTCAAGGTTTCGATCTTGGCTTCACGGCAGACACCACCCGCTTTGAAGCCGACTACAGCCAGATCCCGGGTGGCACCAGCGCCATTTTGCGAAATGGCCAACGCAGCTATGCCGCCGCGCAAATCAGCCATCCTTGGCTCAAGCCTTGGGGCTTTGTGATTCCCAAAATTCAACTGCACGGCACACGCTACCAATTGGACTCACCTTTGGCCAACGGACAATCTGAAAGCAACCGCTTGTTGCCCACCTTCAGCTTGGACACTGGTTTGGTTTATGAGCGCGACGCATCTTTCTTTGGCCGAGGACTTCGTCAAACACTCGAGCCTCGCGCTTTTTTCGTACGCACCCCCTACAAGGATCAAAGTCAACTGCCCAGCTACGACAGCGGCGCCACCGACTTCAACCTCACCACGGTCTATTCAGAAAACCCCTACGTGGGCCAAGACCGAATTGCTGACAACAATTTGGTCACCTTGGGCGTGAACAGCCGTTTGTTTGATGCCAACACCGGCGCCGAATTGGCGCGCTTTGGCGTCGCGCAGCGCTATCGCTTTTCCGATCAATTGGTGCGCTTGCCGGGTGAGTTGCCTGTGGCATCTGGTTTCAGTGACATTTTGTTGGGTGCAGGTCTGCGCTGGGACAATCGTTGGACCTTTGACTCCACTTTGCAGTTCGATGCGCAAACCCATCGCACCACTCGAACCACACTCACCACCCGTTTCAACCCCAGCCCTTACCGCGTCTTCAACACGGCCTATCGACTGACGCGTGACCAAAGCGAGCAAATTGACCTTGGCTGGCAATGGCCCTTGCGCGACTTTTCCTTTGGTAACGCAGACGCATCGCAGGTTCAAGCGCTGGCCCCGGGGCAAGGCTTGGGCGCCGACCGCTGGTACAGCGTCGGCCGCATGAACTTCAGTTTGAAAGACCGCAAAATGGTCGACACCCTGTTGGGCTTTGAGTACGACGCTGGTTGCTGGTTAGGCCGCGTCGTTTACGAACGTTTGCAAAGTACCACCAGCAGCTCTCGCAGCCGAATTTTGTTCCAGCTAGAGTTTGTGGGTTTGGCACGCGTTGGCTCCAGCCCCCTGAAAACATTGCGCGACAATATCCCCCGTTACCAATATCTCCGAGAAGACTTGGCGCCCACCAGCAGATTCACCACATATGACTAACTCTTTTTGTTTGAATGCACGAAAGCCCCTAGCTAGCCCGCACCACCATGCGGTGCACAGCAAATTGATGCATGCTCTGATCAGCCTGGGTTTGGGCCTCAGCTTGTTGGCCGTTTCGAGTCAAGCCAACACCGCCCATGCACAAGGCCCTGCCAAGGCAAGGCCTGCTGACTTTATCGTAGCGGTGGTCAACTCTGAGCCCATTACCAACAACGAAGTTCAAAACCTCAAGCTTCGCTTAGAAAAACAAGCGGCACCCGGCAGCCCTGCGCCGAGCGGCAAAGCCCTGACGCAGCAAGCACTTGATCAGTTGATCAATGAAAAGGCCCAACTCCAACAAGCCCGCGACAACGGCATTCGCATCGATGACGCCGAGGTGGACCAAACAGAAGCCACCATTGCTCGCCAAAACCAGGTGTCCAAAGAGGAGTTGTACAAACGCGTTGCCAGCGAAGGTTTAAGCGTGTCTGCTTTTCGAGAACAGCTCCGCAACCAACTCATGATCGGCCGCCTGCGCGAGCGTGAGGTCGACAATCGCGCGCGCGTTTCAGACACCGATGTTGAGCAATTTATTCAGACCCAGCAAGCGGGAAAGCCTGCTGCGGCCACCCCCATTGATTTGAATTTGGCGATGATTTTGGTCGCCGTGCCGGAGAATGCGTCTGACAAAGAATTGGCAGCTTTGCAAGCCAAGGCCCTGGAAATTTCGAAGCGTGCCAAGGCAGGTGAGAACTTCGCAACGCTAGCATCCACCCTCTCGCAAGCAACTGACAAAGGCGCCAACGGCGGCGAAATGGGTTTGCGTCCAGCCGATCGTTATCCCACGTTGTTTGTAGACAGCACCCAAAACTTAAGCAGAGGCGACATTTCTGAACCCGTTCGCTCTGGTGCCGGCTTCCACATTTTGAAGGTGCTTGATAAGAAACAAAGTGAACTGAGCAGCGCCATGATCGTTCAAACGCGCGCGCGACACATTCTGCTGCGTCTCAGCAATGACTTGAATGAAACAGCGGCACGTAATCGCTTACTTACTTACAAACAACGTATCCAAGCGGGCTCTGATTTTGGCGATTTAGCACGCCAGTTCTCACAGGACGGTAGTGCGCAGACCGGAGGTGATCTTGGCTGGGCCAGCCCTGGGCAATTTGTGCCTGAGTTTGAAGAAGTCATGGCCCGCCTGCGCCCAGGCCAAATCAGTGATCCCTTGGTTTCGCGATTTGGTGTGCACTTGATTCAGGTGATGGAGCGTCGAGACGTTCCTTTGACTTTGCGCGAGCAGCGTGAGATGGTTCGCAACCAATTGCGCGAAAAGAAAATTGACGAAATGTATTCAGCTTGGGTTGAAGAATTGCGCGGCCGCGCTTACGTTGAATTGCGCGATCCCCCCCAATGAAGCACATTCCACGCAAGCGCTTCGGTCAGCACTTTTTATCCGACGGCGGCATCATTGATGCCATCGTCGATGCCATTGCCCCGCAGCCCGGCCAACCCATGGTCGAGATTGGCCCCGGCTTGGCAGCACTCACTCAACCCTTGGTTGAACGTTTAGGGCATCTCACCGTCATTGAGCTAGACCGGGATTTGGCGTTGCGCTTGCGCCTCCACAAGCAGCTCACTGTGGTGGAATCGGATGTTTTGAAGGTCGATTTCACGGCATTGGCCGAAGGCAAAAAACTGCGCGTGGTGGGCAATTTGCCTTACAACATTTCCACACCGATCTTGTTTCATTTGCTTGAACATGTTGCCGTTATTGAAGACCAACACTTCATGTTGCAAAAAGAAGTAATTGACCGGATGGTGGCCTCACCGGCCACTTCAGATTACGGTCGTTTGTCGGTCATGTTGCAATGGCGCTATGCAATGGAGAATGTGCTCTTTGTGCCACCCGAAAGCTTTGATCCACCGCCGCGTGTGGACAGTGCCGTTGTTCGAATGGTGCCGCATACAGCACCCGCGCCCATCGAGCCCAAGCTCTTAGAAAAGTTGGTTCAAGTGGCTTTTAGTCAACGCCGAAAATTGCTGCGCCATACCCTAGGGGCCTGGCTGACGGAGAGAAATTTTGGCGGCACCTTTGACGTACAACGCCGTGCTGAAGAAGTGCCTGTTGAGGAGTACCTCAACTTGGCAATGGCATTGAACGCTTAAGTACTTTTTAAACAAACCCATTTCCAAATGAAAAAACGGTGCAAGCCCAAAGGCCTGCACCGTTTTTTTATTCGCCAACTTGCGATTAAGCTGCTGCCAACCAGTAACCCGCATTGAAGGGGCTGCTCATGCGCAAAGCCAAGGGCGATACGTCCACCAACTTGTCTGTGGGCATTTTTTCGCCTTCTTCAGCCGCCATTTCCAAGCCATCAGCGTCCAGCTCGGGTGTGCTGTCTGCCAATTTTTCAGCGCCGGCTGTGGCCGCACGGGCCACGGAGAAAGAGTAGAAGCAACGGAAAGGCACCTTGCGATCACCCCAGTAGTCGGCCGTATCACGGAAGATGTCCAACAGTTGCTCGCGTGCTTCTTTGTCAAACTTGGCATTGGCTGGAATCTGCTCCAAGACCACAATGAAACCAGGCTGAGGGCCAGACTTGTGCAATGGATCTGTCATGCAGTCATACAAAGCATCGAAGTTCTTACCGAAATGCGTGGGCAATGTGAACTGCGCTGCAATCAGGTCCAAAACGTCTTGTTTGCTTTGTGCCTTTGACAAATTGGCGTACAAGAAATGCTGACCCAAGCCTTGAGCCGCCTCTTGCAAATCGTTCACACGAAATGCACGAATCGACTGGACGATGTTCGTCCGCACACCTTTCAATGGTGTTTCTTGGTCCTGTCGAATTGGCTTGTCCATCGCCGTTCTCACTCTCTTATTTTTTAAAACCAGCCTTGTGGGCTTTTATTGACAAACACCGAGCGTCTGCATGCAAACACTCTTCTCTTGATTCATTTCAAACCACAGTGCAAGCCTGTTAAGGCGTTATCACGATTTCGCGAAAACTTGTGTAATGGTCTTGCGTATAAAAACACTGCTTGGGCAAGCGAGGCTCTTCGCCCCCACACACAATTCGACGTGCACCACGGCTTCTTTCACCTGGGGTTTTGACGGTGTATTCACGATAAAAACCGCGTTTTGCTGCAGGCAGCTGCTTTTCTCGATTGCCAAAAACGACACCATCCTTTTCAAACCGAAAAGGCCCACCCAGACGGATGAGTGCATAAGTTTCTTGGCCCTCTTTGGGCAATTCCTGTAAAGCGATGGGTGCCGAAACAACTGCGTCCGACGTCGATCTGGCTTGCACCAAATTAGTGCAAGAACCTGCGAAAAACGCCAAACTAACGGCTAAAGCAGCAAAGTTAAGCGTCTTGATACCCATTTACAACCCTCAAAATCCTCGGGTAAACCCGGAAATTCGAAGGCGCTAGTGTGCCG
>CALEYZ010000106.1 GCA_937928195.1 uncultured Limnohabitans sp.
CCAGAAGACGCGGGCCCAATGGCACACCCTGTGCGACCCGATGCTTACGTTGAAATCAACAACTTCTACACGGTCACCATTTACGAAAAAGGTGCCGAAGTGGTTCGCATGATGCAAACTTTGCTGAGTGCACCAGGCGACGAAGAAGGCAAGCAAGGTTTTGCCAAGGGCATGTCGCTTTATTTTGAGCGGCATGATGGCCAAGCGGTCACCTGCGATGATTTTGCGCAGGCCATTGCAGACGCCAACCCAGGTTCACCTTTGGCCCAACAGCTGTCTCAATTCAAGCGCTGGTACAGCCAAGCAGGCACGCCGCGTGTGCAAGCCACGGGCGTGTACGACAGTGAAGCCAAAACGTACACACTGACACTTTCACAAAGCTACTCGGCCACGCCCGATCAAGCGCTCAAAGAGCCTTTCGTCATCCCTGTCATCGTCGGACTTTTAAGTGACGCTGGCCAATCCTTCAATGTTCAGCTGAAGGGCGAATCAGGCGCTGCCCGCCAGAGCAAGACACTGGTTCTGAGCGATGCATCACAGACCTTTGTTTTTGAAAACATCGACAGTGCACCGACACCTTCACTGTTGCGAAACTTCAGCGCGCCAGTGAATTTAGACTGCGCACTGACCGATGCCCAGTGGCTCACTTTGCTGGCCCACGATCCCGATGCATTCAACCGCTGGGAAGCCGGGCAACGCTTGGCGGTCCAAGCCGCACTTCGCTTTATTCGAGGCGGTGGCGATTTGCAATCGGAAAACGTGCTGGGTGCCGACTACATCGATGCGATGCGCGCTGTTCTCCAGCACTCAAGTCTCGACGCTGCGTTCAAAGACTTGGTTCTCACCCTGCCATCCGAGACTTACATTTCTGAGCAACTTGAATCGGTTGACCCACAGCGTGTCCATGCTGTTCGTGAGGCCATGAAATTGCAATTGGCCACCAGCCTGCTTGTCGAATGGCAAACCTGCTATGAACAAAACCGCGTACTGGGCGCCTACTCCCCCGACGCTATCTCCAGTGGCAAACGTGCCCTCAGTGGCATGGCGCTGAGCATGCTGTGCCTTGCGGCGCAGCATCAAGGCACGCCCGTTTGGCCTGGCAAAGCACTGCAAGTCTTCAAAGACGCGCACAACATGACGGACCGATTCAACGCCTTGTCAGCGCTCGTGGCAAGCGGTCATGAGTTGGCAGCATCTGCGTTGTCACAGTTCCATGCTTTGTTCAAAAATGAAGATTTGGTCATCGACAAATGGTTCGCTTTACAAGCCAGTGCACCTGATCGTGGGGGCAACATTTTGCCCCTCGTACGACAGCTCATGCAACACCCTGACTTTCACCTGCGCAATCCCAATCGGGCGCGCAGCTTGATCTTCAGCTATTGCAGCGCCAACCCAGGCGGCTTCCATCGCAGCGATGCAGCCGGCTATGTGTATTGGAGTGAGCGCGTGATCGAGTTAGATGCCATCAATCCACAAGTTGCTGCGCGCCTTGCACGTGCTCTCGACCGTTGGAAAAAACTGGCAGAACCTTACCGCCAAGCCGCCAAAGCAGCCATCGAACGTGTTGCAGCCAAGTCCGACTTGAGCAACGATGTGCGTGAAGTTGTCACACGCGCATTGGCTGAATAACGCGAACCTCACTGGAGTCATTCACATGTCACAGAAAATTTCACTGTCCCGCTACTTGGTTGAACAACAACGCAGCAAAGGGCACATCCCTTCTCAATTGCGTTTGTTACTGGAGGTGGTCGCTCGCGCTTGCAAGAGCATCAGCCACGCTGTGAACAAAGGCGCCTTGGGTGGCGTCCTGGGCAGCGCCGACATTGAAAATGTTCAAGGTGAAATTCAGAAAAAACTGGACATCATTGCCAATGAAGTTTTGATTGAAGCCAACGAATGGGGCGGCCACTTGGCGGCCATGGCCTCAGAAGAAATGGAGACCATTCACTTGGTCCCCAATCGCTACCCTCAAGGCGAGTATCTGCTGATGTTCGATCCACTGGATGGGTCCAGCAACATCGATGTCAATGTCAGCATTGGCACCATTTTCAGTGTGCTTCAAAAAGACGAAAACCAGCACGCCATCAGTGAAGAAGACTTCTTGCAACCCGGCCACCAACAAGTGGCTGCAGGCTATTGCATCTATGGCCCTCAAACCACCTTGGTCCTGACCGTGGGCGATGGTGTGGCCATGTTCACCCTAGACCGGGAGCAAGGCTCGTTTGTGCTGACGCAAGAAAACGTTCGAGTGCCAGAAGACACCAAAGAATTTGCCATCAACATGAGCAACATGCGCCACTGGGATGCGCCTGTCAAACGCTATGTGGACGAATGTTTGCAGGGCAAAGATGGCGTACGTGGCAAGGACTTCAACATGCGCTGGATTGCCAGCATGGTGGCGGATGTTCACCGCATCCTGACCCGCGGCGGTATTTTCATGTACCCCTGGGACAAACGCGAGCCTCACAAGGCGGGCAAGCTGCGCTTGATGTACGAGGCCAATCCGATGAGCTGGCTGATTGAACAAGCCGGTGGTGCATCCACCAATGGTCGTCAACGAATTTTGGACCTTCAGCCACAGCAATTGCATGAACGCGTGAGCGTCATCTTGGGCTCCAAAAACGAAGTGGAGCGCGTCACGCGCTATCACTTGGAAACTTGAACCAAGTTGTTACTCAATGGCCAAGGGACTCTTCGAGTCCCTTTTTTCATTGCGGCAATGATTTGATTTTTTCGTCCCAAAGTTGGATTAAACGCTTGCGCTCGGCAGCCTGTCCATACTTGTTGTAGTCGTATTTAATCAACTTAATCTTCTTAACATCGGGGACTCGAGGATCCACCACCGTTGACTGATTGGAGGGCACTTGAAACCCTCTGGCGGCAAATGCAAATTGTTGTGCTTGTGGCGTTAACGCCCATTCATAAAAACGTTTGGCTGCTTCCAAATGAGGCGCACCTTTGATGATGGACATGCTACCAATTTCTGCACCTGTACCCTCCGCTGGCGTGAAGGCTTCAATCGGGAACCCTGCAGCCTTTTCGCCTGGTGCCAAAGCAATGAAGCCAATCGCAAGTGCTGCTTCGCCGCGAGAGACTGCTTTGATGGGTGCTTCACCAGATCGCGGGTAACTGCTCATGTTCCGGTGCAATTTGGCCAAATAGTCCCAAGCCTGCGCCTCCCCCATTAACTGAACCAAGGTGGCCAAGGCTGTGTAAGCGGCGCCACTTGAACCAGGGTTGGCCATTTGAATCTCACCCTTGTATTCAGGCTTGAGCAAATCAGCCCAAGATGCGGGTGTGGGTAATTTCCGTTTGGCCAATACTTCTTTGTTGTAAAAAATACCCAGAGGCCCCAAATACAGACCGACAGACTTGCCGCCCGATTGCTCGTATTGCGTCTGCGCCCAAGGGTGCAACTGCTTCAATGAAGGCGATTGATAAACCGTGGTCAAGTCCATTTGCGCAGCCGCTAAGTGCGGGTCACCCGTACCACCAAACCAAATGTCGATTTTGGGATTGGCCTTTTCTGCATTGACCTGCGCCAACGCCTCGCCTGTGCTGCGCTGCAAAACATTCACTTTGATTCCTGTTACCCGAGGAAAAGTCACCTGAATCAAATTGCACCAATCGGACTGAACTGAACAGAGAATGTTCAACTGCTGCTCTTGGGCTTGAAGCGCTGGCGTATGAAGCAACAAAAGCGAGAAGCTGGCTGCAAACAAGGTGCGCGCAGATTTCATCAATGTCATGTTAGATCTCAAAATGAAAATAGATTTCATCATAATGGCTGTTTCTGAACGCGCCAACAGGTCATGGCGACTTGTTAGAACAGAAATTTTTTCGCCTTTGAGCTTCTTCAATTACCATTCAGCATGCGCACACCCTTTGATGACATTGTCAAAGCCTTTCAGCACGCACTCGACCTGCCTGAGCCCGCAGTCGCGGCGTCGCCCATTGCCCTGCAAAGTCCAGCGGCAGATGCACCCTGCTGCTTGATCTGTTCACCTCATCCGGATGACGAATCTTTGGTGGGCGGCTTGGCTCTGCGATTGCGTCACGATCATGGTTGGCGCATCATCAACATGGCCATCACACTGGGCAGCCAAGTATCACGCAGACAGACTCGCTGGCAAGAAGCCGAAGCAGCATGCAATTATCTAGGCTTCGAACTGGCCAGTCCTGTCCAAGTTGTTGGGAAAGCCTTTGAGAACATCACGCTTCAGGCTTTTGACGCGCAAACACCCCAGTGGTTGGCATGCGTAGCAACACTGGCTGAAAGACTACAGCAACTCAAGCCACGTTTGATTTTGATGCCGCATGCCTTAGATGGCCACACCACGCACTGCGCCACACATCAATTGGTAATTCAAGCCCTGCGTTTAACCAATCGACAAGTGGCTTGCCACCTGCTGTTGTCCGAATACTGGAACACACAAACATCACCGCATCTGATGCTAGAGCTCAGTCCACCCCAAGTTGGTCAGTTGATGACCGCAACAGCCATGCACGTTGGGGAGGTGGCTCGCAACCCCTATCACCGAAGTCTCCCGGCATGGCTGATGGATGGTGCAAGGCGAGGTGCAGAGCGGGTCGGCTTGCCAGGTCAAGCAGCAACAAGCATGCGCATGGCTGCTTTGTACGGTTGGCAGCTTTGGAATGGTGAATTGAAAGAGGGTCCTAAAGCTTGCGTCAAATCGAATGAGCCCTTAGACGAACTTTTCACTCACGATCAACTTTTCCAGAGTGCCTAACATGTTGAAACCATCTGTTCAAGCGCGCACCTTCATTTCCAGCCTTTTCTGGACTTGCTTCATGGGACTCAGCTTAACAACTGCTGCTGTTGCCCAGAATGTGAGCCCAGTCAAATCAATCGATCAGATTGAGATTGCAAGGTACATGGGGAGTTGGTATGAAATTGCAAAATTTCCCAATTGGTTTCAACGCAAGTGTTTGCAAAACACGCAAGCCACTTACCAACTGCTCAACCCCACACACATTCAAGTTCTCAACCAATGCCAAACAGCCAATGGTGAAGTGATCCAAGCCTTGGGGATGGCCAGACCTCGGGCCAATGGACTTCCTGCCCAATTAGAAGTGCGTTTTGCGCCCAGCTGGATGGGTTGGTTGCCATTTACTTGGGGTGACTATTGGGTGCTAGATCTGGATGCAGAGTACCAACTGGCTGCTGTGGGCGACCCCTCTCGCAATTACCTTTGGGTTTTGTCACGCACGCCTCAAATATCGGACGCATCCTACAAGGCTTTGACACAACGCCTGGCTTTGATGGGTTTTGACATCAAACGGCTCGAAAAAACCACTCAAAACTGAGCATATTCGCCTAGATGCGATAGCATGCGAAGCGTCTGAGGTGCTTGCAATGGATTGCAAAGCCGCGACGCCCAAAACGCCTTCAACCCAGGGGACTTTCATGCCAACACGTTTCACTTTCGCTTTGATTGCATCTTGCCTGACACTTGTCAGCGCCAACACGGTATTAGCCCAAGCGGCCGACCCCACTGTCAAAAAGTCAGAGGCAGGCATCTGTCATGACAAATCGAGCACCAGCTACGGTGCCACCAAAAAATTTGAAGCTTTCGCCAGCATGGATGCCTGCTTGAAGAGTGGTGGTCGCGCCCCAGCCAATGCCGCGAGCGCTGAGGCCTTGGTCAAAAAATCAGACAGCGGCATCTGTCATGACAAAACCAGCGCCAGCTATGAAAAAACTCAGAAATTCACACCTTTCAAAACATTGGATGAATGCGTGAAGAGTGGTGGCACTTTGCCTAAAAAATAAAATCTGAAATAGCTCAAAGATCTGCCGCACATCGTCGGCGGCAGATTCAAAACCGCACTTTATTTGTCGATCAATTGACAAGGTGCTTTGATGTGACGTGCCTCACGTTGCTCATCGCAATGTTGAATCGCCTTGCGCTGTGCAACCGCAGACAATTTGACATAAATGGAACATGCAAATGCCATTTTGCCGTCATCGGTTCGACTGTCAAATGCCGCAGCACAGTGCCCAAATTTTCCAAGATGCGGCTTGTTTGAATTCCAGCTCACTTGCAAGGACATCGGCAGCAATTCCGCCGCAATGTGCTCATGCACCTCCGATGCGCCCACATGTGCAGGCAAACTCAGCCAAAACAAGAGTGCCATCCATGTCGTTCTTTGCAGCATCATGTACTCCTTCTCTTGGGTTCAAAGTGGCTCTTCAATGACAGGCATGGCGGACAGTGCGTCAGCGCTTTGGTTCGCTTCAATCGACAAAGTACCAAAGGCCACCGCCCTGAAAATTTCGCGCAACATTTTTTTCTCATGCAAAGTCAACGCACGAGTCAATCGATGGCGCATGCGAAGCAAAAGTTGACGGTCTACTTCTTGTGGAATCCCACGATTGACATGCAACTCATCGCGCAATTCTTCACGTTTGTCCTCAGGTTCATCATCCCACCAAGAAACGATCACTTCAGTCATCGACTCGCGAATCATTTCTGGATCCTCTGGTGCAGAATTCACTTCTTTTTTGTTTGCACCCAGAAGGAAATCTGCCAAGACTTTAGACTGAACCACAATGCGCCGATCGGCCTGCGAAAGCAAACGCCCCCAACCCGGATCTGTTTGGTGCAAACTTGACATGTTGCGGGCTGCATCATCGGCCAAAATGTGAACAGACATGCCTGTTAATTGCGCATCGTCAATTGCACTGAAAAATCGCTCATCGTCAGTTGCCAACAACACATGTTCGCATGCTTTGTTGTCAGCCAGTTTGCGCAAGTCTTGTCCCATGGTTTGAAGCAGTGAAACCCCACCATCAACATCATGTGGAAATACTTTTCGAACAATTTGCCCCTCAACATCGAGCGAATTGTGCACTTCAGCGTACCAATAAATACGTTTGAGATTCACTTCCAGCCCCGACTGCAAAAGCAAGTCTGTCAGAAAATCAGCCAGTCCAATACGGTTGACCGACGCTTGAGAAGACCCCGCCACAGCTGGGTGTGCAAGCCAAGCCAAATAGCGTGCATCGATCAATACAATGCAGCGCTCCGCCGTGGTTTCTTGAGAATGCCGACGAGCGTCCTTGGCAGCATGGGAAAAATATTCGCGTTTCATCGCAGCCTTGAGTTCATAAAATAAAGATAAAGCGGTATCGGTAAGCAATGCCCCAACTTAGTGGGTCTGCGAACCCAGTCATCATTTTACCGATCGGCCGACGAGGCAAAGGCATTAAACTTCTCAATTCATTGATTTAGATTCAAGCAAGCTCATGTCCCATTACGATCTTTACGCCATTGGCAACGCCTTGGTCGACTCCGAATACGAAGTCTCAGACGCCCTGCTGCAAGCCATGGGCATCAGCAAGCGCCACATGACATTGATCGACACGCCACGCCGCGCAGAATTGCTCGGACAAGTCAGCCATGTCCAGCCCAGACAAACGGGCGGCGGTTCAGCTGGCAACACGGTGGTGGCTCTGTCGCAACTGGGTGGAAAAGCTTTTTACTCGTGCAAAGTAGCACACGACAGTTTGGGAGATTTCTACGTCAAAGACCTCCAAGCACAAGGTGTAGAAACCAACCTCACCCACACGCGCGCAATCGAAGGGCAAACAGGCAGCTGCATGGTCTTGGTGACCCCGGATGCTGAAAGAAGCATGTGCACCTTCTTAGGTGTCTCTGCAGAATTGGACCCTGCAGCCCTTCATCCTCACGACATTGCCAAATCCAAGATCTACTACATGGAAGGTTATTTGGCAGCGTCTCCGACGGGCTTAGATGCTGCACTGAAAGGGCGCAAAATTGCCCACGATGCCGGCGTTGCACTGGCTCTGACCCTGAGCGATGTCAGCATGATCCAATATTGCAAAGCGGGACTTGATGCCATGCTGGGTAACGGGGTGGATTACTTGTTTTGCAATCAGGAGGAAGCGCAAGTGTGGTGCGGTACAGAGGACCTGGACGTGGTGCGCCAAACTTTGAAGAAAATGGCCAAAACGGTGTGCTTCACACGCGGGCCAGAGGGCTCTGAAGTTCTGACCGAAAAACAGGCTTGGCATGTTCCTGCCGAAAAAGTCAAAGCCATTGACACCAACGGCGCGGGCGACATGTTTGCAGGTGCGTTTTTATACGCCATCACGCGCGGCTATGCGCCCGATCAAGCCGCCTCATTGGGCAATCATGCCGCCGCCGCTGTTGTCAGCCAACACGGCAATCGACTCAGCCTAGGTCAGCTCAGCGCCATCAAGGCCTACGCATTACCGCCACTTAAATGAAGGATCAAAGTCCTCAATATGTTTGCGCTTGAGACAGCGGCATGGCCGCCGCATCTTTAGCAGCCAGCAAGGGTGTTTGAATACCTTCCGGCAACGGCCATTCAATGGCCAACGCAGGATCATTCCACAAGAGACTTCGTTCATGCTCTGGGTGCCAGTAATCTGTGGTTTTGTACAAAAACTCTGCAGATTCGCTGAGCACCAAAAAACCATGCGCAAACCCTGGTGGCACCCAAAATTGGCGCGCATTTTCTGCACTTAAATGGCACGCCGCCCACTGACCAAAGGTGGGCGATTCTTTTCGCATGTCAACGGCAACGTCATAGACCTCACCACTTGTGACTCTGACCAATTTTCCCTGAGCGTGTTCAATTTGGTAGTGCAATCCGCGCAGCACGCCTTTGGCAGATTTGCTGTGATTGTCTTGAACAAACTGAACCTCTAAGCCGGTGGCTTTGGCAAAATCACGGGCGTTGAAGCTTTCAAAGAAAAAACCTCGCGCATCACCAAAAACCTGAGGTTGCAAAATGAGGACTTCCGGCAAGTGAGTTGCCGTGACGGTATAGGGCATCAATGCGCCTTCAAAAGATTCAAGAGATATTGGCCATAACTATTTTTGGCCAAAGGTGATGCCAATTTCTGCAGCTGCTCGGCATCAATCCATTTTTGTGCAAACGCAATTTCTTCGGGACAAGCCACCATCAAGCCTTGACGTTTTTGCAAGGTGGCAATGAAACCTGCCGCCTCTAACAAACTGTCGTGAGTGCCAGTGTCCAACCATGCATATCCTCGGCCCATGATCTGAACATCAAGCTGATTTTGCGCCAAATACCAGCGGTTCACATCCGTGATTTCCAACTCACCGCGAGCGGAGGGTTGGATATTGCCGGCCACATCGCACACTTGCTGATCATAAAAATACAAGCCCGTCACGGCATAGTTACTCTTAGGCGTCGTTGGCTTTTCTTCGATGCTCAGTGCACGCTGCTCCTCATCAAAAGCCACCACACCGTAACGCTCAGGGTCATGAACGTGATACGCAAACACACTGGCACCCGATGTTTTTGCGTGCGCGCGTTGCATCAGCTTTACAAGGTCATGCCCATAGAAAATATTGTCACCCAACACCAACGCACTTGGACTTGAACCTACAAACTCTCGTCCAATGATGAACGCTTGCGCCAATCCATCGGGACTGGGCTGTACGGCATATTGAATGTTCATACCCCACTGGCGACCATCACCCAACAACTCGGAAAATCTGGGCGTGTCGTGCGGCGTGCTGATCAACAGTACATCCTTGATGCCAGCCAGCATGAGTGTGGTCAAAGGGTAATAGACCATGGGCTTGTCGTACACGGGCATCAATTGCTTGGAGACCGCTTGCGTCACGGGGTAAAGGCGCGTCCCTGACCCACCCGCCAAAATAATGCCTTTGCGTGTATTCATGGAACATGATTTTGCCACGCTCAGCTGGCTTATCAAGTCATATGCACTTATGCTTAAGCCCTATGTCTTTTAACGAACTGGGCCTCTCGCCCGAGCTGCTTCGCGCACTCAAACCGAAATCCTACCCTGAGCCCACCCCTGTCCAGCGTGAATTTATTCCCGTTGCACTCACTGGACAGGATATTTGGGTCACAGCCCCTACAGGGTCAGGCAAAACCGTGGCGTATGCCTTGCCCCTGATTGAACATCTCACCAGATCAGCCGCCCAACCTGCAACGGTCCTCGGACGAAACACCAAAACACCTCAAACTTTGGTCTTGGTCCCCACCCGTGAATTGGCAATTCAAGTGGGGCAAACCTTCATGAGTTTGTCGGCGCATCTGGGCAAACTCTGCAAAGTCACCGTTGTATTTGGCGGCGTTTCCATCAACCCGCAAATGATGGGCTTGCGAGGTGGTACCGACATTTTGATTGCCACTCCGGGTCGACTGCTGGACTTGATGGATCACAACGCGCTCAAAATCTCGCAGGTTCAAACCTTGGTATTGGACGAAGCCGACAAACTGTTAGAACTTGGATTTCAGGACGAATTGCGCCAGATTTTGGATGCATTGCCTCACAAACGCCAGAACCTATTCCTATCGGCCACGCGACCCAGCAGCATCGAATCGTTGGCGCACAGTCTGCTTGTGCAACCACATGAAATTCACATTGTGGGTGAAACCCCTCAACCCGCAGTCATTGCGCAACGCGTCATATACACAGACACCAGCAAGCGAACACAACTGCTCAAGCACTTGATCAAGTCTCAGCAACTCAAACAAGTTTTGGTTTTTGTGGCCACGCAGCACAGCTGTGACATTGTGGCTGCCAAACTACGTGTTGCAGGCATTGCCGCTGAGCCCTTTCATGGTCAACTGAGTCAAGGAAAACGGCAGCAAGTCCTTGCAGACTTCAAGGCACATCGCGTGAAAGTCGTTTTGGCGACTGACTTGGCCGCTCGCGGATTGGACATTGAAAAACTGCCAACGGTGGTGAACTTCGACTTACCCAGGTCTGCTGTTGACTACACCCACCGAATTGGCCGCACAGGTCGAGCTGGGGAGCCAGGATTGGCCATCAGTTTCGTTAGCCCTGAGACGCTGCATCACTGGCATTTGATCGAGAAAAAACAAAACACCAAGCTTGAACGTGAAACGATCGAAGGCTTTGAAGCAACTCAGGCCATCCCCGAGCAAGGCCCCGGCAATGGTGGGATCAAGGGCAAGCGCCCCAGTAAAAAAGACAAATTACGAGAACTGGCTGCCAGAGCCAATCAGATTTAAAACGGTGCAGCAGAACCAAATCGACGGTCTCGCTTAGAGAACCATTCCAGCGCTGATTTGAAATGCTTGACCGTGAAGTCCGGCCATAAGTCATCGATGAAAAACATCTCCGCATAAGCGGCCTGCCAAAGCATGAAATTGCTAATGCGAGACTCTCCACCAGTTCGAATCAACAAATCCATTTCAGGGGCTTCTGCTGTGCTTAAATGAGCCGCCAGGCCTTCTTCTGTCATCAATGACATGTCTACACCCGGATTGGATTTCTGCCATGCTTTGGCAGCTTGAAGCATGTCCCAACGACCTCCGTAGTTGGCAGCTACGCGCAGTGTAATTTTTTGATTGTGCTGTGTTTGCTGCTCTGCACGTCGAATCAGATCTTGAAGTTCTGGGCTGAATTTGGACTTATCGCCGACAACTTTCAAACACACGCCGTTGGCTTCCATGGCATCGACTTCTTTTTGCAAATAGCTAGCGAACAAGCCCATCAACACAGAAACCTCTTCTTCTGGACGACGCCAGTTTTCTGTACTGAATGCAAAGAGACTCAAGTGCGGGACGTTGGCACGAATGCATGCCTCAACAATTTCTCGCACCTGTTTGGCACCTGCAGCATGCCCAAGTGCACTTGGCAAAAAACGTTTCTTGGCCCAGCGACGATTTCCATCCATGATGATGCCGATGTGCTGTGGAGGCGTTTGAGTCATCAAGTGGGTGTGCTCTTAGAGGTTTGCAATGATTTTACAAGCATGCATGCATTCAAAAGGCCACACGCAGTGGCCTTTGAAAATTCCCGTTACGCACTTGCCAGTTATTTGATTAAAAATTGCGTACGGTCTTTGCCATCGATCCATTTGGGGGCTTTGCCACGGCCAGTCCAAGTTTGACCTGTTGCAGCATCTTGGTACTTGGGCGCAACTTTGTGCGCTTTGCCGTTTTGAAGCTTTGAAACACCCCGCCCGGCGGGAAAGACGTCTTGCACAGAGAGCTCAAATTCAGCGACCAAAGCGCGCACTTGCCGCACAGCCTCAGAGAGTTCTTGCGCACGTGCATGCGCAATGGCTTGCTCTAAAACTTCACGCTGTTTTAATAATTCTTTATATGAATTGGACATTAATTTTCTTTCATTAAAATAATTAAT
>CALEYZ010000107.1 GCA_937928195.1 uncultured Limnohabitans sp.
GGGGGCCCGCAAAAAGTGGGTGTGGCGGTGGCCGATCTGTTCACCGGTTTGTATGCCACCGTGGGCATCTTGGCTGCATTGCGACATGCCGAAAAAACGGGACAAGGCCAACATGTGGACATGGCGCTGCTTGACACGCAAGTGGCGATGTTGGCCAACTTGGGCGCTAACTATTTGGTGTCTGGTCAAAAAGAAGGCAAGGTGCCTGGGCGTGCGGGCAATGCGCACCAAAACATCGTGCCTTACCAAGTGTTTGAAGTGAAAGCGCCGGCCCACGCCGAAGCAGGCAGCCGCGACCATTTGATTTTGGCGGTGGGCAATGACGGTCAATACGCCAAGTTCTGTGACGTTGCAGGCCATCCCGAATTGGCGCGTGATGAACGCTTTGCCAAAAATACCGCGCGGGTAAAAAACCGAGCCATCTTGGTTCCTTTGCTTGAGCAAATCATGCTGACTCGAACCAAGGCCGATTGGTTGCCGGCACTTGAAGCGGCCAAGGTACCGTGCGGAGCCATCAACAATCTGTCGGAAGTATTTGCCGACCCACATGTGGTCGCTCGCAACATGGTGAGCACGTGGCAGCACCCTCACCAAAAAGATTTGAAGCTGGTGGCCAGCCCGCTCAAGCTCAGCCTCACACCGGTGCGGCAAGACCATGTGCCGCCGCAACTGGGGCAACACACCGCGCAATTGCTCCAAGAGGTATTGGGATACGACAGTGTGCACATTGAACAACTGCAAAACAAAGGTGTGATCTGATGGCTCAGTATTTATTGGTTCATGGCGCTTGGCATGGTGCTTGGTGCTGGCATCATGTCACAGAAGGTTTGATCCGCGCAGGTCACCGTGCACACGCCATCACATTGACGGGGTTAGGCGAGCGCTCACACCTTCTGCACCGGGGTATTGATCTAGAGACTCACATTCAAGATGTCTTGCAAGCCTTGGATGCAGAGGAAATGAATGACGCTATCTTGGTTGTTCATTCTTATGCGGGCATGCTTGGAACCGCCGTGGCAGACCGCCGCGCCAATCGACTTAAACACTTGATCTACTTAGACGCCGTCATCCCCAAGCCCGGCGAAAGCTGGAGCAGCACACACGCCAGTGCCACACAGAAAGCGCGAATCGATGCTGCCGCCGACAGCATCGACAACAGTTTTCCGCCACCAGACCCTTCCGTGTTTGGTCTCAGTGCTGAAGGCTATGAGTGGGTTCAAAGACGCCAAACACCGCACCCTGGCGGCACGTATCAACATGTCTTGAATTTTGACCCCGCGCGCGTTGCCAGCGTTCCAAGAACTTTCATCAACTGCACCGTGCCGCCCTTGGCCACCATTGATGCAGTTCGACGTCGTGTCGTCGATCCTCAATTTTGGGACGGCAAGTGGCTGCCCAATTCACGGGTGATCGAAATGAAAACGGGGCACGATCCCATGATCAGTGCCCCGACTGAGTTGACCGCGCTTTTGTTAGATTGCGCAAATCAAGTTTGAATCATTGCCCATCAGTCCTTGCGGAAGTTGTCGTGACAGCCTTTGCAAGTTGACGCAGCGGGACCAAAAGCTGTTTTCAAGGCATCGGCATTGCCAGTTTTTGCAGCAGCAGCCAACTTCGTGAGCTCGCCCTGCATTTTGTCTGCGGCTTCTTTGAACTTGGCGCTGTCCTTCCAAATTTCCGGCTTGGCGCGAGTTTCACCTTTGTCACTGCCCTCTGGAAAAGCGGCCCACGGCAATTTGGACATGGCAGCCGCAATGTCTGCGTTTTCAGCTGCGGCTTTGGCATCAAAAGGTGCTTTGCCTGTGGCCATGGCACCAACTCGGCCAAAGTGCGCGGCCATGACCGTGAAGCTGGCTTTGCGGTATTTGATGGCATCTTCTGGTTTTGCAAATTGTGCGGCGGCAGGCAATGCCAACACGAGGGCCAGCAATGCCGAGGCTGCAGTGACAAGTTTTTTCATAGGTCTTCCGTTTCAGGTGGTGGTGAATTACAGTTTCGCATGTTTTCAAATTTTTTGCTGATCTCAGCCTGCCAATGAAAGTCACCTCATGATTCAAGTCCGTGTTTGGGATTTGCCGACGCGCCTGTTCCATTGGTCACTTGCTTTGCTCGTCATTTCTCTCATCGTCACCGGCAATGTTGGCGGCAACGCCATGGTGTGGCATTTTCGATGTGGCTATGCGGTCTTAAGCCTTTTGCTTTTCCGCATCATGTGGGGCTTTGTCGGAGGGCACTGGTCCAGATGGCGTCAATTGACTTGCACGCCTTCTGCGCTACGTCACTATTTTTCTGCCTTGCACCGTCACCAGCGGTTTTTGGGTCATAACCCCATGGGGTCTCTGTCGGTGATTGCCATGCTTTCATTGTTGTTGATTCAAGCGAGCACGGGCTTGTTCAGTGACGATGAAATTGCCAATGCCGGCCCCCTCACCGTTTGGGTCTCTGAAAGCATTGTCTCAATGACCACCCAATGGCACAAAGGTATCGGTAAATCCATTGTCATTTTGTTGATTGCGACTCACTTGGCTGCCATTGTTTGGCACTTCGTTAAAAAGGATGAAAACCTCAGTCGCTCCATGCTGCTGGGCGACAAAGCATCTGCTGTGCCGGCAATCTCCAGCACTGACAGACCTCTCGATTGGATCAAGGCACTCGCATGTCTGGCACTGGCATCGGTCTTGGTATTTCTCCTGATCAACGCTGCCTCACCTCAGCTGTGACACGTCACAATTAGACGCTACACTTGAATTTCACAACCCAGCGAACACCCTTGTCAGAATTACCTTCCCCGACGATTGCACTTGTTGCACCCCAGTCAGCCCAAGACATGTTGGCCGTGCGACACATCTTCATGGAGTATGCACAGTCACTGAACGTCGATTTGTGCTTTCAAGATTTTGAAGCGGAGTTGCAACAGCTGCCTGGTGAGTACGCACCACCCAGAGGGTCGTTGCTGCTTGCCATGGTCAATGGTGAAGTAGCGGGATGCTGCGCGTTAAGGCCACTCGATTCAGCCGATTCACCCAACGCCGCTGAAATGAAACGCTTGTATGTCAGGCCTGCATTTCGTCGTTTGGGTTTGGGTCGCCAATTGGCTGAAGCCATTTTGGATGCAGCGCGCCAATGCGGTTACAGCTGTGTGTTGCTAGACACGTTGGATGAAATGGAAACGGCGCGTGCTTTGTACGAAGACTTGGGATTTGAAGAAATTCCACCGTACTATCACAACCCTCTGCCTGGGGCGCACTATCTCAAAGTGATGCTGTAACAGGATGAGCCCGAAGGCTCATCCTTGAAGACAGATCTTTGCGAACAACTGACCTTCAATTGATCAGAGAAAGGCCACTTGGAAGAGGCCAAGTATGATTTAACCCTTGGCTTGTGCCAACATCGTGTCAGCATCGCTGACTTCAAATTTACCTGGACCTTCGATGTTCAAGCTGGTCACTTTACCGTCTTTGACCAACATGGAGTAACGGTTGCTGCGCAAGCCCATGCCACGTGTGGTCAGGTCCAATGTCAAGCCAGTGGCCTTTGTGAAGTCTGCACTGCCGTCACCCAACATGCGAACTTTGCCAGCAGTGTGAAGTTCTCGGCCCCAGGCGCCCATCACGAACGCGTCGTTGACGCTGACACACCAAATTTCATCAATACCAGCAGATTTGAGCGCATCAAACTTTTCAACATAACCAGGCACATGCTTTGCAGAGCAAGTCGGCGTGAAGGCGCCAGGCAAAGCAAACAAAGCAATCGTTTTACCTGCGGATGCTTTTGCTACATCAACGGGGTTAGGGCCGATGCTGCAACCATTGCCTTCTACTTCTACGTATTCTGTCAATGTCAATGCAGGAAGTGCGTCGCCAACTTTGATCATGGTGTGTCCTTTAATAATGTGGGAAATGGCTATGGAAAAAAATACGTCTTTCCCCTGAGCTTTAAAAAATGCTCAGACGAAAAAAAACGACCCACAATTGTGAGTCGTTTTTTGAAGGTTTGCTCAGTGCAAGCTGATTAAGCTTAAACCGCAGCAGCCTTTTCAACCAAACGGGTCGCAACCCAGTTTTTGGTTTTGGAAATTGGCTTGCTCTCGGTGATCTCGATCACGT
>CALEYZ010000108.1 GCA_937928195.1 uncultured Limnohabitans sp.
TGGTCGTCAATCACGTAAACGGTCATGGTGTGCTCAAGAATGAAACTTAAAGTATGAGGGTATCAGCAAAGTCTGCAACAAATCAAGCAACTTTTGTTCAATTTGAACACTTATTGTAGATTTTTCAGATTCAAACCACAGCGCGGTGTTTTAAGACTTGGCTTTGGCTTTTTCGGCCAATTCTGCACGCAGTGCGGCCAAGGACTCGGCCACATCGGACGCGCTCACGCCATCTCCCAGGGCAACTTGTTGGCCTAAAGCAGCCAAGCCCTTGGCATCGTCTTGTTGCAACTGTGCAATGGCCATGCCGGCATCTTTGGGCGAACCAAAGCCCAAGCTTTGCAGCAACACACGGCCTTGTGGGTCGACCAGTTTGAAATAAAACTGACCATCTTGCTCGCGATACTGCTTAAAGGAAGGGCTGGCCGCGCGGTTGGTTTTGCTGCTGGTTTGCGTTGCAGCGGCGCTGGCCAAAGCGCGCAGACCGACAGCGTGTCGCAGTTCTTTGATGAACGGTGTGGCCAACTCGCGTGCTTTGGCTGCGCCTTTGAGCAGCATGGCATCGATAGTTGCCGGATTGTTGATGAGCTCTTCGTACTTGGCGCGCATGGGCGCCACTTCGCGGTCAATGCGTTCAAACAAAATTTGTTTGGCATCACCCCAGCCAATGCCATCGGCATATGCCTTGGCCAAGCTGGTCGTTTCTTCTGCACTGGCAAACGCTTGGTAGATTTGAAACAGCGCAGAGCCTTCGGTGTCTTTGGCTTCACCAGGTGCGCGCGAGTCGGTCACGATGCCTGCAATCAACTTTTTGAGCTGCGCACTGGACGAGAAAAGCGGAATGGTGTTGTCGTAGCTTTTGCTCATCTTGCGGCCATCCAAGCCGGGCAACAAGGCCACAGACTCTTCAATCACGGCTTCAGGCAATACCAAGTGGTCGCCATACAAATGGTTGAAACTGGACGCCATGTCACGCGCCATTTCAATGTGCTGAATTTGATCGCGGCCCACGGGCACTTTGTGAGCTTTGAACATCAAGATGTCAGCGCCCATCAGGACAGGGTACATGAACAAGCCCGCAGTGACGTCGGCATCAGGGTCATTGCCTGCGGCGTTGTTTTTGTCGACCGAGGCCTTGTAAGCATGGGCGCGATTCAACATGCCTTTGCCTGTGACGCAGGTGAGCAACCAAGTGAGTTCTGGAATTTCAGGGATGTCGGACTGGCGGTAAAACATCACGCCATCAGGGTCCAAGCCTGCGGCAATCCAGCTGGCGGCAATTTCCAACGTGGAGCGCTGGATGCGTGCAGGGTCATCGCATTTGATCAAGGCGTGGTAATCCGCCAAAAAATAAAAACCTTGGGTGGCGGGGTTGCGACTGGCTTGCACTGTGGGGCGAATGGCGCCCACATAGTTGCCCAAGTGCGGTGTGCCTGTGGTGGTGATGCCGGTTAATACGCGTGTGCGTTGTGTGCTGTCGGTCGTCATGGCAAGAGGTGCTTCAAAAATGTTGCTTCAAGAAAGAGATTTCAATATGAACTCGATCAGTCCAAACGTGGCGCCCATCACGGGGTCTAGCCACAGATGATTGACCACGCCAGTGATGGCCAGGGCCATCACGATGAAAAAGCCATAGGGTTCAATGCGAGAAAATTGATACGCTTGCTTCCATGGCAATAAGCCCACCACAATGCGGCCGCCGTCCAGCGGTGGCAAGGGGAACAGGTTGAAGGCAAACATCACCACGTTGCTCAGCACCCCAGCTTTGCACATGGCCAAGAAGAATTTTTCAGTCACGCCAAAGTCGGTGTAGACCACAAACAGCAGGGCCCACACAATGGCTTGCAGCAAATTAGAGGCAGGGCCTGCCAAGGCCACCCACACCATGTCGCGCTTGGGATGGCGCAAATTGCCAAAGTTCACCGGCACAGGTTTGGCATAGCCAAACAACAAAGCGCCGCCTGTGCTGAAGTAAAGCAACAGAGGCAACAAGATGGTACCGATCAGGTGAATGTGCGAGAAAGGGTTGAGGGTGACGCGGCCCATCATGTAGGCTGTGCGATCGCCAAAGTACTTGGCGGCATAACCGTGAGCAGCCTCATGCAGCGTGATGGCAAAGATCACGGGAATGGCATAGACCGAAACGGTTTGAATGAGGTTGGAGGTGTCCACGGTGCAATTGTCTCAAAGAGTTGTGAGCTTGGGGCTTTGTTACAAGCCCAGCAGGGCAATATCGCCCAAGCCTTGACGCACCACTTCAATGCTGTCGCCTGAGCAATCCACGACGGTGGTGGGTTCACGACTGCACGCACCGGCATCAATCACGCCGGCAATGAGTTTTTCATAGCGGTCACGAATTTCTTCGGGGTCATTCAGTGGGTCTGACTCGCCTGGCGGAATGAGCGTGGTGGCCAGCAGCGGTGCGCCATGCATTGCCAAAAGTTCTTGCAACACGGCGTGTTCGGGCACGCGCAAACCAATCGTTTTGCGCTGCGGGTGGCTGACTCTGCGAGGGACTTCTTTGGTGGCTTCCAAAATGAAGGTGAAAGCGCCAGGTGTGGCTTGTTTCAACATTCTGAATTGGGCGTTGTCGACTTTGGCGTAGTTGGCCAACTCGCTCAGGTCGCGGCACAGGAGGGTCAGGTGGTGCTTCTCGTCGACGCCGCGCACTTTGCGCAAGTGGTCGGCTGCTGCTTTGTCGTCCATGTGGCACACCAAGGCATAGCTGGAATCGGTGGGCACGGCCAACACACCGCCTTGGTTGAGCAAGGTCACGGCTTGCTTGAGCAAGCGCTGCTGTGGGTTTTCAGGGTGAACAGAAAAATACTGGGCCATGACAATTCAATCGCTTAAGACTCTACGGGCAATACTTGAATGCGACTTTCGCGCACCGTGAGCCACGCACCCAAGGCACCGCACACAGTGACCACGCCCATGCCCACCAAAGTCCAGTCGTCGGGCATGTGGTCAAACACCAGCCAGCCCCCTAGAACGGCAAAACCAATCTGGGTGTAGAAGTATGGCGTGAGCACTGTAGCCGGCGCTTTTGAAAACGCTTTGATCAGCAGGTAATGTCCTACCGTGGCAAAACTGCCCATGATGAGCAATTGCCCCCAGACCAAGCCATCGGTGGGCAGTTCCCATACGAAGGGCAGCATGACGGCGCCCAGCGCAGTTCCTACCCAGCCTGTGAGGATGTTCATGGTGATGGGGTCTTCGGTGCGCGCCATTCTGCTGGTGAGCAAGTGAAAACTGCCATTGGTCACAATCAGCATCAAAGGAAAAATCAAGATCCAGTCAAAATGCTGCGTGCCGGGGCGCACCATGATCAGGGTGCCAATGAAGGCGCCAATGACCAAGGCCCAGCGCAGTTTTCTGACCTTTTCACCCAGTGCCATGGCCGCCACAATGGTGACCACCAAGGGGGTGATGGAGGCAATGGCGGTGAACTCACCCACAGGCATGTGCTTGAGACCATAAAACGCACACAGGCTGCTGCCAAACAAAAGTGCGCCACGCGCCAACTGAAATTTGGGGTGTGCTGTTTTGAACAGCGCCATGCCGCGGTGGGGCAAAAAGAAAACGGTGCTGAACAAGGCCTGAATCAAATAACGAAACCAAAGTGCCAACATCAGGGGCACGCTGGCGCTGATGTGTTTGGTGGTGGTGTCTAGCACCGCAAAGCAAGCCACTGACATCACGACAAAGCCAATGCCGGCCAGTGTTTGTGCAGGAGAGTGTTTCACTGGATGCGGTCTGACAACAATTCCCACACGGGGGTCAGTTGCCCCGGTAGCCAAGGCAGGGTGCCAAGGTCGGTGTGGCTTTCTTCGGGGCTGTGGAAGTCGCTGCCGCGGGAAGCCGCCAAGTCAAACTCAAGGGCAGTCTCTGCGTACTGCAAAGCATCGGCGCTGGAGTGGCTGCCGGTGATCACTTCCACCGCACGCCCACCGTGATTTTTAAATTCAGTGAACAGCGCAAATTCTTCGTTGGCGCTGAGGCCATAGCGTGCAGGGTGTGCAATGACGGCAATGCCACCTGCACCCGTGATCCATGTCACGGCGTTTTCAAGTGAGGCCCAACGATGCGGCACAAAGCCTGGTTTGTTTTCAGTCAGGTACTTGCGAAATACTTCGGAGGTGTCTTTGCACACACCGGTTTCAACCAAGAAGCGTGCGAAGTGCGTGCGGGAAATGAGTTCGGGGTTGCCCACATATTTGAGTGAGCCTTCGTAGGCGCCATGGATGCCCACTTTGGCCAAGCCTTCAGACATTTCTTTGGCACGCTCGCTACGACCGCCACGGGTGCTGTGCAAGCCTTTAACAAGTGCTGCGTTATTGTGGTCAAAACCCAAACCTACGATGTGGACGGTTTTGCCTGCAAAGGTGATGGAGATTTCAACGCCTGTGAGGTACTTCATGCCCTCGGCTTTGGCCGCTGCCAGGGCGCGATCTTGCCCGCCCACTTCGTCATGGTCGGTGAGGGCCCACAGTTGCACACCATTGGCTTTGGCCCGCGCGGCCAAGGCTTCTGGCGTGAGGGTGCCATCAGACACCACGGAGTGGCAATGTAAATCGGCGTTGAGTAGGGGTTCCACAGGGGTATTTTAGGCGCTGCCGCGAGTCTGGGCTGACTCTGGCCGATAATTCCAACTGATTTAAGTGAGATTTCCAATGGCCTTGATGATCACCGATGAATGCATCAATTGCGATGTGTGCGAACCTGAATG
>CALEYZ010000109.1 GCA_937928195.1 uncultured Limnohabitans sp.
AACCGCTGACCTCTTGCATGCCATGCAAGCGCTCTCCCAGCTGAGCTATACCCCCTTTGTGATGCTTTTAAACATCCCTCGTTGGTGTCGAGAAATGGATTATAGACAGATTTTTACGCGTTTTTCAATCGTTCCAAAACTTTTTGCTTTTCACACAAAGACAAGACCGCATCGAGGGATGGCGTCTGAGCTGTTCCCATTACCAAAACACGCACAGGCATGGCCAATTGGGGCATTTTGAGACCGTGCTCAGTCAGCACTTCTTTGATCACGGACGCAATGCTGGCCTTGTCCCAAGCCGCGGCTGACAGCTTGTTCAGCAAGGACGTCAAGGCTGGTTTCACCGCATCGGTCACATGTTGCGCTTTTTCTTCGGCCTTGGGTGTCACGTCACCATAGAACACAGCCACCCAATCGGCCAACACACACAGCGTGTCGCACCGGTCTTTGAACAGGCCACAGATGGCGGCCAAACGTTCATCGGCCACAATGCCGCGCTGCTTCAAGATCGGTCCTACCCACTCGGCCAATTTGGCATCGTCAGTGGCTTTTAAATGCTGCGCATTCACCCAGCGCAATTTGGCATCGTCGAACTGCGCCGCGCTGCGGCCTAAATGATCGAGGTCGAACCACTCCAAAAATTGTTGACGACTGAAAATCTCATCATCGCCATGGCTCCACCCCAGACGCGCCAAATAGTTCACCATGGCATCGGGCAAATAACCTTCATCGCGGTATTGCGTCACAGGCTTTGCACCATTGCGCTTGCTCATCTTCTCGCCTTGCTCATTCAACACAGTGGGCAAGTGGGCATAAACCGGCACGTCTTTGCCGAGGGCTTTGAAGATGTTAATTTGACGCGGCGTGTTGTTGACGTGGTCATCACCGCGAATGACATGCGTGATCTGCATGTCGATGTCGTCCACCACCACGCAAAAGTTGTAAGTGGGCGTGCCATCCGGACGCGCAATGACCAAGTCGTCCAGCTCTTGGTTGCTGATTTCGATGCGGCCCTTCACCTTGTCATCCCAGGCCACCACACCGTCGATTGGATTTTTGAAACGCAAAACAGGCTTCACACCTTCGGGCACGGGTGGCAAGGTTTTACCTGGCTCAGGTCGCCATGTGCCATCGTAGCGAGGCTTCTCTTTGGCGGCCATTTGCTTTTCACGCAAGGCATCCAATTCTTCAATGCTCATGTAGCAAGGATAGACCTGCCCTGTGGCTTGCAATTCAGCCAACACCTGCTTGTATCGGTCCATGCGCTGCATTTGATAGAAGGGGCCTTCGTCAGGATTCATGCCCAACCAAGCCATGCCCTCCAAAATCACATCAACGGATGCTTGGTTAGATCGCTCTAAGTCAGTGTCTTCGATGCGCAAGATGAAGGTGCCGCCCTGCGATTTGGCGAATGCCCAAGGGTACAAAGCAGAGCGAATGTTGCCCAAGTGAATGAAGCCCGTAGGCGACGGCGCAAAGCGTGTGCGAACCGGTTGATTTGATGACGACATTGTTGTTGTTTTCAAAATTAAAGTGCTTGAAAGCCACGCGTGAAATCGGCCTTCAAATCATCCAAGTGCTCAAGGCCCACGGCCACACGAATCAAACCTTGTTGAATGCCCGCCACTTGACGTTGCGCTTCAGACAAACGGCCATGCGACGTGCTGGCAGGGTGCGCCACCAAAGTTTTGACATCGCCCAAGTTGGTGCTCAAGGAGACTGTGCGCATCGCGTTCATCAACTTGAATGCATTGGCGCGACCCGTTTCTGGCGAGTCCGCTTTGACTTCAAATGACAACACAGCGCCGCCCAAGCCAGACTGTTGCTTCATGGCCAGCGCATGCTGCGCATGGCTCTTCAAACCTGGATAGTAAACACGCGCTACTTGAGGTTGGGCTTCCAACCATTGCGCCAGAGCCAATGCCTGCTGAGATTGCGCATGCATGCGAATGCTGAGCGTTTCCAAGCCCTTCAAAACCACCCATGCATTGAAGGGCGACAACGTCATGCCGGCACTGCGCATCACAGGCCCAAAAACATCGTCAATCAAGGCATTCGAACCACACAAGGCACCCGCCATGACGCGCCCCTGACCGTCCAAGTACTTGGTGCCCGAATGAACCACCAAATCGGCGCCCATCTCTAACGGACGCTGCAAGATGGGCGTTGCAAAACAATTGTCCACCACCAACAAAGCATTGCCTGCGTGCGCAATGTCTGCCAAGGCTTGAATATCACAAACATCGGTGAGCGGGTTGGTCGGCGTTTCTGCAAACAACAAACGGGTGTTGGGTTGCATGGCCGCTTTCCACTCGGCCACATTGGTTTGCGACACATAGCTGGTTTGCACACCAAACTTGGCAAACTCACTGCCAATCAACTTGATGGTGGAGCCAAACAAAGAGTGCGAACAAATGACATGGTCGCCACTTTTGAGCAAGCCCAAGCACATCAACAAAATGGCCGACATGCCCGTCGACGTGGCCACGCACGCTTCGGCGCCTTCCATGGCCGCCAAACGCATTTCAAAACTGGTGACGGTCGGATTTCCCAGACGAGAGTAGGTGTAGCCGTCCTCTTCACCTGCAAAACGGCGGGCAGCTGTTTCCGCATCGGGCTGAACATAACCGCTGGTTAAGTACATCGCCTCAGAGTTTTCACCATACTGGCTGCGGTTTACGGCAGCACGAACAGCCAAAGTGTCGACGTGTAAATTTTCTGGCAAAGGATGTTGACTCATGTCTGTCTTATTTGCTGATCAGGTTGTAAATATCAAGGTTTCAAATGCACAACTGCAATGAACTTAACGAACTGACTTAACTGGCGTTGGGCAATGCCAAGCGCGAACGATCTGCATCGGCTTCAGATTCATCTTGTTGCGAGGGCCGGTTTTCATTCAGCCGCGCAATGTCCGCTGCTGATACATCACCGGTCACATACACACCATCAAAGCAAGATGCATCAAAGCCCTGCACTTTGGGATAGCCAGGCAAGACTGCATTGGCCACCGCCAATTTCATGGCATCAACGTCTTGGTAAATCAAGGCGTCGCAATCGATGATTTTGCAAATTTCGTCCACAGTCCGGTTGTGTGCCACCAGCTCGTCAGCGGTTGGCATATCAATGCCGTATACATTGGGATAACGCACTGGCGGCGCCGCACTGGCCATGTAAACCTTGCGTGCACCGGCCTCTCTGGCCATCTGCACAATTTCACGACTGGTGGTGCCGCGCACAATCGAGTCGTCGACCAACAACACGTTGCGGCCTTTGAACTCACTGGCAATCACATTCAGTTTTTGACGCACGGATTTTTTGCGAACCGCTTGTCCGGGCATGATGAAGGTGCGGCCCACGTAGCGGTTCTTCACAAAACCTTCACGGTATGGCAAGCCCAACAACTGCGCCAGTTGCGCCGCACTGGGTCGGCTGGACTCTGGAATCGGGATCACCACATCGATGTCACTGGGCGGCACGGTGGAGATGACACGTTTGGCCAACGTTTCACCCAAGTTCAGACGGGCTTGGTAAACAGAAATGCCGTCCAATGTTGAATCTGGGCGTGCCAAATACACGTATTCAAAAATACAAGGATTCAAGTTGGGGGCGTCAGCACATTGTTGGCTGTGCAATTGCGTTTGCATGTCAATGAAGATGGCTTCACCGGGCGCAACATTGCGCTCAAATTGATGCATGGTGCCTTCAAGTGCCACTGACTCACTGGCCAACATGTAAGTACCATCCTTGCCCTTGCCAATGCACAATGGACGAATGCCAAACGGATCACGGAAAGCCAGCAAACCATGGCCGGCAATGAGAGCGATCACAGCATAAGAGCCTTTCACGCGGCGATGCACGCCCTCCACTGCCTTGAACACATCGGCAGGCGTCAGTGGCAAACCGCGCGTGGTTTTTTCCAGTTCGTGCGCCAACACATTGAGCAAAACTTCTGAGTCGCTTTCTGTATTGATGTGACGATGATCGGTTGAAAACAACTCGGTCTTCAAGGCTTTGGCGTTTGTCAAATTGCCGTTGTGAACCAAGACCAAACCAAATGGCGCATTCACATAAAAGGGCTGCGCTTCTTCTTCACTGAAGGCATTGCCCGCTGTGGGGTAGCGCACCTGACCCAATCCACAATTGCCAGGCAGTGACCGCATGTTGCGCGTCCTGAAAACATCACGGACCATGCCCTTGGCTTTGTGCATGTGGAATTTGCGGTCCATTTGCGTCACGATGCCTGCTGCATCCTGACCCCGGTGCTGCAACAACAGCAAGGCGTCATAGATCAATTGGTTCACAGGCGCGTTGCTTGCAACGCCAACAATTCCACACATAGGTCAATCCATTCAGTCGGGCAAATAGGCCCCAAATTTTTCCGGCAACATGGGCCGCAAGCCCTTGAGCAACGTGATCAGCATCGGACCGCCCTTGGAGGCAACCCACCAATCACTTTCTTGAAGCGCTGTCATGTGGACCACCACACTCAAGGCCAAGAGCAAAATCAAACCGCGAAACAAGCCAAACACGGCACCTAAGATGCGATCAACAGGCCTCAAGCCCACGGCAGAAATTAATCGTTTCATGAGTGCAGAAACAAGGCCTGCAGCAAACACACTGGCAATGAAAACCAAAACGAATGCGGCGGCATAACGCAGCGTTTCGCCGGAGTTTTGCATGGGTAATTTGTCAGCCACTTCGGGCGCCAACCACTGCGCCAACAAGAATGCAGCAATCCACCCCATGACCGACAGAACCTCATAAACCAAACCTCGCCATGCCCCTACCAGCATGGACGCGGCAAGTAAGGCCAGAAGGATCCAATCGGTGGAGGACATGTCGGTGCGTTGCTTAGAGTTTCAAGACGGACGTGGGCAAATTCAATTTGCGGATTTTCTCAGCCGCCTTGTCAGCTTCTTCTTTGCTTGCAAACGGCCCCACGCGAACGCGGATGCGCTTGCCTTCTTTGGTATCAACTTCTTGGGTGTAGGTCTTCAAGCCAGCATGTTCAAGTTTAGAACGCGCTTCTTTGGCTTTGGCGGCATCCGCAAAAGCACCCACTTGCACCACCGAGCGTACCGCCTCTGGAGACTTGGCAACTTCTTTGCCGTCGAGCAATGCCTTGGCTTTTGCCGCATCTTTGGCGTCTGGTTTGACGTCAGATTTTTTCTCTGGCTTAGGCTCAGGCTTGCTCTCGGCCTTGTGTTCTGTTTTTACTTCGGGCTTGACCTCTGCTTTGACCTCTGGCTTCACATCCGTCTTGACCTCTTTGGTCACAACTTCTTCATGTGGGTCCAAGGCCGCCACGTTGGCAACCGTATTTTTGGGGGCAGCCGGCGGCACTTGCACGGGCGCAGAAGGCACAACAACCGGGCGTTCCTTGTTTCCAAATACTTTGGCATTGGCCCCAGGTACGGTCAACGGCGTTGCTTGATTGCGATCAGGGATGACGATGGGCGTGTCGATGGCCACAGGTCGAGGCTGGCTGTCAAACAACAAAGGCAAGCCAACCACAGCACCCAACACCAAAACCACGGAACCCATCAAGCGATGACGAGCTCGCTTGCGAATCACCTCCACGCTTTCAGCGGGCGTGTTGGACAGCGCGTCTGCGCCAGAGCTGGCCGAAAGACGGCCAGGAAATCGAAGCTTGAAAAAAGCCATGCGGTGGAGTCTCAATTACTCAGGTGTTTGGCGTGCAACTTGGGAATGCCATGCTGCAAAACGCCGCCCACCGTATAGAACGAACCAAAGACCAAGATTCTATCAGTGGGGTCAGCCGCCAAGATGGCGGCATCCAGCGCTTTTTGAGGTGTTTCATGCACGCTGGCGCGGACATCCTTGCGGGTGTTCATGCCCGTCCAGGCCTCGGCCAGTTGCTGCGCTGAAATGGCCCGAGCAAGCGGCAAATCGGTGAAATACCAAGCGTCTACCAGCGGCAGGAGCTTTTTCAGCATGCTGGCCAAATCTTTGTCAGCCATGGCCCCCAACACAGCGTGGGTGGTGGGGTAAAAACCCATGGCGTCGAGGTTGGCCGCCAAAGCCGCCACAGAATGCGGGTTGTGAGCCACATCCAAGACCAAGACGGGCTCGCCAGGCACAATTTGAAAACGACCTGTCAATTCCACCATGGCCAAGCCGTTGCGAATGGCCTGCGCGGTGACAGGCAACTGGGGCCGCATCACTTCCAACGCCGCCAGCACGCCCGAAGCATTCAAGAGCTGATTGGCCCCCCGCAATGCTGGGTATGCCAAACCACTGTAACGGCGCCCTCTGCCAGCCCATGACCACTGCAATTGATCGCCAGAAAAATTGAAATCTGTACCCATCAACCAAGCATCTGCCCCCAGCGCTTTCGCGTGTTGGACGACGCTGTCAGGTGGCACGGGGTCACTGATCACCACGGGTTTGCCAGCCCGCATGATGCCGGCCTTTTCTAATCCGATGCTGTCTCGGTCTGTGCCCAACAAAGCGGTGTGGTCGAGATCGATGCTGGTGATGATGGCGCAATCGGTGTCAATCACATTGACCGCGTCCAAACGGCCACCTAAGCCCACCTCCAAAATCACCACGTCCAAGCCTGCATCGGCCATCATTTTCAAGATGGCCAAGGTGCTGAACTCAAAATAAGTGAGGGTGGTGTCTTGCTTCGCGGCCTCCACCACTTCAAAGGCTGCCGCAAAGTTTTCCGCTTTGGGCGATTCCCCCAGCAAGCGGCAACGCTCTTCAAAATCCACCAAATGCGGGGACGTGTAGACCCCCGTTTTGTATCCCGCTTGCAGGTAAATGGCCTCCAACATGGCGCAGGTTGAACCTTTGCCATTGGTTCCCGCCACGGTAATGACCGGACAATTCAGGCGCAAGGCCATGCGTTGAGCCACCAGTCGCACACGGTCTAAGCCCATGTCAATGGCGTGGGGATGCAGTTGCTCGCAATGGGCGAGCCATTCACTCAGTGTTTTCATAAGGATAAGATTGTCGCTGAGACTGCATCCACTTACCGAACACCATGAAATACATCAGCATCACCGTTTACGGCATCCCCAACTGCGACACAGTCAAAAAAGCCAGAACTTGGCTTACCGACCAAGGCTATGACTACGTGTTCCATGACTTCAAAAAACAGGGCCTGCCCGACAAGCTGTTGGACAACTGGCTCAACGCTGTTGGCTGGGAGACAGTGGTCAACCGCAAAGGGACCAGTTGGCGCAAACTCAGCACAGATGAACAAGCCAGCGTCACCAGCGCCAGCTCGGCCAAACCCTTTGTGTTGGCCAACCCCAGCTTGGTCAAGCGCCCGGTCATTGAATGGCAATCGGCCAAAGGCACAGACATCACGATCGGCTTTCAACCAGAACAGTGGCTGGCGCGTTAAGGATACAAAGGCTGTGAACGGTGCCGACAACGCTGCAACTTTACGCAAGCTTCACGGTACAGCGATCAGCCCACTTTAAAATTCAACCCAGCTTTTAACCGTAGAAATGCACACCATGAATTCACTTGTCGTCACAACAAATTGCCGCTCTCGCTTCACCCTTGGCTTAGCAGGCAGCATCATGGCCAGCGCAATCTTGATGGCCGTGGGTCCTGCGGCACAAGCCCAAGAAGTTGGCCAAGTCATCAGCCGCACGCCGGTTTACCAGCAAGTGACCGTGCCCCGTCAAGTTTGCACCCAAACCCAAGTGACGGCGCCTGCGCAAACTTCGGGCGCTGGTGCTGCCATGGGCGCCATTGCAGGCGGTGCCATTGGCAACGCCATGGGCAAAGGCGAAGGCCGCGCCATTGCCACCATGATCGGCGTGATCGGCGGTGCCATCGCCGGCGACAAAGTGGAAGGCCCTCAAAGCCAGACGCAAACTCAGCAAACCTGCACAACTCAGCATGTTTACGAAAACCGACTGGTGGGCTACAACGTGGTGTACGAATTTGCAGGCAAGCAATACACCGTTCAATGGCCTCGGGACCCTGGCCCCACCATCAAATTGCAGATCACACCGGTCAATTAAGCCGGTCTGTGCAGTGCGTTGGCCTTCCACAAGGCCCGCAATCGCCTAAAATCTAGGGTTTCGTTCCATGCTTCACTGCCGTCCTGATGGGTGGCAAGGGCGCCCTACCCTAGATTTCACCATGACCACAGAAAAAATCGACCACGTCTCCGTCACCACCAAAGCCAACGTTTACTTTGATGGCAAGTGCGTCAGCCACAACATCACCCTGGCAGATGGCACCAAAAAATCTGTGGGCGTGGTCCTCCCTTCCAGCCTGACCTTCAACACAGGCGCACCTGAAATCATGGAGTGCGTCGGTGGTGCTTGCGAATACAAATTGGCCGGTAGCAATGACTGGGTCAGCTCCAAAGCTGGCGAAAAATTCAGCGTCCCTGGCCAGTCCAGCTTTGACATTCGCGTCACCGAGGCCTACCACTACATCTGCCACTTCGGTTGATTCACAACGCATTTGAAAGTACTTCCATGGCAACCATTCTTCAACACATTCCCGCTGGCCAAAAAGTCGGCATCGCGTTCTCTGGCGGCTTAGACACCAGCGCAGCCTTGCTGTGGATGCGCCAAAAAGGCGCCGTGCCTTACGCTTACACCGCCAACCTGGGCCAGCCCGACGAGCCAGACTACGAAGAGATTCCCCGCAAAGCCAAGGAATACGGCGCAGAAATTGCCCGACTGATTGACTGCCGCAAGCAACTGGCCCACGAAGGCATCGCCGCTTTGCAGTGTGGCGCCTTCCACATCTCTACAGCCGGCGTCACTTACTTCAACACCACGCCCATTGGCCGCGCCGTCACTGGCACCATGTTGGTGGCCGCCATGAAAGAAGACGACGTCAACATCTGGGGCGACGGCAGTACCTTCAAAGGCAACGACATTGAGCGCTTTTACCGCTACGGTTTGCTCACCAACCCTTCACTCAAAATTTACAAGCCATGGCTCGACCAGCTGTTCATTGACGAGTTGGGTGGTCGCGCCGAAATGTCTGCGTTCATGACGCAACACGGTTTTGGCTACAAAATGTCGGCAGAAAAAGCCTACTCCACCGACTCCAACATGTTGGGCGCCACACACGAGGCCAAAGATCTTGAGCACCTGAACAGCGGTATGAAAATTGTGCAGCCCATCATGGGCGTGCCCTTCTGGCGTGAAGAC
>CALEYZ010000110.1 GCA_937928195.1 uncultured Limnohabitans sp.
GATCTTGCTTTGGTGCCGCATCGGAAGAAAATTTTTGGCCTCACCATTCACCCAGAACGCTTGTCTGAAATTCGAAGCGAAAGACGCCCCAACTCAAAATACGCGAGTCTTGAGAACTGCCGTCAAGAAGTGTCAGATGCTGAGTCGATGATGCGCAGATCCGGCATTCGATGGCTGTCTACGACAACCAAATCGATTGAAGAAATTGCCACCACCATCCTGCAAGAAATCAAACCTGAACGCTTGATTTATTAACGCAGGATTGTCGCTAATTTTTCTGCACAAGCTTGTGCCATTGCAGCATCTTTGGCCTCTACCATCACTCTGACCAAGGGTTCTGTACCACTGGCCCGAATCAGCACACGCCCTGTGTCGGCCAGTGTTGATTCGACTTCTTTCAAAGCAGCGGCCAACTGAGGGCTGTCTTTCCAGTTGTGATCTTTGGCAATGCGAACATTGATCAAGACTTGCGGAAAGAGCGTCACATCTGCCAACAATTGCGCCATGCTTTGCCCCGTGGCCACGCAAGCTTGCAACACCTGCAGGGCGCTGATCAAGCCATCGCCTGTAGTGTGCTTGTCAAGGGCCAGCAAATGACCTGAACCCTCCCCCCCTAACAGCCAAGATTTTTCTTGAAGCGCTTCTAATACGTACCGGTCGCCCACTTTGCTGCGAATGAACGCAATGCCCTTGTGCTTCAGTGCCACTTCAACGGCCATGTTGGTCATCAGTGTGCCCACAACGCCCGGTACCACTTCGTCTCTGGCAATCCGATCGCTGACCATCAAATAAAGCAATTCGTCACCGTTGTACAAACGGCCTGTTTTATCGACGACCTGAAGCCGATCCGCATCGCCATCCAGCGCAATGCCGTAATCGGCTGAATGCAGTTTGACAGCCTCGACCAGGGCTTCAGGGTGCGTCGCGCCAACCCCTTTGTTGATGTTCAAGCCATCCGGGGAGCAACCAATGGCCACGACATCGGCGCCCAGTTCGTGAAACACTTTTGGCGCAATTTGGTAGGCAGCACCATTGGCAGCGTCGACCACAATTTTCATGCCCTTCAGGGTGAAATCGTTGCTGAAGGTGCTCTTACAGAATTCAATGTAGCGGCCGGCAGCATCGTCCAATCGCTTGGCTTTGCCCAGCTCTGCCGAGCTCACCCAAACAGGCGCTTGGTCTACGAGGGCTTCCACCGCAGTCTCCCAGTCATCGCTGAGCTTTGTCCCTTTGGCGCTGAAGAACTTGATGCCATTGTCTTCGTAGGGATTGTGACTGGCACTGATCACCACGCCCAACGATGCGCGTTGGGCGCGCGTGAGGTAAGCCACTGCAGGCGTGGGCACAGGTCCCAACAGCACCACATCGACGCCAGCAGAATTGAAACCCGACTCAAGGGCACTTTCCAACATGTAACCAGAAATGCGTGTGTCCTTGCCGATCAGCACCACGGGGTGTTTTTCAGTTTGACGCAAAACCCGACCCACGGCATGGGCGAGTCGCATGACAAAGTCAGGGGTGATGGGCGCTTGACCTACTGTGCCCCGGATGCCGTCAGTTCCAAAATACTGTCTTGTCATGTTTGTCTTCTTTGAAGGTCTGCAACACTGCACTTTTGATTCTAGATTTTAGGGCTTTGCAGCTTGCCAAAAACGCAAAGCTTGAACAGTCTCCTGCACGTCATGCACTCGAACGACTGAAGCGCCATTTTGGACTGACATCAGGGCTGCCCCGACACTGGCCCCTACCCTTTGCAGCGGCACTGGCACCACCCCATTGACAGCCGTGATGTGACCCAAACTTCCTTTGCGTGACCACCCGGCCAACAAGGGTCTTTGAAGCATCAGTAATTCTGTTTGCCGCTGGAGCAAGCTTAAATTTTGTGGAATGGTTTTGCCAAACCCAATGCCCGGATCTAAAACAATCCGATCTACTGAAATACCTGCATCAGACAGGGCCTGTAGTCTTTGGGATAAAAAATCTTTCACCGCGGCAACTGCGTCACCCATCATGGGTTGATCGCGCATGGTTTGTGGATCTCGGTGCATGTGCATCAGGCACACACCACAATTGGCGTGCTGCGTGACCACCTTCAACGCACCCGGTTGGCGCAATGCCCAGATGTCATTGAGGATGTCAGCGCCCATGTCCAAGGCAACTTTCATGACTTCAGGCTTAGCGGTGTCAACGGAAAGCGGGACATTCCAACGAACGGCTTCTTGCAAGAATGGGCAAATTCGATCCAGTTCTTCTTGGACACTGACCGCCTTGGCGCCGGGCCTTGAAGACTCGCCGCCAATGTCCAAAATGTCTGCACCTTGTGCCAAGACCTTGTGCGCATGGTCCAGCGCATGCTGCAAGCTTGCGTGCTGCCCACCGTCTGAAAAAGAATCAGGCGTCAGGTTCACAATGGCCATGACTTTAGGTTGGGTCAGGTCAATCTTGAACCTCGAGGTTTGCCACACTGAAGAAGTCATGCGAGAGAAAATGTCTATTCAAAATAAGAACGGGGCCGAAGCCCCGTCAAAGATCAAACCTGATCAGGCCGCATTGGGTGCGTGATCCGTTTTGACAGCAGGCGTACCGCCAGCGTCGTCATTGCCCGATGGCGGAATGCGTGGTGTCCAGTCTTTAGGCGCTTGCGGCTCACGGCCAGCCATGATGTCGTCAAGCTGCGAGACATCAATGGTCTCCCATTCCAGCAACGCTTTGGCCATCGCATGCATTTTGTCGCTGTTTTCTTCAATCAAACGACGGGCCAGATTGTATTGCTCGTCAATGATGCGGCGCACTTCGGAATCGACCTTTTGCATGGTGGACTCGGACATGTTGGTGGTCTTGGTAACAGAACGTCCCAAGAACACTTCACCTTCATTTTCAGCATAGACCATGGGGCCCAAGGCCGTGGTCATGCCATACCGCATAACCATGTCGCGGGCAATTTGAGTGGCGCGTTCAAAGTCATTGCTTGCGCCTGTGGTCATTTGTTTCATGAACACTTCTTCGGCAATGCGACCACCAAACAACATGCTGATTTGATTCAACATGTATTCGCTGTCGTAGCTGTAACGGTCCTTTTCAGGCAAGCTCATGGTGACACCTAGCGCACGGCCCCGCGGAATGATGGTGACTTTGTGCACAGGATCACACTTGGGCAACAGTTTGCCAATGAGTGCGTGGCCAGACTCGTGATACGCCGTGTTGCGACGCTCTTCTTCGGGCATGACCATGCTCTTGCGCTCAGGGCCCATGAGAATTTTGTCTTTGGCTTTTTCGAAGTCTTGCATTTCCACAACGCGAGCGTTGCGACGGGCCGCCATCAGCGCCGCTTCGTTGCACAAGTTGGCCAAATCGGCACCGCTCATGCCGGGTGTACCGCGGGCAATGACGCCTGGGTTCATGTCTTGGCCGATGGGGATTTTGCGCATGTGCACAGCCAAAATTTGCTCGCGACCGCGAATATCGGGCAAGGTCACATAGACCTGGCGGTCAAAACGGCCTGGGCGCAGCAAAGCTGCATCCAAAATATCGGGACGATTGGTGGCTGCCACCACGATCACACCCAGATTGGTTTCAAAGCCGTCCATCTCCACCAGCATTTGGTTGAGGGTTTGCGCTAGATCAGCCATCTCTACGGGCACTGCCTGAACTGGCATGCATGCTTGCAAGCGTTGAGCAGTCACGGCGGCTGCATGCGCTTTGATGGCCCGCAGGGGGGAAAGACCCAAATAGACTGCTGTCCAGCCGAGCAGGCCGCTGACCAAAATGGCTGCTGCTGTGTATACCCCAAGTGTGCGCAGCAGTTCATCCAGAAAATGCCGCTGCCCAGCGGCTTGCTGGCCAACCTGGGTACCGGCCCGGGCAACCGTCGCAAGCAGTTGCTCAAGCTGGCCATTGCCACCGCCAACGGCGTGGATCAGGGTTGGTGGCGACCGCAGTGGAACGTCGGCATCGAGGCGGCCGCCAAGCTGATCGACCGGCTCTACGACGAGATTACCGGCGCCGCGCTGCAGCCGGAGAACCGCGGCCTGGCGCTGGGCTTCTCGGCCTATCGCGCATTCAAGACCGCGGCGTCGCTGGGTGGGGCGATGCTTTCGGCCGTAACCGATGTGGCTTTCCAGTTCTCGACGCGCCGGTTCAACGGGATCCCGGCGGCCAAGGT
>CALEYZ010000111.1 GCA_937928195.1 uncultured Limnohabitans sp.
CGATGTTGTTAGAGATTCTGACCGATCAAGCTTTCGGCACCATGATTCGCAGCCATTGAGCAAGGGACCCCTCATGAGCACAGAAACCACCTCCGACCACTTGCCCGAAAACGACGACGCTGGCGCTGCACCCACGCGCAAGCGTCCCAAACCTGGCGAGCGTCGCCTGCAAATTTTGCAAACCCTGGCAGGCATGTTGGAACAGCCTGGCGCAGAGCGCATCACCACCGCGGCTTTGTCGGCCAAGTTGGGGGTGAGTGAAGCGGCCTTGTACCGTCACTTCGCCAGCAAAGCGCAAATGTTTGAAGGCCTGATTGATTTTGTCGAACAGTCGGTGTTTGCGTTTGTGCGCCAAATTGCCGATCGCGAACCTGCCGGCCCTGCACAAGTGGCCCGCACCGTGGCGCTCATTTTGCAATTTGCCGAAAAGAACCCGGGCATGGCGCGCGTCATGACCGGTGATGCGCTGGTCTTTGAAAACGAACGACTGCAAGAGCGCATGAATTTGTTGTTCGACAAACTGGAAAGCACCTTCAAACAGTCGCTGCGCGATGGCGGCATTCAAAGTGACACGCCCACGGTGGACGCCCAAGTGGCCGCGTCTTTGTTGGTGGCCTTCATGATGGGCCGCATGCAACGCTTTGCGCGCTCAGGCTTTAAGCGCTTGCCTTCAGAGAATTTGCAGGCTTCATTGGCGAGGGTGCTTTGAACTCAAAGCAGGGTTTGGGCTGACTTGAGTTGTTGACATTTTAAAAAAAGCACTAAATAATGTGCTTTTTTAAGTGTTAATTGAATGTCAGTCACTCAAACTATTTACGCACGAAATACAGTCAGCATGACTGATCTTCGACGTAACCCATCTGAAGTCATTGAGGTTGCCAATGTGGCGCCGGTGGCTGTGTTGAATCACAACAAACCAGCCGCGTATTTAATTTCAGCAGCGGCCTATGAGCAGATGTTGGAGCAATTGGAAAACGCAGCGCTGACAAAGATCGTGAAAGCACGCCAAGGTGGCAAATCGGTCAAGGTCAACATTGAAGACCTATAACCTTGAGTTTCATGAGCTAGCGCTCAAGGAATGGAAAAAATTAGACGGTTCAATCAAGGCGCAGTTTCAAAATGCGTTAACCAAACGTCTTAAATCGCCACATGTGCCGTCTGCCAAATTACATGGCGAATTACAAAATACCTACAAGATCAAGTTGCGCGATGTTGGTTACCGTTTGGTTTATGAGGTGATCGACCAAAAGTTGGTGGTCATGGTGATTGCCATTGGCAGGCGTGACCACAATGAAGCGTATGTCAGTGCCTTCAAACGGCACAACTAATTTGGATTACCAACTCCAAAGCGTACCATCATGCTGCAATCGATTGACTGGCAAATACGCACGTTGATACGGATACTTTGCTGCCAGCTTTTCATCAATGTCCACGCCGTGACCGGGTGATTCGCCGCAATACAGCATGCCTTTTTCAAAGCGCCAGTCGTGTGGAAACACCGACAGCATTTCTTCGCTGTGGGCCATGTGTTCTTGAATGCCAAAGTTGGGCACCCAAGTGTCAAAGTGCAAGGCGGCGCCCATGCAAACCGGCGACATGTCGGTAGCACCGTGACAACCCGTGCGCACTTGGTACAAGCTGGCCAAATTGGCAATGACGCGCAAGTGGGTAATGCCACCCGCGTGCGTGACAGTGGTGCGGATGTAATCGATCAGTTGTTGCTCGATCAAATCTTTGCAATCCCACACGGTGTTGAAAATTTCGCCGACTGCCAGCGGCGTGGTGGTGTGGTGACGAATGAGTTTGAAAGCTTCTTGATTTTCTGCGGGGGTAGGGTCTTCTAGCCAGAACAAATGAAAGGGCTCGAGCTCTTTGCCTAAGCGACCCGCTTCAATGGGCGTGAGTCGATGGTGGGCGTCGTGTAACAAATGGGTATCGGGCCCCACGGCTTCGCGCACCGCTTGAAACAAACCTGGCGTATGCCGCAAATATTTTTCTGTGCTCCAGTCGTGCTCACCGGGCAAGGGGCCGTCGGCGGGCTCGTACATGCGACCGTTGCCACTCACGCCATAGACTTTGTTGAGACCCGGAATGCCGCTTTGCGCGCGAATGGCCAAGTAGCCCATCTCTTTGTGGCGCAACACTTCGTCCACGGTTTCGGCAGTATCGCGACCTGTTGCGTGGGCGTACGACATGATGCCGGTGCGGCTGCGGCCACCCAACAATTGGTAAAGCGGTTGCCCTGCAATTTTGGCCTTGATGTCCCAGAGTGCCGTGTCCACTGCGGCAATGGCGGTCATGGTGACGGGGCCTCTGCGCCAGTAAGCACCTTTGTAGAGGTACTGCCAGATGTCTTCAATTTGTTGCGGATCACGACCTATCAAACACGGAATCACGTGCTCTTCCAAATAACTCGCCACCGACAATTCACGGCCATTGAGTGTGGCATCGCCCACACCCGTCAGGCCTTCATCGGTTTCAATTTTGAGTGTGACGAAATTGCGGCCAGGGCAGCAAACAATGACGCGAGCAGCAGTGATTTTCATGGCGTGTCTTTTGAGAAATGGGGGCTTATGCGTCGAGGGAGATCGCGAATTTCACCGTGGCATCGACGCCTTGCTGCAGCACTTGATCGTGCCAATAGGCCACGCGTGCAGTCCATGCTGTGTTGTGAGGCAATTCAGTGCCCCACAAGTCTGGTCGTGACAGCAAGGCCTGCAAACTGCTGGCAGCATCGGCCACTTGGTTTTTGCCGATGGCCAGCAAGCTTTCAGCCTGCGGATCATTCAGGGTGTAGGCCAGTCTTTGCTCGTCCACCGCCAAGGTGTAGCGCAAAAAGATGGCGGCCGCTAAGGCATGGTGCTCAAACGATTGACCCTTGGCCATTTGCCCCAAGATGGAAGGTGGCCAGCGCTGCGGAATTTTTTGCGAGCTGTCCATGGCAATCTGATGCACGCTGTGCTTCAAGTAGGGATTGCCAAAACGTTGGATGAGTGCGTCGCGGTAATCGGCCAAGTCGGCGCGGCTTAAGTGCGGCGCCACTTCAC
>CALEYZ010000112.1 GCA_937928195.1 uncultured Limnohabitans sp.
CTTGCTTCATGCGCGAGCCTTCTTCTCCAATGTTGAAGATCTTTTGCTCAGCCTCGTCCAAGATTTTTTCAACAGCTCTGCCCTGTGGACTGAAGGCATTGGTGGCAATTTCGTCACTGGCCGTGACCAACTTACGCAAGATAGAACGCTCTCGCACAATTTCCGCATAGCGGCGAATGTTGCTAGAGCTGGGAACGTACTGCGCCAAAGAATTCAAGTAGCCAAGGCCACCCATTCCTTCCGCCTTTCCCTGATTTTGCAATTGCTCAAAAACCGTGATCACATCGGCAGGCTTGGAGCCATTGATCAATGTAGAGATCGCACTGAAAATCAATTTGTGCTCGTGACGGTAGAAGTCATTGTCTGACAGCAAGTCACCCATGCGGTCCCAAGCACTGTTGTCGAGCAACAAACCACCCAAGACACTGGATTCGGCCTCGATGGAATGCGGCGGAACGCGCAGTTGTGCAATCTGCTGATCTTGGCTGACCGAGGTAAATCCAAGTTCGGATTCGGTGTGTGACTGTGGAGAGAAAAGTGCTGACATGGACGTTCTAAATTGAATGCTCGATCTTACGCATGGACAGGCCATTGGTCATGGGACAAGCCTGTGGATAAGTCGTTGGTAACTACAGAAAGTCTTGTGAATAAGCACAATCATCTTTCAGAAATGAAAAAGCCGCCTGTCGCGAAACAGGCGGCTTTAGGAAGCGCTTAATGATTAAGCTGTTTCGCCGTAGACGGAAACAGTCACTTCAACGACCACGTCTGTGTGCAAAGCAACAGAAACAGTGGACTCGCTCACGGTCTTGATGGGACCATTAGGCATGCGAATTTGAGCTTTAGCCAAACCGTAGCCCGCTTTGTTCAATTCTTCGGCGATGTCGTGGTTGGTGACGGAGCCAAACAAACGGCCATCAACGCCAGCCTTTTGAGTGATCTTCACCACTGCACCCGCCAATTTTTCACCTTGAGCTTGCGCTTCAGCCAATTTGGCAGCTGCCGCTTTTTCGAGTTCGGCACGACGTGCTTCGAACTCAGCTTTATTGGCTTCTGTGGCGCGACGTGCACGGCCGCTAGGGATCAAGAAATTGCGAGCGTAACCGTCTTTAACTTTAACGATTTCACCCAAATTGCCAAGGTTCACAACCTTATCGAGCAGAATAATTTGCATGGTTGTTCTCCTTAAACTTTGTGCTGGTCGCTGTAAGGCAACATGGCCAAGAAGCGAGCGCGCTTGATGGCGGTGTTCAATTGGCGCTGATAAATGGCGCGTGTGCCTGTCAAACGTGCGGGGATGATTTTGCCATTTTCAGCAATGAAGTCGCGCAGTGTGTCGACGTCTTTGTAATCAATCTCTTCCACGCCTGTCACTGTGAAGCGGCAAAAACGCTTGCGCTTGAACAGCAATGACTGGGTGTTGCGCTTGGGGCGCTTGTCTTTGTTAAATTTTTTGAAAGTGGCCATGGGGCCTCCTGAAAATTAAAGTGTCTTGAATTCTTGAATATGCAGAATTACATTTTTTCCGTTTTTGGGTGTGGCCAAAAAACCGCTGAATTTCCAAACACTGCCTACTGGCTGGGTTTGAATTCGCTCTGCAAGAGATCCAATGACAACAGCTTTCACTGTGGCTTTGACCTGCCTGAGAGTTCCCGCTTCTTGGACACTTGAGGCATGCTCTAGGACCAAGTCAATGACTGGTAATCCAGCCGGTGTGTATCGGATCGCTTTTTGCTCTGCGATACCAGCGGTTAATTCAACGTGGTTTTCTTGCGTCACTCCCGTCAACAAATGTGATTAGCCTGCAAATTCGGCTTGTTGGGCTTTACGAGCTTCTTCGCGCTCGACTTGCTTCATCATGGAAGATGGGCCTGTTTCGGCTTTCTTCTTGAGAACAGTCATGTGACGCAAAACGGCATCGTTGAACTTGAAGGCGTGTTCGAGTTCGGCCATCACAGCCTGATCAGCTTCAATGTTCACGCACAAGTAGTGGGCTTTGCCCAACTTGTTAATTTGGTATGCCAACTGGCGGCGACCCCAGTCTTCGACACGGTGAATCTTGCCACCGCCGGCAACGATCATGCCTTTGTAACGCTCCAGCATGGCTGGAACTTGTTCGCTCTGATCCGGATGGATCAGCAAAATGATTTCGTAATGACGCATTGAGACTCCTTTTGGATATTGAAAAAACTGCCCCCAGCGTCGGACGGGGTGCAGCAAGGCTAGCCCGCGATTATAGCCCAGGATTTAGAGCCCTGGAAAGGGGTTTTCTGGCTGAACCTCAGAGGTGCCAAGGCCCGTCGTTGGCATCTGCGGCCAGATCCAGGATCCCAGTCCAATGGCCAAAAATCCAACCGGTACGCCCAAAACGCCTGCAGAAATGGGTTGGATGCCACCAACCATGCCGCCCATCGCCGGCAAATTCAGCGCAAGCCTGACAGCGGGTGCGTTCAACAGCATGTACGCGACAGTGACACCCAGTCCCAGCAGCATGCCTAAAACAACAGCCTTTCGGCTGGTGCGTTTCCAAAAGATACCCATCACCATGCCCGGGAAAAAGGCTGATGCGGCAAGCGAAAAGGATGCCGAAACCAATGCCAAAATCTCTGCAGGTTTCCAGGCCGCCACCAATGCAGCACACATGGCAACAGCTAACAGTGCGAATTTGGACAAAATCACCCTGCCCTCGGCCGTTTCCACGCCGTTCTTGGTGCCCAAGCGCATGTCATGAACAAAGGCGTTGCTGATGGTCAGTAAAAGTCCGTCGGCTGTTGACAGTGCTGCGGCAAAGCCACCCGCTGCCACAAGCCCAGAAATCACATAGGGCAAACCAGCCATCTCGGGGCTGGCCAACATCACCATGTCCGCCCCTAATTTGAGTTCACCAAACTGCAAGATGCCATCCAGGTTGACGTCAGCCACTTCGACCAAAGCACTGTCAACCCGAGACCACTGGGCCAGCCAATGCGGCAACTCCGAAAACCGACTGCCCACCAAATTGTTCATGACCTCAAACTTAACGAGCACGGCCAGCGCAGGCGCACTCAAGTACAAAATGGCAATGAAGAAAAGCGACCAAGCCACAGACAATCGAGCCTCTGCCTCATTGGGAACGGTGTAAAAACGGGTGAGCAAATGCGGCAAGCCTGCCGTGCCAGCCATCAAACAAAAAATGAGGGCAACAAAATTCAGTCGAGATTGCGCAAACTCTTCTTGCAACTGCGGCGAACCCTGAGGGTCACCATGGAAAGCCGTACCATGCAGTGGCATACCACCAAGTGGTTTGGCTCGCTCTTCATTTTCCAGCATGGCACGCTGCCATGTTTCTTTTGCAATCACCGCATTTTTGGGCAGTGCCAACAACTCTCGGCGTGCTTGTGCGATGAGTGAAAAGTCTGCATTTTGCAATTTCAAATCACGCACTTTCTGCTCAAGTGCTTGTCGCTCTTGCTGCAATGCTTGCTCAACATGGGTCAATCGATGTTTGTAGGTTTCTGCGCGTCGTTGAAATTCTTGACGCACCGCCAACTCCGCTGGATCAGAAATCAATCGCTGCTCAAGATCCGTGATTTTTGAGAGCTGAGAAGCATAGGCAATTGGCGCCCATGGTGTTCCCAGTTGCTTGAACGCCAACCAAGAAACAGGAATGAGAAATGCCATCAGCAAGATGATGTATTGAGCAACTTGTGTCCAAGTGATGGCGCGCATCCCGCCCAGAAACGAGCACAACAAAACCCCACCAAGTCCTAGCAAGATGCCAATCTCAAATTGAACGCCCGTGAGTCGCGATGCAATCAAACCGATGCCGTAAATTTGTGCAACCACATAGGTGAAAGAGCACAAAATTGCAGCCCATGCCGCCAACAGTCGCGGCCATCGACCGCCATATCGTTGACTGAAAAAATCGGGCAAGGTGTACAAATTCATGGCACGCAATTGCGGTGCGATCAACAAAGCAACCAAGCAAAATCCGCCAGTCCAACCCATCACATACGCCAACCCACCCGCTTGACCGCCACTGCCAGAAAACCCCTGCAAGTAAAGTGCGCCGGCCAAACTGATGAACGATGCTGCGCTCATCCAATCTGCGGCTGTGGCCATGCCGTTGTAAAACGCGGGTATGCGACGCCCAGCAACATAGTATTCATCCGCATTGGTGGTCCGGCCAGCTACACCAATGAGTGCATAGAGCATCACCGTCGAGAACAAAAAAATAGGGCCGATCAAATTTCTTGAAAGGCCCTCATGCTCCGCCCAACCCATGACGCCAATCAAGCTAAGTAACAGCACCACAAACACAAGCACGTTGCGATGCAAGCGCCACTTGTAGATGGCGTACTTTTGCTGGAAAGGCGTCTGTGAACTCAATCGACTTTTCCGAGTTGCGTCCAGGTTTCCACCACAGTATCTGGATTCAGTGAAATTGAACTGATACCTTGGGCCATCAGCCATTTGGCGAAGTCTGGATGGTCACTGGGGCCTTGGCCACAAATGCCCACATACTTGCCTTGACGCAGACAAGCTTTGATGGCCTGTGCAATCAACGTCTGAACGGCAAGGTCACGTTCATCAAAATCGTGTGCCAACAGTTCCAAACCGGAATCACGATCAAGGCCCAACGTCAGCTGGGTTAAATCGTTGGAGCCAATGGAGAAGCCGTCAAAATACTCAAGAAACTGATCCGCCAAGATGGCATTGCTTGGCACTTCGCACATCATGATGACTTTCAAGTCATCTTGGCCGCGCTTGAGTCCATGCTTGGCCAACAATTTCGTCACGCGATCGGCTTGCGCCAAGGTACGAACAAACGGCACCATCACTTGCACATTGGTCAAGCCCATGTCGCCGCGAACCCGTTTGATGGCCTCACACTCCATGGCAAAGGCTTCACCAAAGTCTTCACTGATGTAACGGGCCGCACCGCGGAAACCCAACATAGGATTTTCCTCCTCCGGCTCGTATCGGCTGCCACCAATGAGTTTGCGATATTCATTGCTCTTGAAATCTGACAGACGAACAATGACGGGCTTGGGCCAGAAAGCGGCTGCAATGCTGGCCACGCCTTCCGTCACTTTGTCGATGTAGAAAGCTTTGGGTGATGCATGACCGCGTGCCACAGACTCTACTGCCTTCTTCAAGTCGGCATCAATGTTGGGGTAATCCAAAATGGCTTTGGGATGCACACCAATGTTGTTGTTGATGATGAACTCCAAACGCGCCAAACCCACGCCTTGGTTGGGCAATTGCGCAAAGTCAAAAGCCAACTGGGGGTTGCCCACATTCATCATGATTTTGGTGGCGATCTCGGGCATGGTGCCGCGCGTCACTTCGGTCACTTCCATTTCCAAAAGGCCATCGTAAATGTGGCCGGTATCACCTTCTGCACAGCTGACAGTGACCAAGGTACCGTCTTTCAATTGTTCGGTGGCATGACCACAGCCCACCACTGCGGGAATGCCCAATTCACGCGCAATGATGGCCGCATGACAGGTGCGGCCGCCACGGTTGGTGACAATGGCACTGGCCCGCTTCATCACAGGTTCCCAATTGGGGTCGGTCATGTCTGTGACCAAAACATCGCCCGGCTGAACTTGGTCCATTTCAGCAATGCTGTGCACCAAGCGAACTGGGCCCGTTCCAATTTTTTGCCCAATGGCACGGCCTTCTGCCAACACAGCGCCTTTTCCTTTGAGTTTGTAGCGCAACTCGGCTGTTCCTTTGGCCTGGCTTTTCACAGTCTCGGGACGTGCTTGCAAGATGTACAACAAACCGTCTGTGCCGTCTTTGCCCCACTCAATGTCCATGGGACGGCCGTAATGTTTTTCAATCACCATGGCGTATTGCGCCAGTTGGGTGATGTCAGCATCGGTGAGTGAATAACGGTTGCGCAGCTCCATGCCAACGTCCACCGTTTTGACCAACTTGCCAGAGCTGGCTTTTTCTTCAGGGCTTGAGAAAACCATCTGGATCAATTTCGACCCTAGATTGCGCCGAATGACCGCATTTTTGCCAGCGGCCAGCATGGGTTTGTGAACATAAAACTCATCAGGATTGACCGCGCCTTGCACCACAGTCTCACCCAAACCGTAGCTGGACGTGATGAAGACAACATCCTCAAAGCCGGTTTCAGTGTCGATGGTGAACATCACGCCCGCTGCGCCTAAATCTGAACGGACCATGCGTTGCACGCCGGCAGAGAGCGCAACCTCAGCATGCGCAAACCCTTTGTGCACGCGGTAACTGATGGCACGGTCGTTGTAAAGCGATGCGAACACCTCTTTCATTTTGTGCAACACATCTTGGATGCCAACCACATTGAGGAAGGTTTCTTGTTGGCCCGCGAAAGATGCATCGGGCAAATCTTCTGCCGTTGCAGAAGATCGCACAGCAAACGAGGCTTGAGGATTGCCAGCACTCAAAACCAAGAATTGATCGCGAATGGCTTTTTCCAAGTCAGCTGGAAAAGGCTGTGCTTCCACCATGGCCCGGATTTCTGCGCCCACTGCGGCCAATGCGCGAACATCTTCCACATCCAAGGCGTTCAGTTTTTGGTTGATTCGGTCAACCAAGCCGTCATGTTGGAGAAACGCGCGAAATGCAAAAGCCGTGGTCGCAAAACCTGTCGGCACTCGAACACCACCAGGCAATTGAGAAATCATCTCACCCAGGCTGGCATTTTTACCCCCCACCGACTCGACATCCGTCATTCGAAGTTGCTCAAAGGGAACGACCAAGGCGTCCTTTGCAAAAAGGTTAGACATAAAAGCTCCAAAGTTAAAAAATCGGCACTTGCAGCCCGAACCAAATTCGGAATCTTGATTCTTCTTAGATGTGATTCCTGAATGCCAGCGGGCGGTAGATAATGAATGTGATTTTAGGACGCAACACCCCTCCTCTCTCATTAGAATTTCAACAATGCCCCATCGAACCGTTTTTTTCATCTCCGACGGCACCGGAATTACAGCCGAAACCTTTGGTAACGCCATCTTGGCCCAGTTTGAGATGAAAACTCGTCACATTCGACTGCCCTTTGTGGACAGTGCTGACAAGGCTCACCAAGCCGTTCGCCAAATTAACCATACGGCTGAAATTGAGAACATCAAACCCATTGTTTTCACCACGTTGGTCAACATGGAAGTGCTGGAAGTGATTCGTGCAGGTTGCAAAGGCATGCTTTTGGACATGTTTGGCACCTTTGTAAACCCCCTAGAACAAGAGTTGGGCTTGAAATCTCACCACCGCGTGGGGCGGTTTTCTGATGTGAGTAAAAGCAAGGAATACCACGACCGCATTGAAGCCATCAATTTCTCACTGGCTCATGACGACGGGCAATCCAACCGTGACTTGGAATCGGCAGAGGTCATTTTGGTCGGTGTCAGTCGCAGTGGAAAAACGCCCACCAGCCTGTACCTGGCCATGCAGCACGGCCTGAAAGCGGCCAACTACCCCCTCATTCCAGAAGATTTTGACCGCAAGCAACTACCGCCTGCTTTGGTGCCGCATCGAGATCG
>CALEYZ010000113.1 GCA_937928195.1 uncultured Limnohabitans sp.
AGGCGCAAGCAACATCGGTCTGGGGTGACACTTCTTGAATGCGGTGTGCCACGGCCTCAATGGGTAGGCGCCAGAGGGCATCGCGCGAGCCGTGCGCAAACAAAATAATGCCTTGCTGATGGGGTGAAGTTGTCATGAGTTGCCAATCAATCCGGGCTTACTGCCTGAGAACCAACCACCCAAAAGTGGCCAAAGAAATGATGCTGTAAATCATGGCCGGCGCCGCAGCGGTCAGCCAGGGTTGCCAGTTTTGCAAGTTGCCCATAAAACCGAAGACATTGTTTAAGAGGTAGAAGCTAATCCCCGCCATTACGCCACCAAAAACATAGCCAGCAATGTTGCCCGAGCGAAAGTGCAAATAAGCAAAAGGCAAAGCCAAGGTCAACATCACCCAGCAGCTGAGTGGGTAGAAAACTTTTCGCCAAAATTCAATTTCGTACTTTTGTGCGCTTTGACCATTGGCTGCCAAATGGCGCATGTACTGAAACAGATCAATCGTTTTCATGCGATCTGGACTCAGTAGGGCTGCACTGATCATTTCTGAAGTGATCTCAGTTTGCCATTTCCATTCAGGCAATTGAATGACCTCAATGCGCGCTTCGTCGCCACGGGTCATGTGGAACACACGTCGATCGACAGGCTTGAGCAGCCACGCACCGTCGTCAGTGAATTCAGCGCGAGGAGACAAGGTGATCGATTTCAAACGTCCATCGTTGTCAAACTCACTGATGCGAATGTTCTCTGGCTGACCGGTGCTGCTAAGGCCGCGAACGTTGACAGCAAATTGTGAATCAGTTTGTTTTTCACGCAGCCAAGCGCCCGTTTGACCGACTGTAATTTGACCTTGGTAGTTGGCTTTTAAAAGTTGGGCTTGTCGATCGGACCAAGGCGAAATGTAATCCCCAAAAATAAATGTCACTGTGACAAAAATCAGGCCCAATTGAAACAAGGTTTGCAACGCTCGCCACGGGCCCAAACCGCCGGTCCGAAGAATGGTGAATTCGGAACTTTGAGCAAATCGCGCCATGACAAAGATAGAGCCAATCAAGACCGAGATAGGCAGCAACTCATACAAGTGATTGGGAATCAGCAAGGCAACATACATCAAGGCATGTTGCAGTTGATAGCCTTGTAACTTGTTTTTGCTCAAGGTTTGAAGTTGGTCTACCAAATCAAAAAAGACGAACAAAGCCAAGAAGCCCAAAGCCACAAAACTGACCGCGCGAATGATTTCGCTGTGAATGAGTTTGCGAACGGTTTTCATGCAGCGCTCCTGGTTTTTGGCTGGACCAGCGTGAACAAACTTCGCCAAGACAAATTCAGATGGCGAACTGTGAGCCAGCTGATGGCGAGCAAAAAGGCACCGCCATGGAGCAGCAGCATGAAGGCGGGCAGGGTGGTTCTGCCCGATGCGATCCAGTTTTGGCCCACATTGACCATGTTGTAGTAGCCTACAAAACAAAACAATGCCACCGCCAGGTGATAACTTTTACCGACCCGAGGGTTGACGCTTGCAACGGCCAATCCCATGATCATCAGATTGAATGCAGCAAAGGCCAATCCCAAGCGCCAGGATAATTCACCCAGATTGGTGGCGGTAGGTGATTTCAACAAGCCCAGAGTGGTGATCATTCGGCTTTGGACATCCGTGGTGACCAACTTGGAGCTGGGGTCAATCAACAATTGATAATCTTTGAATTCGGTGACGCGAACTTCACCCGTTTGATGATTGCGCAGCATTTGCTGCCCTTGCTGAAGGCTTAAAAAACGCTCGCCTTGATGCCATTCAATTTGACCTTGTTGGGCCGTGGTGATGGTTTCGACAGCCCCTTCAATGCTTGAAACAAAAACATGACGGCCTGTTTGATTGTTCGGACTGTCCTTGTCGATGAAAAATACGCGCTTGCCACCAGCGGATTCTTGAAATTGACCGGGTGCGACGCGCTCGATGTCATTGCGTTGTTCGTAGCGATCTCTCAGGTCTTGAATTTGTTGATTGCTCCAAGGCCAAACAAACAAGGCAAGCAAAGCAATGGCCAACAAGAAAAACGAATTATTGTTTTGGCTAAGGGCCGTTTAGTTAATTTGGGTTGTGGTACAGGCCACCCTTCTTACGTGATGAGCTCATCATTTGCGAATCAAACAATTGCGCAAATCGAATTGTGGACAACTGCTGGCACCAATAAATATCCAGTGGGTGT
>CALEYZ010000114.1 GCA_937928195.1 uncultured Limnohabitans sp.
TCTTGTCCTTGGCCTTCTCGAAGTCCTGCATCTCGACCACGCGGGCGTTGCGGCGAGCGGCCATGAGGGCGGCTTCGTTGCAGAGGTTGGCCAAATCGGCACCGCTCATGCCAGGTGTTCCGCGGGCAATGACGCCAGGGTTCATGTCTTGGCCGATTGGGATTTTGCGCATGTGCACAGCCAAGATTTGCTCGCGGCCGCGAATGTCCGGCAAAGTGACATACACCTGGCGGTCAAAACGACCTGGGCGCAACAAGGCAGCATCCAAGATGTCGGGGCGATTGGTGGCCGCCACCACAATGACACCTAGGTTGGTTTCAAAGCCATCCATCTCGACCAACATTTGGTTGAGGGTTTGTTCGCGTTCGTCATTGCCGCCGCCAAGGCCAGCACCACGTTGACGACCCACGGCATCAATCTCGTCCACAAAAATAATGCACGGTGCATTTTTCTTGGCGTTCTCGAACATGTCGCGAACACGAGCCGCGCCCACACCCACAAACATTTCAACGAAGTCAGAGCCGGAGATGCTGAAGAAAGGCACTTTGGCTTCGCCGGCAATGCTCTTGGCCAACAAAGTTTTGCCGGTACCAGGAGGTCCCACCAGCAACAAACCGCGAGGAATGCGGCCACCCAATTTTTGAAAACGTTGAGGGTCCTTCAAGAAGTCGACGACTTCCTTCACTTCTTCTTTGGCTTCGTCGCAACCGGCCACATCGGCAAAGGTCACTTGGTTGGCATTTTCGTCCAACATGCGCGCTTTGCTTTTGCCAAAGCTGAACGCACCACCTTTGCCTCCGCCCTGCATTTGCCGCATGAAATAAATCCACACACCAATGAGCAGTAGCATCGGTCCCCAACTGACCAGTAAGCTCATGAGAATAGAGCCTTCTTCGCGGGGTTTGACATCGAACTTCACACCGTTGGCAATGAGATCACCCACCAAGCCGCGGTCCAAGTAGGTGGCCGTGGTTTTGATGCGGCGATCGTCGGTGGTCGTGGCCACAATTTCAGTGCCGCCCTGACCTTCTTGGATGGTGGCTGTTTTGATGCGGTTGCTGCGAACTTCTTCTAGAAAGTCGGAGTAACCCAAATAGCCAGACCCCGCACCTGTGCGGTTGTCAAATTGTTTGAATACGGTGAACAGCACCATGCCTATCACCAGCCATACGGCAATCTTGGAAAACCAGGGGTTGTTCAAGAAGAGCTCCCATTTAACGTCGAATTGACGATCATTCTAGGCTTTTGAAAGTACGGATCCCTTAATTTCCCTTGACTTAGCCTTAAAAGTCCAAGGAAATTTGCATCAGACAGTTTCCGTCTTGAGACTCAAAGTGCGACAGGTCTGTTTTTGGGTTCAATGCCCACCAAGAACTGCTCAGACGATTTGTCGCGTGAGGCCTTTGGTTTGATGGGTTTGACCACCTTGAAAGAGTCTTTGAAAAGCTTGACCAATTGGCTGTAGCCACTGCCATGAAAGACCTTGACCACCAGAGCCCCCTGGGGTTTGAGGTGCATTTGAGCAAATTCAACAGCCAACTCAATCAGGTGCGAAATTCGGGCGGCATCGACCGAGTCAATGCCCGACAAATTGGGGGCCATGTCGGAAACCACAACATCCACCGGACGATCGCCCACAATTTCTTGCAATTGGGCCAAGACATCTGCGTCCGTAAAGTCGCCTTGAATGAAGTGCACCCCTTCAACCGGCTCCATGGGCAGCAAGTCCACAGCCAGAATGGTGCCATTCAAGTCACCAACGGCCGCCCCCTGCGGAGACAGGCGACGTCGCACGTACTGGCTCCAGGCACCAGGCGCTGAGCCCAAGTCCACGACCAAATTCCCAGGCTTGATCAGCCCAAAGGTTTCGTCAATTTCCTTCAATTTGTAAGCCGCCCTCGCCCGATAGCCCTCTTTTTTGGCCAATTTGACGTAGGGGTCATTGACGTGGTCGTTCAACCACGACTTATTGACTTTTTTACTTTTGGTTTTTACTTTCATGTTCTTCCATTCAAGCAGGGATAATAGCGCTATGCCTCAAATTCAATTGACTCCCGCTCAACGCAAGGTTCACAGAGCCGAAGCGCACCACCTCGATCCCGTTGTCATGATTGGCAACGATGGCCTCACGCCTGCCGTTGTCAAGGAAACTGACGCGGCCCTCAAGGCCCACGGCTTGATCAAAATTCGTGTTCTGGGAGACGACCGCGTCGCCCGCGAAGCCATGTTCAACCAGCTGGCCGAAGACCTCAGCGCAGCCCCTATTCAGCACATTGGCAAATTGTTGGTGCTCTGGCGCCCAGTGCCTGAAAAGGAAAAAACAGTGTCTGAAGATCGCATGGCTGGACCACGCGATTTTAAGGTGTTGAAGTACAGCAGCCGAGGCGGTCAACGCCCGGAAGTTAAAACTTTGCGCGTCCTGGGCAACCAACGACTCACCTCTGGCGGCCAAGTCAAGCGCGCCAAGGTCAAACAAAAATCGATCAAAAAGCGCAATCAGGCCTAAGCCATGACCGAGAAGTCCGCTCAACGTCACATCATTTGCATGAAATGGGGCACCAAGTACGGCCCCGAATATGTCAATCGTTTGTACGCCATGGTGCGAAGGCACCTCACAGGTGATTTCAACATGGTGTGTCTCACAGACGATGCCAAAGGTATTCGCAGCGAGGTTCAATGCTTGCCAATACCTGCGTTGGAATTGCCTGCTGGCATTCCCGAACGTGGATGGACCAAGCTGGCTTCTTTCACGCAAGACCTTCATGGTTTGCGCGGTACGGCTTTGTTTTTGGACGTCGATGTGGTCATCGTCGGCAGCATGGATGGCTTCTTCGAAGTGCCTGGCGACTTCATGATCATTCATGATTACAAGCGCCCTTGGCGAATCACGGGTAACTCTTCTGTGTACAGATATGAGTTGGGCGCACATCCCGATGTTCTCGAATATTTCCGCAACAACTTTGACAGCATTCGCAAACAGTTCCGAAACGAGCAGGCGTATTTGTCAGACTTTTTGCATCGCCAGGGCAAACTGGCTTACTGGCCCTCAGCGTGGTGCCCCAGCTTCAAGTACCACAGCATTCCGTCTTGGCCCACCAACTACTGGACAGCGCCCGCCATTCCCAAAGATGCGCGCATTGTGATCTTTCATGGTGAGTGCAATCCACCCGATGCGCTGGCAGGCAAGCGCAATCGAAAATTCAGATTCATCCAACCAGCCCTCTGGGTGGCTGAACATTGGAAAGAATAAAAAAAGGCGTTCAAATTGAACGCCTTTTTTGCGGATGCTGAAGTGGTTTTTAGATGTAAGACACAGCCACAATTTCGTAGCGCTTCTCACCACCCGGTGCTTGCACCACGGCCACATCACCCTCTTCTTTGCCAATGAGTGCACGCGCAATGGGACTGCTGATGTTGATCAATCCCAATTTGAGATCGGCTTCGTCTTCACCGACGATTTGGTACTTGACCACATCGCCCGTGCTTTCCTCTTCCAACTCAACCGTGGCACCAAAAACCACACGTCCTCCTGCATCAACCGATGCAGGGTCGATGATTTGCGCAGCAGACAATTTGCCTTCCACTTCTTGAATGCGACCTTCCACAAAACCTTGACGGTCTTTGGCCGCTTCGTATTCAGCGTTCTCACTCAAGTCGCCTTGTGCCCGAGCTTCGGCAATGGCATTGATCACTGAGGGACGCTCCACCGTTTTCAACTGATGGAGTTCTGCCTTCAGCTTCTCTGCGCCGCGAAGGGTAATAGGAATAGTAGCCAACTCAATGTCTCCAAACTTCTTTTAAGCGGTCAACATGGCATGCATTTCTTGAACAGAAATGACATCCAGTTTGTCCATGTACTTCATGCCTTCAACAGCCGCTTCTGCGCCTGCAATGGTCGTGAATGTTGTGACACGCGCCAGCAAGGCTGATGTGCGAATGACACGTGAATCGGCAATGGCATTGCGACGCTCCTCCACCGTGTTGATGACCAAAGAAATCTCATTGTTTTTGATCATGTCCACGATGTGCGGACGGCCTTCTGTGACTTTGTTCACGGGCTGGACAGGCACACCTTCTGCCGCAATGGCCGCTGCAGTGCCTTTGGTAGCAAAGAGCTGAAAGCCCAATGACACCAACTCACGTGCAATTTTGACGGCACGCGGTTTGTCGCCATTTTTAACCGTCAAGAAGACTTTGCCTTCACGTGGCAACTTGGTGCCCGCACCCATTTGGCTCTTCACAAAAGCTTCGCCAAATGTTTTGCCCACGCCCATCACCTCACCTGTGGACTTCATTTCTGGGCCCAAGATGGTGTCAACGCCAGGGAACTTCACAAAGGGGAACACCGCTTCTTTCACGCTGAAATAAGGGGGTGTGACTTCCTTGGTGATGCCTTGCGATGCCAATGACTGGCCCGCCATGCAACGTGCCGCCACTTTTGCCAACTGAATACCAGTGGCTTTGGACACATAAGGCACCGTGCGGGAAGCACGAGGGTTCACTTCCAACACATAGATGACATCTTTGCCATCCACATGCTGAATGGCGAACTGCACATTCATCAAACCCACCACGTTCAACGCACCGGCCATGGCCGCTGATTGACGTTTGAGTTCGTTCACGGTGGCTGCGCTCAAGCTGTAGGGTGGCAAGGAACAGGCGGAGTCACCGCTGTGCACACCGGCTTGCTCAATGTGTTCCATGACGCCGCCAATGAAGGTTTTACCTTCGGGGTCGCGCAGGCAATCAACGTCGCACTCAATGGCGTCGTTCAAGAAGCGATCGAGCAGCACGGGGGAATCATTGCTAACCTTCACCGCTTCGCGCATATAGCGTTCCAGGTCACGTTGCTCGTGCACGATTTCCATGGCGCGACCGCCCAGCACGTAGCTGGGGCGAACCACCAAGGGGTAACCCAAAGCAGCGGCTTTTTCCAACGCTTCTGGTTCGGTGCGCGCTGTGGCATTGGGTGGCTGACGCAAGCCCAATTCGTGCAACAACTTCTGGAAACGCTCGCGATCTTCAGCCGCGTCAATCATGTCAGGGCTGGTACCAATGATGGGTACGCCAGCCGCTTCCAGACCCAAGGCCAACTTCAAAGGCGTTTGACCACCGTATTGAACGATCACGCCTGTTGGCTTTTCTTTGTCCACGATTTCGAGCACATCTTCTAAGGTGAGCGGCTCAAAATACAAACGGTCAGAGGTGTCGTAGTCAGTTGAAACCGTTTCGGGGTTGCAGTTGACCATGATGGTTTCGTAGCCGTCTTCGCGCATGGCCAAAGCGGCGTGCACGCAGCAATAGTCAAACTCAATGCCTTGACCAATTCGGTTCGGACCGCCACCCAAGACCATGATCTTTTTGTTGGTGGTGGGTTCTGCTTCGCACTCATCTTCATAAGTGGAATACATGTAAGCCGTGTCCGTTGAGAACTCAGCGGCACAAGTGTCCACGCGTTTGTAAACGGGGCGAACATTCATGGCGTGGCGCTGAGCGCGCACTTCGTGTTCAGTTGTTTTGAGCAACTTGGCCAGGCGACGGTCTGAGAAACCTTTTTTCTTCAAAGCGCGCAACTCGTCGGCTGTGATGGCTTTCAAGTTGGTGGTTTCCAACTCGAGTTCAATCTTGACGATGTCTTCAATTTGCACCAAGAACCAACGGTCGATTTTGGTGAGTTCAAAAACCTCATCAACACTCAGGCCCATGGCGAATGCATCGCCGACATACCAAATGCGATCAGGACCTGGTTCGCCCAATTCTTTTTCAAGAACTTCGCGGTCTTGTGTTTTTTCATTCAGACCATCGACGCCCACTTCCAAACCGCGCAAGGCTTTTTGGAAGGATTCTTGGAACGTACGGCCCATGGCCATCACCTCGCCCACCGACTTCATCTGTGTGGTGAGGCGGCTGTCGGCTGTGGGGAATTTTTCGAAAGCGAAACGTGGAATCTTGGTCACCACGTAATCGATGCTGGGCTCGAAACTGGCGGGTGTGGCACCGCCTGTAATTTCGTTGCGCAACTCATCGAGCGTGTAACCCACGGCCAATTTGGCTGCCACTTTGGCAATGGGGAAGCCCGTGGCTTTAGAAGCCAACGCAGAGGAACGAGACACACGAGGGTTCATCTCAATGACCACCATGCGGCCGTCTTTGGGATTGATGGAGAACTGAACATTAGAGCCACCGGTGTCGACACCAATTTCACGCAGCACAGCCAAGCTGGCATTGCGCATGATTTGGTATTCTTTGTCCGTCAATGTTTGTGCAGGCGCAACCGTGATGGAGTCGCCAGTGTGCACACCCATAGGATCCAAATTTTCAATGGAGCAGATGATGATGCAGTTGTCCGCCTTGTCGCGAACCACTTCCATCTCGTACTCCTTCCAACCAAGCAATGACTCCTCAATGAGAAGTTCATTGGTAGGAGAAGCTTCCAAACCACGCTTGCAAATGGTCTCGAATTCTTCTGGGTTGTAGGCAATACCACCGCCTGTGCCGCCCAATGTAAAGCTGGGGCGAATGACCGTTGGGAAACCCATTTCGCGCTGAACCGCCCAAGCTTCTTCCATGCTGTGTGCAATGCCAGAGCGCGCAGAGCCCAGACCAATTTTGGTCATGGCATCTTTGAACTTCAAGCGGTCTTCCGCTTTGTCGATGGCTTCGGGGGTGGCGCCAATCAACTCTACTTTGTACTTGTCGAGCACGCCGTGGTGCCACAAATCGAGCGCACAGTTGAGCGCTGTTTGGCCGCCCATGGTGGGCAGAATGGCATCGGGGCGCTCTTTGGCAATGATCTTCTCGACCGTTTGCCAAGTGATGGGTTCAATGTAGGTGACGTCCGCAGTGGCGGGGTCGGTCATGATCGTGGCAGGGTTGCTGTTGATCAAAATGACTTTGTAGCCCTCTTCGCGCAAAGCTTTACAAGCTTGCACACCAGAGTAGTCGAACTCACAGGCCTGGCCAATGATGATGGGGCCAGCGCCAATGATGAGAATGCTTTTAAGGTCGGTCCGCTTTGGCATGTTATTTGGTCTCCATCAGGTTGATGAAGCGATCGAAGAGATAGGCAATGTCGTGAGGGCCAGGAGAGGCCTCGGGGTGACCTTGGAAGCAGAACGCAGGTTTGTCGGTTCGCGCCAAACCTTGCAAGGTGCCATCGAACAAAGAAACGTGCGTGGCACGCAAGTTAGCAGGCAAAGACTTTTCGTCCACGGCAAAGCCGTGGTTTTGACTGGTGATGGACACACGACCCGAGTCGAGGTCTTTGACCGGATGGTTGGCGCCGTGGTGGCCAAACTTCATTTTGAAAGTTTTGGCACCGCTGGCCAAAGCCATGATTTGGTGACCCAAGCAAATACCAAAAGTAGGAATGCCGGTTTCGATCAGTTCTTTGGCTGCAGCAATGGCGTAGTCGCAAGGCTCTGGATCGCCAGGGCCGTTAGACAAGAAGATGCCATCGGGCTTGTGCTTGAGCACTTCAGCGGCGGGCGTTTTGGCCGGCACCACAGTAACTTTGCAGCCGCGCTCGGCCAGCATGCGCAAAATGTTTTTCTTGACGCCAAAGTCGTAAGCCACCACATGGAAACGCGGGGCAGTTTGTTGGCCATAACCACTGCCCAGCTTCCACTCGGACTCGGTCCAAGCGTAAGGTGCAGACACAGTGACTTTTTGAGCCAAATCCAAACCGGCCATGGCAGGTGCCGCTTTTGCAGCTTGCACCGCTTGGGCCGTGATCTCTGGCGTAACAGCCTGGCCAGCAGCCAAAGCAACAATGGCACCATTTTGAGCACCTTTGGTGCGCAAGAGGCGTGTGAGTTTGCGGGTATCAATGTTGGCAATGGCCACAGTGCCACTGCGTGACAAATAGGCCGAGAGCGTTTCAGTTGAACGGAAATTGCTTGCGACCATGGGCAGATCTTTGATGATCAGGCCAGCAGCATGGACTTTGTCTGATTCGACATCCTCGGGGTTGACGCCGTAATTGCCAATGTGCGGATACGTGAGGGTCACGATCTGCTGGCAGTAGCTGGGGTCTGTGAGGATTTCTTGATAGCCTGTGAGGGAGGTATTGAAAACCACCTCACCAACAGTGGAGCCAGGAGCTCCAATGGAATTGCCGACAAAGACTGTGCCGTCTGCAAGCGCCAAAATGGCTAAGGGGAAGGTTCCCTGAAGAGACAAAAGCACTGGGTTCTCCGGAATGGTTCGGGTACGCCCCAGCACGCGCAAGATTCACCTTAAAAGGTTCACTTTTTGGCTGCTTTTGAAGGGAAATGGCTTGTTGTGAGCGGGTGCGTACAGGTTGATGCGGGAAAGCCTCTCATTATAGCCGCGAGTATTCCCTTACCCGGGCTTGACGCCTCTGATTTTTCAAGAAATTGGCACTCTCTGCACTCTACTGCCTGCTCATTGCGCAGAAGTGGCGCTTGCATGCATGCAGATGGCCGCGGCTGTGGCCACATTCAGAGATTCCTCCCCACCAGGCTGTGCAATTCTGACCTTCTGGTGAACTTTGGCCATCAATTCAGGAGAGACGCCCTGCCCCTCATGCCCCATCACCCAAGCACATTGGCGCGAAAGCTGACGTTGTTGAATCAAGTCGTGCAAAAAAGGGCCTTCATGCACATCGGTCCCCAACAATGGAACATTCAGCGCATTCAAATCCTCTAAACTGGCTGCCTCGATCAGGCACAGACCGAAGTGAGCTCCCATCCCCGCCCGCAAGACTTTGGGTGACCATAAACCTGCGGTACCTTTGAGGGCCACCACTTGTTTGAAGCCAAAGGCAGATGCACTGCGCAAAATCGCGCCAACATTGCCGGCATCTTGAAGTCGGTCAAGCACCACCGTGGACGCATTGGGGTCCAACTCGGGCGCCACTGGCAAACTCAATAGAAAACCCATTTTGGCCGGCGACTCCAAAGCGCTAAGCCCTGCAAACAATGTGTCGGGCAGCACCCAAACCTCGGCTGCACAATGACCCCACTCAAACTCAAACGCCTGCCAGATGGACTCCGAGAAAATCGCCAAATCGGGCTTCACACCTCGCAACAAAGCGGCGCGGCAAAGGTGATCCCCCTCCAGCCAAACCAAACCCATTTTTCGATAAGCCTGTGAGTCTTGCGCCAAGCGACGAATGCTTTTCAAGCGAGGATTGTCTCGGGACGTGATCAATTTCATGATTTTTGGGCAGCCAAAATGGCCTGTGTGACTGGCGCAAAAGTTTTACGATGAAAAGGCGTTGCACCCCATGTTTGCAGAGCCTTGAGGTGAACGGCAGTGCCATACCCTTTGTGCGCATCGAAACCATAGGCTGGGAATTGTCGATGCATGTCGTCGCACATGCGATCTCGGTGCACCTTGGCCAAAATAGAAGCCGCTGAAATTTCTTGCACCTTTTCGTCGCCCTTCACGATGGCCTCTCCACGCACATCCAAAATAGGCAAACGATTCCCATCGACATACACCAAAGTGGGCTTCAGGCGAAGGGCCTCGACGGCCCGCTGCATGGCCAGCATGGTGGCTTGCAAAATGTTCAAAGTGTCAATTTCTTCGACACTGGCCTCGGCAATGGCAAAGCACAATGCCTTCGCGCGAATTTCGTCGAACAAACGTTCGCGAGTTTTGGCCGTCAGTTTTTTAGAGTCAGCCAAACCTTTGATGGGTTTGAGTTCATCCAAGATGACGGCAGCAGCCACAACCGGACCGGCCAACGGCCCCCGCCCTGCCTCATCCACGCCAGCCAATAAGCCAGGCGCATCCCAAGCCAAGCTGACCTGCTCAGGCGTTGACAAGCGTTTGGATCGCATGGGCGGCCAATGTGGGAGTGTCACGCAACAAGGACTTGTGCATCGTTTCAAACCGGTTCACCAAGGCTTGCGCCTTTGCAGGTGATTTCAGCCATTCCAATACAGCTTTGGACAGATTGGCCGGCGTGGCTTGGTCTTGCAAAAATTCTGGCACGCAAAACTCTTGCGCCAAGATATTGGGCAAGCCAACCCAGGGCTGCAACTTTTTGCGCTTCATCATTTGCCAGCTGAGCCAATTCATGTTGTACGCAATCACCATCGGTTTTTTGAACAGCGCAGCCTCGAGCGTGGCAGTGCCGCTTGCAATGAGTGTGACATCGCAAGCTGCCAACGCAGCATGTGATTGTCCCTTCAAAATTTGAACTTGCGTCGCTCCGACTTTGTCGCGAATTTGTTCTATGCGCGCCTTCATCGAAGGCATGGCGGGCAACACAAATTGCAAGTGGGGATCTTGCTGGCTGAGCAACTTGGCCGTTTGAAAAAACCGCTCGGCCAAGTAAGTGATTTCAGATTCACGACTTCCTGGTAAGAGCGCCACAACAGGCCGATCAGGCTCCAGGTTCAACTCACGTCGCGCCTTCAACATGTCAACATGCATGGGAATGGCCTGCGCCAAAGGATGGCCCACATAGGTTGCGGGTATGCCATGTGCATGCAGCAAATCTGTTTCAAAAGGAAAAATACACAAAACGTGGTCTACGCTTTGTTTGATTTTTTCAATGCGATCAGCTCGCCATGCCCAAATAGAGGGACACACAAAATGAACAGTTGGAATGCCGGCCTGTTTCAAATCACGCTCTAGGTCGAGGTTGAAATCGGGCGCATCCACGCCCACAAAAACTTGAGGCGGTTTGGCCAAAAGCTGATCTTTGAGCTGCTTGCGAATGCCCACGATTTCTCGGTAATGACGTAAAACTTCAACATAGCCACGCACCGCCAGCTTCTCTGAAGGCCACAAAGCATTGAACCCCTGAGCCTGCATGCGTGGGCCACCAATGCCATACAAGTTGGCATCAGGCCATTGGGCACGAATACCTTGCATCATCAAACCTGCTAGCAAATCACCCGAGGTCTCGCCCGCCACCAAGGCCATGGAAAAAGCCCCATCAGGGGCTTTGGAAAGCGAGGCGTTGGACCCGTGTTGCACGCTTTATCTCACAATGCCACGGTCAGGCGAAGTGCCTTGCAAGAAGCTGAGCATCATCTCGACATCCGCTTTTGACTCTGGGTACTTTTGCGTGAGCAACTCAATTTCGGCTTGCGCTTGGGCCAGCGTCAGTTTTTGTCGGTAAAGGCTTTTGTGCATGGCCTTGACCGCAGAAATTCGTTCCGCAGAAAAACCTCGCCGGCGCAGCCCCTCAAAATTCATTGACCGGGCTTGCGCTGGCTGACCTTGTGCCATGACAAAGGGCGGCAAATCGGCAAACAGCAATGAATGCATGGCGGTAAAACTGTGCGCACCCAATCGGCAAAATTGATGAACCACTGTAAAGCCACCCAAGATCACCCAGTCATCGACGTGCACATGGCCCGCCAATTGTGAGCTGTTGGCAAAAATGGTGTGATTGCCCACCACGCAATCGTGGGCCAAATGCACGTAGGCCATGATCCAGTTGTCATTGCCCAACTTGGTGACACCAGTATCCCCGGGCGAGCCAATGTTGAAAGTACAAAACTCTCGAATGGTATTTCGATCACCAATGATCAACTCGCAAGGTTCGCCCGCATATTTTTTGTCTTGCGGTACAGCCCCTAGTGAATTGAACTGGAAAATTTTGTTGTCTTTGCCAATGGTGGTGTGCCCTTCAATCACGCAGTGGCTAGCAACCGTGGTGCCAGCGTCAATGCGAACATGAGGACCGATGACCGAATAAGGACCGACCGAGACACTGCTGTCCAGTTGTGCCGCGGGGTCAATGATGGCGGTGGGATGAATAAGAGACACAGTGGTCATAGGCTTTGGCCTTAGGCAACTTTGCGCATGGTGCACATCAATTCAGCTTCAACCGCAATTTCTTCGCCCACCTTGGCACGCGCCTTGAACTTAAAAATGCCGGCCTTCATCCGATCGAGTTCAACTTCCAAGATCAGTTGGTCGCCAGGCTCAACGGGACGTTTGAAACGTGCGCCATCGATACCCGCAAAGTAATAAACCGTATTTTCATCAGGCGTTTCACCCATGGTGTCAAACGCCAACAAAGCGGCGGCTTGCGCCAAGGCTTCCAGCATCAACACGCCTGGCATGACGGGACGAGATGGGAAATGGCCAGTGAAGTAAGGCTCGTTAACCGACACATTTTTCAGTGCCTTGATGCGTACACCTTTTTCAATTTCCAAGACGCGGTCAACCAATAAGATGGGAAAACGGTGCGGCAGTTGCTTGAGAATTTGATAAATGTCCATCATGGTAATTTTTCCTGTAAGTGTGGCTGAAGGCGCTGTGCCTCCATGGCTTTGATTCGATCTCTTAGTTGGTGCAACTGCTTCAGGCTGGCTGCATTTTTTTCCCATGAAGCATTGTCATCGATGGGAAACAGACCAGTGTACTGTCCTGGCTTTTTAATGCTGCGCGTGACGACAGAGGCTGCAGAAATATGCACACCATCGACCAGACTGAGGTGACCCAAAATGATGGCACCACCACCCACTGTGCAATTGGCACCAATGCGCGCGCTACCAGCGATCCCCACACATCCCGCCATGGCCGTGTGTTTACCAATGTGGACGTTGTGACCAATTTGAATGAGATTGTCCAACTTCACACCATCTTCAATGACGGTGTCTTGCAAAGCACCGCGATCAATGCAGGTATTGGCACCGATCTCAACATCACTCCCAATGCTGACAGCACCCAGCTGTTCAATTTTGACCCATGCACCTTGGTGCATCGCAAAGCCAAAGCCATCGGCGCCAATGACCACACCAGCATGAACAATGCAACGCTCACCAATTTGACAATTTTCGCCCAACGTCACACTGGATTTCAGATGGGTCAAAGCCCCCACTTTAGCACCACGTTCCACCACACACAAAGGTCCAATGATGGCCGTTTCATGCACGGATGCAGAAGGATCGATCACGGCGCTGGGATGGATTCTGAAGGCGGGCACCGGTGCCGTTCTTTTCTTCCAAAGTTGGGTCAGACGCGCGAAGTAGAAGTAAGGATCGTCCGTCACGATGCAAGCACCTCGTTCAAGCGCTAAGTCTTTGAATTGAGGCGTGACAATGACGCAAGCGGCTTGCGACTGCGATAAAAGCGATTGGTATTTGGGGTGACTGAGAAAACTCAAGTCACGGGCGCCCGCTGTTTCGAGCGGGGCCAGTTTGTCGATGGGGGTTTGTGGACTGCCGTGAAGGCTGCCGCCTAAAGCTTCAACAATTTCACCAAGCTGCAGCACAACACAGGTCCAATGCGCTCAGCAATTACTTGCCAGCGGTTGCGTTGAGTGACTTGATAACTTTGTCAGTGATGTCGTGCTTGGGGTTGATGTAAACGGCTTCTTGAAAAATCACATCGTATTTTTCTGTTTCTGCCACTTGCTTCACCGCACGGTTAGCGCGTTCGATCACGACTTGCTGCTCTTCATTTTTACGAGTATTCAAGTCTTCCTGGAACTCACGACGCTTGCGCTGGAACTCACGGTCTTGGTCCATGAGCTGTTTTTGACGCGTATTGCGTTGTGTCTCGGACAAGGTGGGCGCTTCACGTTCAAATTTATCGGAAGCGGCCTTGATGGTGTTACCCAAGTCGACCAGGTCTTTTTCGCGTTTGGCAAACTCTTGCTCCAACTTGGCCTGCGCATTTTTGGCCGTACTGGCTTCGCGGAAGATTCGATCGGTGTTGACAAAACCGATTTTGAACTCCTGAGCGCTGACAATGCCGGCGCTCAAAGCGCTGATGGCCAACAAACAAACTTGTGAGAAATGACGAAGTGTTTTCATTAAAAAGAAGTTCCGATTTGGAATTGCAATCTCTGGATTTTATCCGTAACCTGGCGTCGCATGGGCATGGCGTAAGAAAAGCGCAAAGGCCCCATTGGAGAAATCCAACTCAAACCGACACCATAAGAAGATCTAAGTTCCGACAAGTTGACCTTTTCATGTTCGCCAAACGCCCGGCCCACGTCGGTAAAGGCAAACAGACGCAAAGTCCGGTCGTTGCCCGCACCGGGGAAAGGCGCCAACAATTCGGCATTCATGACAATTTTCTTGGGACCACCCAAGTAAAGGCTGTTGGTACTGTCAGAGGGGCCCAAAGTGGACTGCTGGAAGCCGCGAACGCTGCCCAAACCACCCACAAAGTAGTTTTTGAACAAGGGATAGGGTCGATTGGACAATCCCTGCCCCCAACCCAAGTCCGCATTGAGTGCCAAAGTATACTTTTTGGTCAGCGGCGTGTACTGCTGAATTTGATAATTGGTTCGCACATAACGTGCATCACCCGACATGCTCAAGTCTGAGTTGAATCGCTGCAACATGCCGCGGGTTGGCACCAGTGCACTGTCGCGACCATCTCGTGCCCAACCCACCGTGAATGGCAAAGAATTGCTGGTGTAGCCAAATTGCTGCATGTATTCCACATAGGCATTGGGCAGGTTGTTACCAGGCCGAATGGAGGTTTGCTCTAAATTTGCACCAAAGTACACCGTGTCAATCTCACTGAAAGGTACACCAAATCGCATGCCAGCACCAGAGCTGACCAAGCTGTAGGCATTCAAGTCACCCAAGTAAGGACGGGTTGTACGGTGAAACACATCGATGGTTCTTGAAATACCTTCTGGCGTGTAATACGGATCGGTGGTGCTGACCACGATAGTCCGGTTGTACTTGCTGGTGTTGATTTCTGTGGCCAAATAATTGCCAGAACCAAATG